>NZ_JAJNIQ010000007.1:0-122476 GCF_022386395.1 Mammaliicoccus sp. J-M40
CTGTTCCCATGCCGAACACAGAAGTTAAGCTCTTTAGCGCCGATGGTAGTTGGGCTTACGTTCCGCGAGAGTAGGACGTTGCCGGGCAAATTATTATAAAATTGATGCGATGAGCCGCACTCGAGACCTGTTAGGTCTCTTTTTTTTGATTTAATTTAAAGGAGTAATCTTTCTATTTCTATACATACAAATGGGAGTAGGACAGAAATCTCATTTTATTAAAAAGATTTCGTAGTCCCACCCCGGCAAGGATGACTAGGTATGAAAAAAGCTTGATATAAGCGCATTTTCATACCAGTCAGCTACTGCCAATACAAAAAGAGAGTCTGGGACAATTATTTATGTCCCAGACTCATTTGTATTATATGAGTAATGAGTAAAGCATCTTATTTTGATTAATATAAATGTATTTAGGATCAAATTCACTAACATTTTTATAAAGCTGATCAAGATCATTGTGGTCTTTTAATTGTATACCGATAATAACGGTACCTGTATTTTGACTCGATTTCTTTAAGTACTCGAATTTAGTAATATCATCATTCGGTCCTAAAACATCATTAACAAATTCTCTTAAAGCACCAGGTCTTTGAGGGAAATTAACAATAAAGTAATGTTTCATATCTTCAAATAGCAATGAACGTTCTTCTATTTCCTTCATTCTATTAATATCATTGTTGCCACCACTGACGATACATACTACATTTTTACCTTTAATTTCATTTTTGTAATGGTTTAATGCCGATACACTTAAAGCACCTGCAGGCTCAGCTATAATAGCTAATTTCGAATACATATCTAAGATTGTGCTACACACTTCACCTTCATCGATTGCGACAAAATTATCTACAACGTTTTTAGCGATATCAAATGTTAATTCGCCAACTTTACCTACTGAAGCACCATCTACGAATTTATCTATATCTGTAAGTGCTACAACTTTATTAGCTTTCACAGATTGTGCCATACTGCTAGCACCTAATGGCTCAACACCAATTAATTGTGTAGAAGGGCTCTTATCTTTTAAATAAGTACCAACTCCAGAGATAAGGCCGCCGCCTCCAACTGCTGCAAAACAATAATCAAAATTTATATTTTCTTCAGAAGAAAAGTCTAGGATTTCTTTTGCTATAGTACCTTGTCCTGCAATCGTATTTAAATTATTAAATGGATCAATAAATGATAAATTAAATTTATTAGTGTACTCTAGTGCGTGTTTTAGACAATCATCGAATGTATCACCGATCAATTCAATTTGCACGAATTCTCCACCATGAAATTTAACTTGATTTATTTTTTGTGACGGAGTAGTAACAGGCATGAATATTACAGCTTTAATACCTAAATACTTAGCTGTAAATGCAACACCTTGTGCGTGATTACCTGCACTTGCGCAACTTACACCATTAGCACGTTGTTCATCAGTTAGTTGATTAATCGCGTAATACGCGCCTCGTAATTTAAAAGATCTTACCCATTGCATATCTTCACGTTTTAGATATACATTACAATCAAATTTTTGAGATAAGTATAAGTCTTTTTCAAGTGGTGTTTGTTTGACGGTATCTTTAAGTTTTAAAAATGCATCTTCGATATCATCGGTACTTAATCGAGTTTTTAAGGTCATTCTATCACTCCTATATTAGTTGTGCGTTTTTTCATATTCATTAATTTGGTCTTCATATGTTAATGTAATTGCGATATCATCTAGTCCATTAACGAGTTTATTTTTCCATGTTGCATCAATATCGAAGTGATATTTAGCTTCTGGTGTTATAATTTCTTGATTTGGTAAATCTATTGTAATTTCACTATGTTGAGCAATTGATTCTCTATCTGTTTTATTTTCAATAGCAATAGGAAGCATACCGTTTTTAGTACAGTTCATGTAAAAGATATCACTAAAGCTACCAGCTATTATAATAAGAAAACCAAAGTCTTTTAAAGCCCATGCAGCGTGTTCTCTTGATGAACCACAACCGAAGTTATCTCCAGAAATTAAAATAGATGCGCCTTTATATTCAGGTTTATTTAAATTGAATTCTGGATTTTCTGAGCCATCTGAAAGGTAGCGCCATTCATCGAATAAAAATGGTCCGAATCCTGTTTTAGAAATACGTTTTAAAAATGCTTTAGGAATAATTTGATCTGTATCAATATTATTATTTAATAGAGGTACAGTTTTACCATTAAATATATTAATAGGTTCCATTTAAATGACCACCTTTCTTGTATCTACAAATCTACCATTAATTGCAGCAGCTGCAGCCATAGCAGGGGATACTAGATGAGTTCTAGCTCCTTTACCTTGTCTTCCTTCGAAGTTACGGTTACTTGTAGATGCACAGTGTACTCCATCAGGTACTTGGTCTGGATTCATACCTAGACACATTGAACATCCAGGTTCTCTCCAATCAAAACCAGCGTCTTTAAATATTTTGTCTAGACCTAATGCCTCGGCTTGAAGTTTAACACTTCTTGAACCAGGGACAACAATAGCTGTTATATTAGAGTGGACGGTATGACCATCTACGATTTTACTTGCTTCGATTAAGTCTGAAAGTCTAGCATTTGTACATGAACCTAGAAATACATATCCTAAAGGAATATCTCTTGCTGTTTGACCTGGTTCAAGTCCCATATAGTTATAAGCTCTTTCATCATTTAAATCATTTATTTCAGGGAAAGGAGTACTAAAACTTACGCCCATCTCGGGACTAGTTCCCCAAGTCACTTGTGGTTCTAAATCGGTCACATCTACATTGATAATTTTATCGTAAGTAGCGTCTTCGTCCGAATAGAGTTCTTTCCATTCTTCTACTTTTTCTTCAAAGTTTTCAGGTTGGTATTCACGACCTTTAACATATTCAAAAGTTGTTTCATCTGGTTTCATCATACCGTATTTTGCGCCAGCTTCAATTGCCATATTACAAATGGTCATGCGTTCATCCATCGTCATATTTTCAATGGCTTCTCCAGCGAATTCTAATGCGTAACCAGTTCCAAAATCTACACCATGTTGATTGATTAAATAAAGAATAAGGTCTTTGGCATAAACACCATTAGGTAAACTTCCATCTACTTGTATTTTTAAGTTTTTAGGTTTAGTTTGCCATAGAGTTTGTGTTGCAAAAACATGTTCTACTTCACTTGTACCAATACCAAAAGCTATAGCACCAAATGCGCCATGTGTAGCTGTATGAGAATCGCCACATACAATTGTTTTTCCTGGTTGTGTTAAACCTGTTTCAGGTCCAACCATGTGCACAATACCTTGTTCATCTGAACCCATATCAAATAACTTTACACCGAAAGCCTCACAGTTTTTTTGCAAAGCTTGAATTTGTTTATTAGCTATTTCATCTCTAATATTGAATATATCAACTGTCGGTACATTGTGATCTAACGTAGCAAATGTACGATCAGGTCGTCGGACTTTCCTATTTTGCAATCTTAAGCCTTCAAAAGCTTGAGGAGAAGTGACTTCATGTATTAGGTGTAAGTCGATATATAATAATTGTGGTTCACCTTCTTTACCGGCTATTATATGTCGATTCCATACTTTATCAAATAATGTTTGACTCATGTCGTTTCCTCCTTTTAAATTGATTTTTTAATAGTTTCGAAGACTTCAGATGTGCTAGATTGTCCACCTAAATCTTTTGTTGAAATACCTTCTTTTATTGTTTTAAATACGATATCTTCTAAATGTTGTGCACATTCTGGTTGATTTAAACTTTCACGTATTAACATTGCTAAAGATAATAACATGCCACTTGGATTTGCTATATCTTTTCCAGCGATATCAGGAGCTGAACCATGAATAGGTTCATATAAACTAGGTCCGTCTTCTCCAAAGCTAGCTGAAGGTGATAATCCTAATGAACCTGGGATAACCGATGTTTCATCGCTTAAAATATCACCAAATAAGTTTTCAGTTACAATTACATCGAATTGTCTTGGATTTGTTATAAGATGCATGCTGCAAGCATCTACGAGTAAATGATTTAAAGTTACATCAGGATATTGTTTTGAAACTGTTTCTAATGTTTGTCTCCATAATTTTGAAGAACTTAATACATTTTCTTTATCTACTGAAGTTACAACTTTATTTCTATGTTGAGCTAGTTTAAAAGCAACATGTGCTATTCGTGTTATTTCATCAACTGAATAAGCTAGAGTATCTACAGCTTTATTTTCATCGAAATATTTTGGTTCGCCAAAATATAAACCGCCTGTTAATTCTCTAACGATGATAAAATCTGTATTTTTTACTAATGATTCTTTAAGTGGAGAAAGGTGTGCAGTTGATTCAGTAACAATTGTAGGCCTAATATTAGCAAAAAGTTTAAGTGCTTTTCTGATACCTAATAGTCCATGTTCAGGTCTGTTTTTAGGATCTGTCCATTTAGGTCCTCCAACAGCACCTAACAAAATAGCATCACTGTTTTTACATGCTTCTAATGTATCAGGAGGTAAAGGTTCGCCATGTTTATCTATGGCGATACCTCCAAAATCTTTTGATACTACTTCATATTCAAAATTAAATTTCTTTGACAGGATTTCTAAAATTTCTAAACTACCTGTTAAAATCTCTGGGCCTATACCATCACCGGGTAGGGCAGTGATTTTGTATGTCATGACTTCACGCCTTCTTTCAATGTAGTTTCACTATGTTTCGCATGTGCTTCAACATAAGCTTTGCATGAAGCATATAAAATATCGTAATCAATACCGATACCTGTATATGTTTCATCTTCAAATTCAACTTGTACATGAACTTCAGCTTGAGCGTCCGTTCCTTCAGTAATTGATTCAATTCTATATTGTTGAAGAGTAGGTGAATAATCAAAAATTCTATCTATGGCATTATAAATTGAAATGATAGAACCAGATCCAATCGATGAATCTTGATAAGTTTTACCTTCTTTATCTTCAATAACGACGACTGCGCTTTGCAGGCCGTTAGATACGAATTGCAGTTGAAGAGCATTAACTTTATAATACGCATTTTCTTCATGTTCACTACCGCGTAAAATAGCGTGTATATCACGATCAGTTACTTGTTTTTTCTTATCTGCAATAGATTTAAACTGTTTAAATACTTCGACTTGTTCGTCTGGTGTTAAGTCGTAGCCTAGTTCTATTAGTTTTTCACTGAAAGCATGTTTACCGGATAATTTACCTAGAGGTAATGAATTTTTTACAACACCGACGAGTTGTGGTGTCATAATTTCATATGTCTCTGGATTTTTCAAAATGCCATCTTGATGAATACCTGATTCATGGCTAAATGCATTTTGTCCAACAATGGCTTTATTTCTAGGAACTTGAAAGCCTGAATAACGACTGACCATGTCACTTGTATTTTTTGTTTCTTCTAAATTAATATTAGTAGAAAGGTTGTAATGGTCTTTTCTTACATACAATGCAAGTGCAATTTCTTCGAGTGCAGTATTACCAGCACGCTCTCCGATACCATTTATTGCACCTTCAACTCTACGAGCGCCATTTTCAAAAGCAGCAAGGCCGTTTGCTACGGCCATGCCTAGGTCATCGTGACAATGAGAGCTATAAATCACTTCATGGTCACTTTCAACTGATTCAATAATTGTCTTAAAGAGTTGACCATATTCTAAAGGATACGAATAACCTACAGTATCTGGAATATTGATTATATTAGCACCAGCATCAACAGCAGTTTGAATTGCTTTTATTAAAAATGGTAAAGGTGTTCTTGTAGCATCTTCAGGTGAAAACTGTACGTTTTCGAATAATGTTTTAGCATATGTGATATTCTCTTTAATCGATGCTAATACTTCATCTTCAGTCATTTTTAATTTGAATTCTAAATGGATAGGGCTAGTTGCTAAAAATACATGAACTTGTCTATGTTGAGCTAACTTTGTAGATTCATGTACAGCATCAATATCTGATTTTTTACATCTAGCTAAACCACATACAGCTGTTGTTGTTAATGCTTGTGAAATACTTTCCACTGATTTAAAACTACCTTCACTAGAAGCGGGGAATCCTGCTTCGATAACATCTACTCCCCATTTTTCTAGTTGTTTAGCAATTTTGAGACGTTCTTCGAATGAAAAGTTTACTCCAGGTGTTTGTTCTCCGTCTCTTAAAGTTGTATCGAATATTTGAATATGATCTGGCATAATTATCCTCTCCTTAAGTTACTATGATTTATTTGGACTGAATGCTTTTAGCTTTAACAAATGGCATCATGTCACGTAAATCTCTACCAACTGATTCAATTTGATGACCTTGTTGTTCTTTACGCATTCTTAAGAACTCTTTAAAGCCATTTTCATTATCTTTAATGAAGCTATCACTGAATGCTCCTGATTGAATATCTTTTAATACTGCTTTCATGTTGTCTTTAACATCTGGTGTAATAACGCGTTCTCCTGAAACATAGTCACCGTACTCAGCAGTATTTGAAATAGAGTAACGCATGTTTTCCATTCCGCCTTCATACATTAAATCAACGATTAATTTCATTTCGTGTAATACTTCGAAATAAGCAATTTCTGGTTGATATCCAGCTTCTACTAGTGTTTCAAATCCTGATTGGATTAACTTAGTAACACCGCCACATAATACAGCTTGTTCACCAAACAGGTCTGTTTCAGTTTCTTCTTCAAATGAAGTACCAATTACACCAGCACGAGTTGCTCCAATTCCTTTTGCATAGCTAAGCGCTAATTGAGTTGCTTTACCTGAAGCATCTTGGTACACAGCATATAAAGCTGGTACTGCGCTGCCTTCTGTAAATGTACGTCTTACAAGATGACCTGGTCCTTTAGGTGCTACTAGGAACACATCAACATTTTCAGGTGGTTGAATGACTTTGAAATGAATGTTAAATCCATGGGCAAATACTAATGCATTATTTGCTTCTAAATTAGGTTCAATTTCTTCTTTATATACTTGTCCTTGGATTTCATCTGGTAATAGAATCATTACAACGTCAGATTGTTTAACTGCTTCGTTAACTGGATATACTTCAAAGCCATCTTCTTTAGCTTGATCGAATGATTTACCTGGACGAATACCGATAACTACATCATATCCGTTATCTTTTAAGTTTTGTGCATGTGCATGTCCTTGAGAACCATACCCAACTACTGCAATTTTTTTACCTTGTAATGCGTCTTCTGTTACCGAGTTGTCATAAAATACTTTAGTCATAATAAAATGCCTCCAATAGTTAATTTGTTTTGTTTTTATAGTAATCCTGCAGAACCTGTTCGTGACACTTGTGTCACTGGATATATATCTAAATCATCCAATAGATTTTCTATTGTTTGATGGGTTCCAAAAGCTTGTAAATAGATGTGTTCTTCAACATCTTTTAAAATTGTGAGCTGTTCTTTATAAGGTTCGATCACTGATTCGAATTCTTGATAATTGCTAGGATGACCGAGCTTTATAAGAATCAACTCACGATTAAATAAATTTGTTTCTGTAATATCTAAAGCTGAAATTACGTTCACTTGTTTTTCTAATTGTTTAATGATCGTTTCGATACTACTTTCATCTGAAACATCGACGATAAATGTAATGTTAGTAATGCCTTCAGTTTCAGTTGGCGTTGCTGAAAGAGTAACAATGTTGTACTGTCTCCTTACAAAAATACTTGTAAGCCGGTTGAGTGTGCCCGCTCTATCGAGCACTAATGTCTTAATTGTTCTTTTCATTATTCCACGCCCTCCATCTTATAATTTGGTTGTCCACTTGGAACCATTGGTAGTACTGGTTCAGAAGGGGATATTCTAATTTCGATAAGAGCAGAGCCTTTATGTGCAAATGCTTCATCAAGTGTTGATTCTAATTTCTCATTTGAATCAATCATGAAACTTTTAACGCCATAACTTTCTGAAAGCTTCATGAAATCAGGTTGTCCAGAAAATACTGAATGTGAGAAACGTTGACTGTAAAATTTATCTTGCCACTGTTTTACCATCCCTAGTGTTCCATTATTGATAAGAACAATTTTAATATCGTTATCAAATTCGTTAAGAATAGCCATCTCTTGATTAGTCATTTGGAATCCACCGTCACCAACAAAGGCAACAACTGTCTTATCAGGATATGCAAATTTCGCACCCATTGCAGCTGGAATTCCGAATCCCATTGTTCCAAGACCACCACTTGTAATGATTTGTCCATGTGTTTTAAACGGATAATATTGAGCGACCCACATTTGGTGTTGACCTACATCTGTAGAAACTAATGCATCACCGTCAGTGATTTTACCAATATACTCGATTGCTTGTTGTGGTTTAACAAAGTCATCTGTAGGTGTATCGTATCTGAATGGGTAAGTCGCTTTATTTGATAGACAATGTTCGTACCATTCGTTATGAATTAATTCATGAGCATCATATTCTAACAATGCTTCTAGAGTGAGCTTTGCATCGGCAATAACACCTAAATCAGTAGGTATAATTTTATTGATTTCACTTGGATCGATATCGACATGAATAACTTTAGCGTCTTGAGCAAACTCATCAGGTTTACTTGCTAATCTATCGTCAAATCTACTGCCAAAGTTAATCAACAAATCACATTCTGTAAGTGCCATATTACTTGCGTAAGAACCATGCATGCCGCCCATACCTAAGAATAATGGGTCAGAGTAGGGAATTGACCCTAATCCTAATAAAGTATTCACTACTGGAATTTTAAATTTGTTAGCAAATTCAGTGAGTTCTTTAGAAGCTTCTGCATGATTCACACCAGCTCCAGCTAAAATAATTGGTCTTTTAGCTACACTCATCATTTGAATGATTTGCTCAATTTCTTTATCTTCAGGATTTAAATTAAGCTGATAACCTGGTAAATCTAAATCTCTTGGTTCAACTTCAACTGTTTCTAATACGCCGATATCTTTAGGAAAATCGATTACAACTGGTCCCTTGCGACCAGTAGAAGCAATATGAAAAGCTTCGTCTATAATCTTTGGAATATCTTTTACATCTGTTACTTGATAGTTATGTTTTGTAATTGGTGTTGTCATAGAAAGTAAATCCGCTTCTTGGAAAGCATCTTTACCAATACCTGGTCTATGCACTTGTCCAGTAATAACGATCAAAGGGATAGAGTCACTCATTGCATCTGCAATACCTGTGATTGTATTTGTAGCACCAGGTCCACTTGTTACAACAACCACGCCTGGTTTACCAGTAACTCTTGCATATCCTTCCGCGGCATGAACAGCACCTTGTTCATGCCTAGTTAAAATGTGAGGAACTTTACCATCATAAAAAGCATCATATAATGGAAGAACAGCGCCTCCAGGATAACCAAAGATATAATCAACTTTTTGATCAATAAATGATTGTACGAGTAATTCTGCTCCTGTGTAAGTTATTGTTTTTTCCTTAGTTGCTTCATCGGGTTCATTATAAGATTTAGTAGTTAGTGCCATGATAATCACTCCTTAAATTAATTCATCTGGTACTTTCATAATGCCACCTGTATTTGCACTTGTAACAAGGGCAGTATATCTAGCTAAATAGCCAGTTTTTACTTTTGCTTTAAATGGTTTGATATTTTGTTTTCTTTCGTGTAATTCAGCGTCAGAAACATTAACATCTAATTTACGATTAACTAAATCAATTACGATTTCGTCTCCATCGTTAATTAATCCAATAGGGCCACCAGCAGCAGCTTCAGGTGAAATGTGTCCGACAGCAACACCTCTTGTTGCACCAGAGAATCTTCCGTCAGTAATAAGTGCAACATCTTTACCTAAACCTCTACCTACGATGGATGAAGTAGGGGCTAACATTTCTGGCATTCCTGGTCCACCTTTAGGACCTTCATATCTAATAACAACTACGTGACCTTCACGTACTGTATGATTATCAATTGCTTCAACCGCTTCATCATGTGAGTCGAAGCAAATCGCTTTACCGACGAATTTACTAATAGATGGATCAACTCCGCCGACTTTAATAGCTGCACCATCTGGAGCGATATTTCCAAATAATATTGATAAACCTCCAGTTTTTGAAAATGCGTTTTCTTTTTTATGGATAACATCGAGGTTTTTAATTTCTCTATTCTCGTTGTTTTCTCTTAATGTTTTACTAGTTACGGTAATTCTATCTGGATGTAATACATTATCCATAGTCAGTAATTCACCGATGATTGCTGGAACACCACCAGCTTCATGTACATCATGCATTGAGTAAGATGAGCTTGGGGCAATCTTAGATAAGTACGGTGTACGTTTAGCAATTTCGTTTACTCTGTTTAAATCGTAATCAATTCCTGCTTCATTTGCTAAAGCTAATGTGTGTAGAACTGTGTTAGTAGAACCACCCATTGCCATATCTAAAGCAAATGCGTCATCGATAGCATCTTTTGTTACGATATCTTTTGGTTTAATATCATTTTTAACTAAATCCATTAACTTGAATGCAGCATCTCGAATTAATTCTTTTCTTTGTTCACCAACTGCAATTGCTGTTCCGTTATAAGGTAGAGCTAAACCTAGCACTTCCATTAAACAGTTCATTGAGTTAGCAGTAAACATACCTGCACAAGAACCACAAGTAGGACACGCGTTTTGTTCCATATCCAAGAATTCTTCTTTACTCATTGATCCATCTTTAAATGCACCAACTGCTTCGAACATTGAAGATAGGTTTAATGCTTTTCCTGTTGAAGATAAACCTGCTTTCATCGGTCCACCTGAACAGAAAATAGCTGGTACGTTTGTTCTAACTGATGCTAGTAACATTCCTGGTGTGATTTTGTCACAGTTTGGCATGTAGAATACGCCGTCAAACCAGTGAGCGTTAATAACTGTTTCTGCTGCATCTGCGATAACTTCTCTACTTGGTAATGAGTAGCGCATGCCAATATGTCCCATTGCAATGCCATCGTCTACACCAATCGTATTAAATTCGAATGGAATACCACCTGCTTCTCTGATTGCTTCTTTAGCAACATCAGCTAACTCTCTTAGATGAACATGTCCTGGGACAATGTCGATGTAAGAGTTACAGATAGCAATAAACGGTTTGTTCATATCTGTTGGGTCTTTAATTTGTCCTGTTGCATGTAATAAGCTTCTTGCAGGTGCTTGTTGGTCACCTTTTTTGATCATGTCACTTCTCATATTTACACTCCTCTAGAAAATAAAAAAACAGCCTCCCAATATAATGGGACGCTGTTTACGAGTCCCATTCAAGTAGAAATAGGACTTAAACCATACAGTAAATTGCAAGTTACTGTTGTTCGAGTCCTACTGAGCGTAATAAAATTACTATTAAGCTATATTCAGTTGTCGGTTTATGTGCCGTCATATAGAATTTCATTACAACTCGTCCTTTCTTCTTAAATGAGAATCTTTATTTTTCGATATATTTTGAATAATTAAAAAATTTATGTACTAAATTTAACCCATATTTCGGGACATGTCAACAGAAGATTTGGATTTTTCTAAATATTTAGACAATGTAAGCGCTTTAGTGATAAAAAACCATTCATTACCCAATTTTTTAATTATTTGTTATAATAATTCAGTTAGTTTAACTTAGTAAAATTAAAGGTAGGTGTTACATTTGTATATTGAAGTTCAAACATTAGATCAAACTAAAAATATTGCAGAAAAATTAGCAAAGCATGTATCGAAAAATGATGTCATTTTGCTTAATGGTGATTTAGGGGCAGGTAAAACGACATTTAGTCAATTTTTTGGTAAAGCTTTAGGCGTTAAGCGAAATATTAATTCACCTACCTTTAATATAATTAAATCATACAAAGGAAAATTGCCTTTTCATCATATGGATTGTTATAGATTAGAAGATAGCGATGAAGATTTAGGTTTTGATGAGTATTTTAATGGTGATGGTGTTACATTAATCGAATGGAGTACATTCATTGAAGATTATCTACCTGAAGAGAGATTAGAAATTAATATTAAGAGATTAGATGAGCATACAAGAACGTTTGAAATTGTTTCAAAAGGTGAACACTATAAACAATTGAAGGAGTTGTTAAATAATGACGACATTACTGATTGATACTTCCAATCAACCATTAGCCGTTGCAATTACGAATGAAAACCAAATATTACTTAATCATCAATCAAATAAAAAAAAGAATCACTCGTTACAATTGATGCCAGTAATTGAGAATCTGTTAAAAGAAGCCAATATTGTACCTAAAGATTTAACTGAAATTGTAGTAGCAAATGGACCAGGTTCTTATACGGGATTAAGGATTGGTATCACTACAGCTAAAACTTTATCATATGCACTTAATATACCAGTTTATGAAGTGTCTTCTTTAAAAGCCTTGGCACATACAACTGATATAAAAGAAACGCTAATCGTCCCTATATTTGATGCAAGACGTAATCATGTCTTTACTGGTGTATATAAGTATGAAGATAATGTATTAACAAATGTAATGGAAGATACTTACATCTCTATAGAAGCACTTAAAGAATACTTGGAGTCATTAAACAAAACATATATATATGTAGGGAAAGATGCTGAGAAGCTCCAAGATCAATTAGCAGGTGAAATAAAATCTTATTTACCAGATGCTTCTAGAATGTATGATATTAAAGAAGAACCTGTTAAAAATGTACACGAACTAAAACCACGATATTTAAAATTATCAGAGGCGGAACAAAATTGGAAAAACAATCAGACAACACGTTAGAAATTAGAAAAATGTCAATGGAAGATGTCCCTCAAGTTTATGAAATAGAAAAGCAGAGTTTCACTAATAGTTCGTGGTCGATGGAAGCTTTTTATCATGAATTAGAGAAGAATGAATTTGCTCATTATTTTGTAGTATCGCTAGGTGAAGAAATTATTGCTTATTGTGGTTTGTGGCTCGTGATAGATCAAGCACAAATTACGACGATTTCAGTAAGTAGAAATTATAGAAATAGCGGAGTCGGTCAATTGTTATTAGAATACGTAATGAATTTTGCGAGTTCAACATGCACAACAATGAGTTTAGAAGTAAGAATTGAAAATGATGTAGCAAGACATGTATATGAAAAAGCAGGGTTTACGTATGGTGGCGTCAGAAAAAATTATTATGGCGACGGAGAGGATGCAAAAGTAATGTGGGTGAGTCTAAAAAATGTGTGAATCTATAATATTAAGTATTGAAACAAGTTGTGATGAAACTGCAGCTAGTGTGATTAAAGATGGTAAAGAAATATTAAGTAACGAAGTCGTAACACAGATGATGACACATAAGAAGTTTGGTGGAGTAGTACCTGAAGTAGCGAGTAGACAACATGTAGAAGTGATTACTCGAGTAGTCGATGAAGCTTTGAAAAATGCAGAGATGACTATGGAAGAGATAGATGCCATTGCTGTTACAGAAGGTCCAGGATTAATTGGGGCATTATTGGTAGGTGTAGCGAGTGCTAAAGCTTTAGCATTTAGTTACCAAAAGCCATTAATCCCAGTACACCATATTGCTGGTCACATATACGCTAACAATCTAATTCAGCCTCTACAATTCCCATTAATGGCGCTAATTGTATCAGGTGGTCATACAGAATTAATTTATATGGAAGATCATTTAAACTTTGAAATAATAGGTGAAACAAGAGATGATGCTGTAGGCGAAGCATATGATAAAGTAGCTAGAACAATAGGATTACCTTATCCAGGTGGACCAGAAGTAGATCGATTAGCAGAAATTGGGCAAGATAATTTAAATTTCCCAAGAGTATGGTTAGAAAAAGATAGTTATGATTTTAGTTTTAGTGGTTTGAAAAGTGCTGTTATAAATACACTTCATAACAAACGACAAAAAAATGAAGAAATTATACCCGAAGACGTAGCAACAAGCTTTCAAAATAGTGTTGTAGAAGTTCTTGTAGGTAAAACGATGTCTGCCATTAAAGAATATAAAGTAGACCAGCTAGTCGTGGCAGGAGGAGTTGCCGCAAACAAAGGGCTTAGAAAAGTATTGGCGCAAGAATGTGAAAGAGAACAAATAGAATTAAAAATACCACCTCTAAATCTCTGTACAGATAATGCTGCGATGATTGGTTCAGTAGCTCATTACCTTTATGTAAACGGTAAGACAGCGGACATGAAGCTTAATGGAAAAAGTTCATTAGATATAGAAATGATGGATTAGAGTTGTTTTTAAACAATAAATTTTCTATTGGCAAGCTTGCACGAAATAAATCGTAAAGTATAAAAAATAGGCATATCACTTTTAAACTGAAATAATCAGTTAAGTGATATGCTTATTTTTGTTTCAAATAGGCATGTATATGATAAATCTATTAAATACTATAAGTATTAAGATAATGCTATTGTTTTCGTGAATACTTACCTTCACTATTTGTGTAATCAGTGTAGTCTTGTATTCTTTCCTCATATTCATCTTTAGTTATAATTTTAAGATTTAGTAATTCTTTAGCCTGGGTTGAATAGCGCTCTATATTTTCATTATTTTCTTTCATGAACTACCATCCCTTCTGTTTCATGTCAGACCAACGATTAGTGAAATTAGCCAATTTAATAAAATATATAAATTTTGAAAATTAAAAAGAAATTGGTTAACTGAATTATAAGGCTTTTTAGATTTTAAATCTACTAATATTTTCTATATTATTAAAAAATTATGTTTAAATATATTTTTAATTAATAATCTTTACCTTCTTAGTATGAAGTACATGCTTAATTAATAAAGTCAATACGGAACATTTGTACTTGTGCACAAGTTAAGCACATTTTGTGGATAAACTAGGTATATCTTTTTAAATATTTGTGGATAACTTATTATTAAAAAGAATGGTTGTACAATTTACCTGTGGATAAGTAGGATAACTCTGTGGACTACTAGTAAAACAAGACTTTTTAATGTGAATAAAAATGTGGCTAAATATAAAAAATAAAAGTATTAGAGTGTAAAAATAACTCTAATACTTTTAAATTAATCTAATTGATTTTGTATTTCTTCCCAATTATTCATACTTTCTTCGAGCAGATGTTCTGTATCTATTCTTTGTTTATTAATTTGATTACTCTTTTCAATATCATTAAATACTTCAGGCAAAGTAAGTTGATATTCATAATCTTCTATAAGTGATTCATATTCAGATATATTACTTTCTATTTCTTCAAGTTGTCTTTCTAATTTTCTTTTTTCTTTCTTTTGTTGTTTCTGATTAATATAGAAGTCATCATCATTAGTAGAAGCGGTTTGCTTTTTGTTACTTTGTTCATAGTTTTCGATTGCTTCTCGTTGCTCTAATTTTTCTAAGTAATATTGATAATCTCCCTGGAATAATTCGTTACCATCAGCAGTAATATTAAATATTTTGTTAGCAAGTTCATTAATAAAGTAACGATCATGAGTTACAAATAAGAGTGTACCTTCATAATTTTGTAGAGCTTGTTCTAACATTTCTTTTGAATCAATATCTAAATGGTTTGTAGGCTCATCTAAAATGAGTAAGTTATTTTTTTCTAACATGAGTAATGCAAGCTGTAATCTAGCTTTTTCTCCACCGGATAAATCATTGATTATTTTTTTAACTTCTTCTTGTGTAAATAAAAAACGCCCAAGAATCGTTCTAATATCTTTTTCTGGCATATGAGAATATTGATTCCAAACATAATCTAAAATCGTTAAATTAGATTTAAATTCAGCTTGTTTTTGATCGTAATAACCGATTTGGACATTGGAACCATAACGTATATCACCAGATAATGATTCTAGTTTTTGGGCAATCGTTTTTATTAATGTGGATTTCCCAATACCATTTGGACCGATTATAGCAATTCGGTCGTGTCTTTTTACCTCTAAATTTATAGGGGGTGTAATGCGATCAGAGTAGCCAATTTCTAAGTTTTTAACAGATAAAACATCTTCACCCGTTGAACGGTTAATTTCAAAAGCTATTTGAGCGCTTTTAGCATCTAACCTTGGTTTTTCGATTTTTTCCATTCTTTCAAGAACTTTTCTACGACTTTTTGCCATACCACTTGTTGATGCTCTCGTTATATTTTTCTCAACAAATGTTTCTAATTTTTTAATTTCACTTTGCTGTCTTTCATATTCAGCCATTACTTTTTCATAATGGGCATCTCTTTCTTTTAGAAATTTACTATAATTGCCGATATAACGCTTAACAGAACCAAGTGCCACATCATATACTTGATTAACAATTTTATCTAAGAAATATCTATCATGACTGATGATGACAATAGCACCCTTAAAGTGTATTAAATAATTTTCCAACCATTCTGTAGTTTCCATATCTAAATGGTTTGTAGGTTCATCAAGCAGTAATAAATCAGGTTCGCGTAATAACATTTGAGCCATTGATAACCTTGTTTTTTGACCACCGCTAAATGAATGTATTTCTCTATCAAAATCTTCTTCAGTAAAATTCAAACCTGTTAACACTGTTTTTATTTTACTTTCATATTGATACCCATCTAATAGTTCATATTGATTAGATAAATATTCATATTGCGATAACTGTTCTTTATATTCTTCGCTATCATACTGTTCAGCATGTTCGCTTAACCATTTTGTTAAGTTATTCATTTTCTGTTCAAGCTTTATGATATGTTCGAAAGGTTTTCTCATTTCATTCATAACAGTATCGGAAGAATCTAATGTCATTTGTTGAGTTAAATAACCCATTGAAACATTTTTACCTTTAGAAAAGTTTCCAGAGTCATATGATTCAGTGCCAGCAATAATTTTCATCAATGTGGTTTTTCCTGCACCATTTCTGCCGACGATAGCTATTCTTTCGCCTGTTTTGACTTCAAAATCGACATCTGAAAATATTATGTCGCCGTCAAAAGACTTTTCTAATTTATTTATTTGTAAAAGTATCATATCTACACCTCTCTATTACTTATTATTCTACATGAAAACACTAAAGAAATGTATCTTATTTGCATACAATATTTGTATAGTTATTTCAAGAAAAGTTTGATATAATTAACCCAATAGATGTGAACGCAATCACATTATTTTATAGTAGAAAAGGTGAGGATTTTGGCGAAGAATGATGTGAAGATCCCAAAAGCAACTTTGAAACGATTGCCACTGTACTATCGATTTGTAAGCACTTTGCATAATTCAGGTGTGGACCGTGTGTCTTCAAAAGAACTTAGTGAAGGTCTCAAAATTGATTCAGCGACAATTCGTCGTGATTTTTCATATTTTGGAGAACTAGGCAAAAAAGGATACGGCTATAACATCAGTTATTTATTAAAGTTTTTCAGAACAACTTTAGAGCAAGATGATATGACAAAAGTAGCTATTGTTGGTGTAGGTAACTTAGGTACTGCACTCGTTAACTATAACTTTACGGTTAATGATAGAATGCAAATTGTAGCAGCTTTTGATCAATCTGAAGATGTAGTAGGTAATATGGTAGGTAAATTAACGATTGATAGCATGGACGATTTCGAGAAAGTACTTGAAGAACTTGGTATTGAAGTTGTAATATTGACAGTACCACAACAAGCTGCACAGAAAGTTGCAGATAGAATAACAAAAGCAGGTATTACTGGAATACTGAATTTTACACCTCAAAGAGTAAACGTACCTGAGAAAGTTCAAGTACATCATATAGATTTAGGAATAGAACTACAATCTTTAATCTTCTTTATGAAGAATCAATAGGAGGGTATCAAGATGGAAGCATTAGCGTTTATCAATACTGTCGGCATTTCAGGACCAGTTAGTTTATTATTTATAGGGGTAGTTGCACTGATTATTTTCGGACCGAAGAAGTTACCACAATTTGGAAGAGCAATGGGTTCAACTTTGAAAGAATTTAAAGACGCTACAGATGGCATGACAAACTTCGACGATAAGAAAAATAGCGACGAACAAAGTCAGGACAAAGAAGTTAAATAAAGCACGGACATAATGTTCATATAAATGTGGCGGGAATCCTGCCACATCTTTTTTTAGATTGGAGGTAAAGCGGTGAATAAAGACAACTTAACATTTGTCGAACATTTAGAAGAATTGCGTAAACGTATAATGGTAGTTGCTTACTTTCTAATCGGGGGATTAGTAATAGGTTTTTTCTTTGCAAAACCAGTCATTCATTACATTACGAATGATGATTTTACTCAATCATTAGAACTAAATGCTTTCAGAATAACGGACCCTCTTACAATATACATAGCAATGATTGTCGTAATAGCTTTTATAATTGTCTCACCAGTTATCTTATACCAGTTATGGGCTTTCATATCACCAGGATTACATCCAAAAGAACAAAAAGTCACTTTAAGTTATATACCTTTTAGTTTAGGATTATTTATCATTGGATTATTGTTTTCTTATTTTGTTATTTTCCCTTACTTAATTTCGTTTACAATGGGATTGGCAGACGATATGGGCATTAAACAAACGATAGGCATTAAAGAATATTTTAGTGAGTTGTTTAAATTTACTATACCTTTCGGATTTGTATTTCAACTGCCTATACTGCTATTGTTTTTAACACGATTAGGTATTGTGACACCGATGTTTTTAAAGAAAAATAGAAAGTATGCATACTTCATATTGTTAGTCTTAGCTGCTTTAATAGCACCGCCAGACTTTATGACGCATATGCTATTCACGATTCCTATGATTGTACTATATGAAATAAGTATTATGATATCTAAGGTTGGATATAAGAAATATTTAAAAGCAGAACAAAAGCTTATGGAAGAAGAATTAGGCATGGATGAAGATGAAACTGAAAAGAGCTAGGGATGTAAATCCTTAGCTCTTTTTTGGATAGAATTAATCAAAAAGCAAGAGTTGATATTGTTGTTTGATTAAGTATTATATAAATCCAAGTAGTGGCTCCTTATTAGATTTAGTATCTCAATAATCCAAGTACACATACCTTTATTGGATTTACTAAGACAACAATCCAATTAACCATACTCTTATTGGATTAACGATGATAATAATCCAACTAACTACACTCTTATTGGATTAACGATGACAATAATCCAACTAACCATACTTTTATTGGATTTACTAGGACAATAATCCAACTAACCATACTCTTATTGGATTTTCTATTTCAATAATCCAAGTACACATACCTTTATTGGATTTACTAAGACAATAATCCAATTAACCATACTCTTATTGGATTAACTACAACAATAATCCAATTAACCACACTCTTATTGGATTTACTCCAACAATAATTCAATTAACCATACTTTTATTGGATTTACTATAGCAATAATCCAATTAACCATACTCTTATTGGATTAACGAAGACAATAATCCAAGTACACATACCTTTATTGGATTAACGAAGACAATAATCCAATTAACCGTACCTTTATTGGATTAACGAAGACAATAATCCAATTAACCATACTCTTATTGGATTTACTACAACAATAATCCAAGTAATCATTCTTTTATTGGATTAAGTAACACGTAAACTTAAGAATTAACTTTTTTTCTGGTTCAAACCTAAAAGTAATACACTTTCGAATATTTTCACGAGGAAAATCTAAAGTAATATATGATTTAAGAGTCGCCATAATAGCAATAAACTTAAGAAAAATGGAAGATATAAGAACTATAAAACCAAGTCTGAGACACAATTATGTCCTAGACTTGGTTTTATCTTGTGCTGTACAAATTTTGTAATCAAATAGTAACTTGAAAAATCCAGAAATATGATATAATATTATTCCTATCGTTATAATCAGAATAGGAGTTGTTAAATGAAATGATCTGGATGATAATTAGTGGTTTAATTGTTGGTATATTACTTGGCTTCGTTATGCAAAGAACAAGATTTTGTTTAACTGGCGGATTTAGAGATATGTACGTACAGAAAAATAATAAAATGTTTTATGCTTTGTTAATTGCTATTTCAGTTCAAAGTATCGGGTTATTTACTTTAGTAGGTTTAGGCGTATTTAAACTAGAAGCTGCAACATTTCCTCTAGTTGGTACAATAATAGGATCATTTGTATTTGGTATAGGTATTATACTTGCTGGAGGATGTGCAACTGGTACTTGGTATAGAGCTGCTGAAGGGCTTATTGGTAGTTGGGTTGCTTTAGTTCTATATGGTGTAACTGCTGCAATTATGAAATCGGGTCCTTTAAATCCATTACAAGAAAATATAAATTCATATACAGTTGTGAATTCAAATATGGCAGAAACATTAAATATTCCAGTATGGATTTTAATAGTATTATTAGTTGGTATTACAGCTTACTTTGTTACAAAGACATTAAAAAAACCAAAAATAGCTATACCTCAATTGAAACAAAAGCATACGGGTATTAGACATATATTATTTGAAAAGAGATATCATCCATTTGCTGCTGCTGTAGTAGTAGGATTAATTGCACTGATTGCATGGCCAATGAGTGCATCAACAGGTAGAATTGGTGGTTTAGGCATTACAACACCATCAGCAAATATCGTTCAATTTTTAGTTACTGGCGACATGTCATTAATTAATTGGGGTTTATTTCTAGTATTAGGAATCTTTGTTGGTTCTTACATTGCAGCTAAAGGTTCAAGAGAATTCAAATGGAGAATGCCGGATACTAAAACGATTCGCAACAGTGTTATTGGTGGAGCTTGCATGGGTGTAGGCGCATCATTAGCAGGTGGTTGTTCTATAGGTAACGGATTGGTATCAACTGCAGCAATGAGCTGGCAAGGTTGGGTTGCATTACCTTCAATGATTGTTGGAGCATGGTTTATGAGTTACTTTATCTTTGTTAAGCCTAGAAAAGCAAAACAAACAAAAACACAAGTTTCAACTCAAAGTATATAATTAAGGAGTGTTTATAAATGGTACATGAATTAGGTACAGTAGGGATGGTTTGCCCATTCCCATTAATTGAAGCGCAAAATAAAATGGACGAATTACAAGCAGGTGAACAATTAAAAATAGACTTTGATTGTACACAAGCAACTGAAGCATTACCAAATTGGGCAGCGGACAACGGTTATCCCGTAACTAATTATGAACAAGTCGGCGATGCTTCTTGGACAATAACAGTAGAAAAACAATAATTTTATAAATTGTGTTTGGCTGAGACATTTTTGATGTTTCAGCTTTTTATTTATTAAAAAAATAGTTTTATATAATGAAATGAAAGTTATGTATATCTTATATTTTGGTTATTTATTTTTAGAGTAATGGAAACGGTTTTATGATAGAATGTTTCTTTGAGAGGTGTATTCATGAAGACTATAAAAGATATTGCTAAAATGGCAGGTGTATCTAAAAGTACTGTCTCTAGATACTTAAATGGCGGATCAATTAGTAAAGTAACAAGAGAAAAAATACATAGAGTTGTAGAAGAGACAGGTTATAAACCTAATCAGTTTGCGCAAAGTTTGAAAGCTAAAAGAACAGGTTTAATAGGAGCAATCGTGCCTAGATTAGATTCTTATGCGACAACTGAAACATTAAAAGGCATAGAATCTTCATTATTATTACAAGATGTACAAACAATGATTGTAAATACTGATTTATCAAAAGAAAGAGAAATAGAGTCTATTTATACATTGGCCAAAAGAAAAGTAGATGGAATTATATTATTAGCTACACATATTTCAGATGATCATCTCAATGCAATAAATTCAATAGAATGCCCAGTCATTATAGTAGGACAATCTCATGAGCTATTATATTCAATCGTACACGATGATTATCATGCCGGTGAACAAGTAGCGAAGTGGATTATAAAAAACAATTATAAGCATGTCACTTATATAGGTGTTTCTGAATACGATGTCGCAGTAGGTAAGACAAGGAAAGATGGATTATTTGTATCATTAAAAAACAACGGCATTGTACCTAGATTTATTGAAAGTACGTTTAGTATGTCTGATGCACAAGAAGTCGGAAAACATATTGAGGTTCGAGATAATGAAGTTATTGTGGCAGCTACGGACAACATCGCGTTAGGAATTTATCACTCAGTGTTAAACGCTGATTACGATATGCCTAAAATTATTGGCTTTGGTGGTAATAAAATCACAAAAATTATCGCACCTATTATACAAACAGTTTCGTTTAATTATAGAGAAGCGGGTGAAACATCAGTTGAAGTATTACAAAATATTTTAAATGGTGAAGAAGTTAAAAAGCTTAACGTAATAGATACTCACTTTGAAGAGCAGTAAAGAATAAGTTATGATAAAATAACTGAGTAATATAAAATGGAACCGGTTCAAAATTAAAGTAAGGAGAATGGTAATGGTTAATTGGACACGTGAAGAACGATATACAAAATTATCAGATATAACAGAAGAAGAATATTTAGAGCTACAAAAAAAAGTAAATCAGTCTGAATGGCGTCAAATTTTTCATATACAGCCTAAAACAGGGTTATTAAACGACCCTAATGGTTTAATTTATCATAATGGTAAATATCACATATTTCATCAATGGTATCCATTGGGTGCAGTACACGGTATTAAATATTGGTACCATTACATAAGTGATGATTTAATTCATTTTGAAGACAAAGGAATAGCCTTAGCTCCAGACACATCGTATGATAGTCATGGCGTTTATTCTGGTAGTGGTTTTGATTACAATGGTAAATTATATTTAATGTATACAGGTAATGTAAGAGATTCTGAATGGGAACGTACATCTAATCAAATGATAGCAGTAGAACAAGAAGACGGTTCTTTTAAAAAATTAGAAAAACCTGTTATAGAAAGTAGCCCAGAAGGATATACTGAACATTTTAGAGATCCAAAAGTATGGGAACAAAACGGCAAGTATTATGCTATATTTGGTGTTCAAAGAGAAGATGAAACAGGTACAGTTATTGTCTATGAATCAGAAGATATTAAAAATTGGAATTTTAAAGGTGAACTGAAAACAGAATTAAATGAATTTGGATTTATGTGGGAGTGCCCAGATTTATTTGAATTAGATGGACAAGATGTACTCGTTTTCTCACCTCAAGGAATTGAAGCAGTGGACGATCGATTCGAAAATATTTACCAATCAGGATACATAATTGGGAATGTTAACTTAGAAGAACTAACGATGGAACATGGCCAGTTTAAAGAATTGGACCAAGGCTTTGATTTTTATGCACCTCAAACATTTTTAGATAAAGATGGAAAGCGTATATTAATAGGTTGGATGGGGTTGCCTGAAATTGATTATGCGACTGATGATGAAGGTTGGGCACACTGTTTAACACTTCCTAGAGAATTAACGATAGAAAATAACAAACTTAAACAAAGACCAATTAAAGCATTAGAAAAATTGAGAAGTAATGAAGAAACTGCAGAAGGATATGCAAATAAGCATTCCGTGAAATTACACCCGTATGAAGGGAAACAGTATGAGCTCATTATAGACATACTTGATAATGATGCAACTGAAATCTATTTTGAAGTGCGTGTTTCTAAAAAGTGTTCAACGCAAATAATATATAACACAAAAACTAAAAAACTTACTTTAGATCGCTTTGA
Source organism: Mammaliicoccus sp. J-M40 (assembly GCF_022386395.1). NCBI lineage: Bacteria > Bacillati > Bacillota > Bacilli > Caryophanales > Staphylococcaceae > Mammaliicoccus > Mammaliicoccus sp. J-M40. The sequence continues at coordinate 23,497 of NZ_JAJNIQ010000007.1, forward strand.
GAGTGGAGTAGTGAGTGAAGCGGTAGAAAAGGCTACAAGATCCACTGTTTTAGACAATGAGCTAAACCAACTTAGAATATACAGTGATACTTCTAGTTTAGAAATTTTTGTGAATGATGGAGAATGTGTATTCACATCAAGAATATTTCCTGATAATGATGCAGTTAACTTTAGAACATCTACAGAATCAGGACAAGTTTATTTGAAATTTACAAAGTATGATATTGAATTTAATAAATAGTATTAAAACTCTACACCTGTTGTTTTTAAAAAAACAGGTGTTTTATTATGTGTAATAAGTTAGAGGTTTATGAATAAGTTATTACAAAATATTAATTCTGTGTAACATATTATATATAAGCATAGAAAAGGTTTTAATTATCATTTATACTGAAATTGTAAAAAATAACAAGGAGGGGAGATCTTAATGAAGATATTTAGAAATGTATTTTTATCATCCGTGATATTATCTTCAATAGCATTTTCAGGTTATACAGTAAATAATGTTGATGCCAAGGAAACAATTGAAGATAATACGAAAGATACTTCTCCTAATACAAACAACGATGTAAGTAATGAAAAGATAGAGAAGCAAAAAACATCAGAACAAGATAAATCGACAGAAGAAGATAAATCAGAAGAGAAAAATACTGAAAATTCAACAGAAGAACCAAGTACAGAGGAACCGGATAAAGGCGATACGAGTACGGAAGAACCAAGTACCGAAGAACCGGATAAAGGCGATACGAGTACGGAAGAACCAAGTACCGAGGAGCCGGATAAAGGCGATACGAGTACGGAAGAACCAAGTACAGAGGAACCGGATAAAGGCGATACAAGTACGGAAGAACCAAGTACAGAGGAACCAGATAAAGGCGATACGAGTACGGAAGAGCCAAGTACCGAAGAACCAGATAAAGGCGATACAAGTACGGAAGAGCCAAGTACGGAAGAACCAAATAAAGGTGATACAAGTACAGAAGAGCCAAGTACCGAAGAACCAAATAAAGGTGATACAAGTACGGAAGAGCCAAGTACCGAAGAACCTCAAAATAACGGAGGAAATAACAATCAAACTCCACCACCAAATCAATCAAATAAAAATGATTCATCTTCAGAACCACCAAAATCAAATGAATCATCTAACCAATCTAAATCAGACAATTCAAAGGGAAACGATATAGAAAATTCTATACCAACTATGCCTTCTTATCCAAACACAGATGAAATAGGAAACTATCAACAAGACGGTATACAATCATCAGAACATTCTCCAAAATTCATTCCAGGTAATGCTGAAGAATATTATAATAAAATGGATAAAGATGTACTAGATTTAGTTACGAGTAAAGTTGGGACAAGACCAGATTTAGCAGAACCGAAATTTAAAAATCATGAGAAAACGACAGAAACAACTACTGTAGATAATGACCAGACAACTAAAAAAACGACACATGATTTTGAAAATGCAAGTGATAAAAAAGATATAACGAAACAAACTATACTAGGCATTTCAATTGCTATCGTCATTGTATTAGGTGCAATCATCGTCTTTATTATTAGAAGATTAAGAAGAACATGAAATAAAAAACAAGACTGAGACATTTATTTATATCTCAGTCTTGTTTTTTATTCTATAATTTTTAAAACTCTGATTGATCTATATTAAGCGTAGCGTCATATAAGTGGCTTACAATTTCTTTAACTGTACCTTCTTTAAATGGTGAGTTTAATTGTACAGAATTCATTATATCTATAAATGATTTTGAACCGCCGATTTGACATATTTTTAAGTAATCATTCCAAGCTTTGTCTGGGTTTTCTTCATGTCTAATATAAAATTGCATGGCACAAATAGTTGCTAAAGTATAATCGATATAATAAAAAGGCGAAGCGAATACGTGACCTTGTCTATGCCAAAAACTACCGTTTATTAAATGAATAATACCGTCATAATCTTTATTCGGTAAATATTTTCGTTCTAAATCTGACCAAATTTTACGTCTTTCTCCTGGTGTAAGGTTAGGATTCTCATACACTTTATGTTGAAATTCATCAATCGCAACGCCATAAGGTAAAAATTTAATATTGTCTTCTAAATGAGATAGATTGAATTTTTCAGTATCTTCACCAAAGAATAATGACATCCAAGGATATGTTAAATACTCCATACTCATAGAATGTATTTCACATGCTTCTGAAGTTGGGAAATAATATTCTGGGACTGAGTATTTTAAACTTTCAAATACTTGAAAAGCGTGTCCCGCTTCATGTGTCATAACTTCTATATCACCTTGTGTGCCGTTGAAGTTAGCAAAAATGAATGGTGAATTAAAGTCATTTATTATCGTACAATATCCACCGCTCTCTTTTCCTTTTTTAGCTTCTAAATCAAATAATGATTTATCTATCATATAATCAATAAACTTGCCTGTTTCATTAGAACGTTCATGGTACATTTTTTGAGCATTTTTAATGATTTCTTGTGTGCCAATCTGAGGTTTAGGAGAACCAGATTTAAAAGTAAAGTTTTGGTCATAAACTTTTAATTGATCGACATTAATACGCTCGGCATGTTGTTTATTAATTTGTTCGGTAATTGGTACAACATGGTCCTTTATTTGATTTCTAAATACTTCTACATCTTCTGCATTATAACCAATTCTTTGCATACGATCATAACCAAGTTGAATAAAATTGTTATAGCCGAGTTTAAGTGCAATTTCATGTCTTACCTGAACAAGGTCATCGTAAATGCGGTCTATCTTTTCTAAGTGTTCTTCAAAGAATTGTTCTTTTGTTATGTATGCTTCCTTTCTAATATCTCTGTCTGGATTAATAAAATATTTGTTAAATTGAGATAGGTTCAGGTGTTCATCTTTATATAATATGTCAGCAGACGCAATTAATTTATCATACTCACTTATGAGTTTATTTTCTTTTACTAATAAATCATTAATAGAAGGATGATAAGTATTGAGTTCAACTTTAGCCAACTCAAATAACTGTTCACCAAAATGTGATACTAATCCGTCTGTATGTTTAGAATTCAAAAGTGCTTTATAAAATAGATTGTCTAAGTTTTGAATTCTTGGCATGTTTTCATCGAAAAAGTCACGTTCTTTATTGTAAAATTCATCGTTTGTATTGATGGAAGCACGGATAAGCGCAATGTTAAAATGCGTATCAGTGTGGTTACGGATTTTATTAATATCATCTACAAAACTTATTGCTTCCTCTAAAGTATTTGCAGATTCAAAGTCTTTTAATAATGACTTTATGTTTTGTTCCTTTTCTTCAATATTAATATGTTCATACTGAAATTCGTTAAATGTTAAGACCATATAAATACCCCCTCATTTCTTATATTATAACTTATTTTACAAATTATAACTTATTACTTTTAATATAATTAAAATTTTGATTATTATCAATAAAAATCCCTAAACCCTTGAAATTAACCAACGGAATAGGGATGACTAAAACATATTCTAAATTTAAAGCATATGAATAATAGTGTTGTAAATTAAATGTGCCATTTGAGACTGTTTTTCTAATTGGTCTTGAAGATCATCTTTTAAAAAGATTTGTCCAATTACTACGACACCATTCATTCCCATATGTGCAATAATTGGAACAATGATCCGTTTTGTTAATACATAAAGACCACTGAAAACTGTGCCCATTACAACGTAAATTAAAGTGTGCTCTGGATCAGAATGCGCTAATGAAAACACAAACGAACTAACAAGAACAGCAATGATAAAACTTAGCCAAGTAGGTTTTTTAATCATATTAAAAATTTCACCAAATATTAATTTACGGAAAATTAATTCTTCTAAAATAGGTCCAGCTAAAACGATATATAAAATTAAAATATGAGATTCCTGTGCTATTTTCATTAAGTTCTGGGTATTGCCACTTTCAATAGGTTGATTAAATACGTAAATATTTATATAAGCAGCTATCCCTTGTCCGAACATAGCAAGAAATATACCGGCGATACACCAAAAGATAACGTATAACCAAGGTTCTTTAGTTTGTTGTTCGAGTCGAGTTGGATTTTTAATATTTGAATTCATATACCATAATATTAATACCGTAATGATAGCTGTAATTGCCATCCATGTTAATGAAATCTCCAATCGTGTTGTATTGGATAGATTAGCATTTGCGTATATAGTATTTGGCACGATTGTGATTGTTTGTACAATTACAAATAGTAAAAGTGTAGTTACATTGACTGTTAATCTTTTAAATTGCATTTCTATAATTTCCTCCAAAAATAAACATGTTAATATTGTATCGTATTTTTGTAAAAAAGAGAAAAGTTTAAGTTATTTTACTTGTAATTTTGACCAAGTTTGATTATTATAAAAATATAGTTAGCACTTAACTATTAAGAGTGCTAATATTAAAAGCGCCAAGGAGGATTTTATAAATGTTAAAACCATTGGGAGATAGAATTATTATCGAAAAAACAGAAAAAGAACAAACTACAGCGAGTGGAATTGTATTAACAGATTCAGCTAAAGAACAGTCTAACGAAGGTAAAGTTGTAGCTGTTGGACCAGGTAAACGTTTAGAAGACGGTACAAGACTGACTGTTGATGTATCTGTTGGTGATCAAGTTGTTTATCAACAATACGCAGGAACAGAAGTTAAACGTGATAAAGAAACATATATTATCCTTTCAGAAGATGATATTTTAGCAATAGTTGAACAGTAATTGGTTAAAAATTGAAATGAAACATTGATATATAATTAATGGAGGTATTATAGATGGCTAAAGAACTTAAATTTTCAGAAGATGCACGTCGTTCAATGTTAGCAGGCGTGGACAAATTAGCTAATGCAGTTAAAGTAACATTAGGACCTAAAGGACGTAATGTTGTTTTAGATAAAAAATTCACTTCACCACTTATTACAAATGATGGTGTAACAATCGCTAAAGAAATTGAATTAGAAGATGCTTATGAGAATATGGGAGCGAAATTAGTTGCTGAAGTTGCTAACCAAACTAATGAAGTTGCTGGTGACGGAACAACAACTGCTACTGTATTAGCTCAAGCAATGATTCAAGAAGGCTTGAAAAACGTTACTAGTGGTGCGAATCCAGTAGGTATTCGTGAAGGTATCGATAAGGCAGTTAAAGTTGCTTTAGAAGAATTACACGAGATTTCACAACCTGTAGAGAAGAAAGAAGAAATTGCACAAGTAGGTTCTATCTCTGCAGCTGACGAGGAAATTGGTAAATTTATTTCAGAAGCTATGGAAAAAGTAGGTAACGATGGAGTTATCACAATTGAAGAATCAAAAGGCTTCAACACAGAATTAGAAGTAGTTGAAGGTATGCAATTCGATAGAGGTTACACTTCACCATACATGGTTACTGATTCTGATAAAATGACTGCAGAATTAGAAAATCCATACATCTTAATTACAGATAAAAAAATCTCATCATTCCAAGATATTTTACCTGTATTAGAAAAAATATTACAAACAAACAGACCAATATTAATTGTAGCTGACGATGTAGAAGGCGATGCTTTAACAAACTTAGTACTTAACAGATTACGTGGAACATTTACTGCAGTTGCAGTTAAAGCACCAGGATTCGGTGATCGTCGTAAAGCAATGTTAGATGATTTAGCTATTTTAACTGGTGGTCAAGTTATAACTGATGATTTAGGTTTAGATTTAAAAGAAACAACATTAGATATGCTTGGTGAAGCAGGTAAAGTACAAGTAACAAAAGATGATACTACAATCGTTGAAGGTCAAGGCGATTCTGTTAATATCGATGCTCGCGTTGGTCAAATCAAAGCTCAAATTGAAGAAACAACTTCTGACTTTGATCGTACTAAATTACAAGAACGCTTAGCTAAATTAGCTGGCGGTGTAGCTGTAATCAAAGTAGGTGCAGCAACAGAAACAGAATTGAAAGAACGTAAGTTAAGAATCGAAGACGCATTAAACTCAACACGTGCTGCTGTAGAAGAAGGTATCGTAGCAGGTGGTGGTACAGCACTAGTTTCAATTTATAACAAAGTATCTGAAGTTGAAGCTAAAGGTGATGTAAAAACTGGTGTGAACATTGTATTGAAAGCATTAGAAGCACCATTACGCCAAATTGTAGAAAATGCTGGTTTAGAAGGATCAATCATCGTAGAAAAACTTAAAAATGCAGACGAAGGTATTGGTTACAATGCAGCAACTGAAGAATGGGTTAACATGTTAGATGCAGGTATTGTAGACCCTACGAAAGTTACGCGTTCAGCATTACAAAATGCAGCATCTGTTGCGGCTATGTTCTTAACAACAGAAGCGGTAGTAGCAGATATACCTGAAGACGAACCAGCTGCTCCAGATATGGGCGGCATGGGCGGAATGCCAGGTATGATGTAATAAAATAATACCATTACAATTCCTCTCGCCATTGTGGTGAGAGGAATTTTTTATGTTAAAATAAAATTAATTTGGTTAAGAGAGGTAAATAATATGATACGACAAGCTAAAAAGGCAGATGCAGCTAAATTAAGTGAACTTATGTATATTATTTGGCATGATATGCAAATTCCGTTAGTTGAGAATAATCCAAAGGAAAAAGTATTAAAAATCATTCAACAAAGTATTGAAGAGGGCAATTATAGAAACCATTATAAAAACATGCATGTATATGAAGTAGAGGGAAATATTGCTGGCTTTATTAATTGTTATTCTGGAGATGAAGAAAAGCAACTCGAAGATAACTGGCATAATATTGATTTCAAAGAAGAATTTAAGTTGGAAGGAACGCCATTACCTGAAAAAGAAGCGAACGAAGGCGATTTATATATAGAATCTATAGCTGTATTTTCAGACTATAGAGGTCGAGGTATCGCAACTAAATTGATTGATTACATATTTGATTATGGTAGAAATCAAGATTATGAAACAGTGACACTTAATTGCGAAGTAGATAATGAAGGTGCTATGAAATTATATAGAAATCTAGGATTTGAACCACTTCATGACAGAGTGTTAAGTGGACATGATTATAAATATATGGTTAAAAGTATTTAAAAGAAAGCAGATTTAATTGGAGTGGGACAGGAATCTTATTTTCATAAAAAGGTTTCGTAGTCCCACTTTGCCAATATAACGTAAGTTCGAGAAATTGTTTATAGTTAAACATTTAAACCACTTTCGATAGCTAAGAGTTTTTCTTTTCTATCAACTCCGCTTGAATAACCTCCTAATGACCCGTCAGCTGCTATTACTCTATGACACGGAACAATAATACTAAGTTGATTTTTACCATTTGCATTGGCTACTGCTCTAAAGGCTGTGGGCTGATTAATATTTTCAGCTAATTGTTTATAAGAAATTGTCTCTCCATAAGGAATATCGCATAGAGCGTTCCATACTTTTTGTTGGAAAGGTGTACCAATATTAAAGTTTATCGGAACTGAAAACTCACTTAATTTACCATCAAAATATAAAGAAAGCTCTTGTTCTAACTTATCCAATATTTCATGATTTCCACTTGAAATATCTTCATTTAGCGTTTGCTTAATTTTTTCTGTTTCCTTTTCCAAACTATACTTATCATTAAAATGTAGTAATAATAAGTGCGTCTCGTCACAAATACCAACCATTTTACCCGCTTTTGTATCAAATTCTTTTTGATATAGACTCATATAAAGCCCTCCTTTCGTAAATTTTAACACATGCTCATGTTATTGACTTTAAAAATGTAAGTGATATTATTACTATAAAACATATGAGTTTAATCGGGAATGAAAGGGAGGATTTATAATGAAAAGAAATATATTTTTATCAATGATTCTTATAGTATCCGTTATATTAGTAGCTTGCGGAAGCGGGGAAAAAGAGAAAAAGGAAATTACAATAGCAACATCACCAGGTCCATACAGTGAGCTATTTTTAAAAGGTATTAAACCAGAACTAGAAAATAAAGGATATACCGTGAAACAAAAAGATTTTACTGAATTATTACAAGCAGATGTTGCATTACAAGAAGGTAGTGTAGATGTAAATGTTGATCAACATAAAGCTTATATGGATACATTTAATAAAGAAAGAGATGCCAAATTAACAAATATTAACAAAATACCAACTGTACCAGCTCAAATTTTTTCAGAAGATAATAAAGATATTAAAAGCATAGAAAATGGAGACACTGTGGCTATTCCGCAAGATCCTTCAAATGCTGCCAGAGCATACCGATTATTAGAAAAAGCAGGTTGGATTAAATTAGATGCAGATAAAGATGATATTACAATTTCTAAAAAAGATATTTCTGACAATCCAAAAAATATAAAAATTAAAGAAATGGATTCAGCCAATATACCTAGAATATTAGGAGAAGTAGATTACGCAGTTATACCTGGATCAATTGTTTATGCATCAGATGTAGACCCTTCAAAAGGACTATTAAAAGAAGATTTAGTTAACGATTTATACTTACAAGTTGTAGTAGATGGAAAAAATAAAGATAAACAATGGGTAAAAGATATAAAAGAAGCATATAGCTCAAAAGGATTTAAAAAAGTATTCAATAAAGAAAATAAAGACGACTATTGGAAAGTACCAGATGAATTGAAGTAAAAGGTTAAAATCAGGTCGGAATGTTGCAAGACAAGCACCACGTGCAACATAGAAGGCTAGAATGTTGCAAGACAAGTCCCACGTGCAACATAGAAGGTCGGAATGTTGCAAGACAAGTCCCACGTGCAACATTCCATCCACCATAATATTCTTCACAAAAAAACAGCGCTTCGTTTCCTAACCTTAACGAAGTGCTGTTTTGTACTTTTATTTCATAATTATTTTTTATGACTCTGTTTGTTACGATCGCTATTTCGATTAATAAATGCAGCAATTAGAAATAATATAGATGCAATGGTAAATTTAATACCTGAATCCCCGCTAATTTCCATAACAACGCCTATTATAAATGCGACTACAGCTAATCCAGCGAGTACTTTAGTAATGGTAGACATTTTATAAACTCCTTTTCTTAATGATTATATTATAACAATTTTTATTTTCTTATCAAAAGTATAATTTAAACAAAAATAAAATCATTAAATTGCATATACATCCTTTTCATTTTAATAAATCTCGTCTACTATAGAGGTATCATATTAACGAAAGAGGATGACTTTCTATGAACCCACTAGCTTTAGAATTGAATGAACAATTAAAAAATGAATCTCCAATCGTATTGGATATGCTTTCTGATTTAGGTAAATCAATGTACTTCCCTAAAGGTATATTATCTCAATCTGCCGATGCTAAAGGTACTAAATACAATGCAACAATTGGCATGGCTACTACTGACGAAGGTATTATGTATACAGATGCATTATATAGTCAATTTAGCGATAGAGAACCTAGCGATATATTCCCATATGCTCCACCTCAAGGTTATGAAAAACTTAGAGAATTATGGAAAAATAAAATTTTAAAAGATAATCCAGATTTAAGTGAAAATGCTATTTCAAAACCTGTTGTAACAAACGCGTTAACTCACGGTTTATCACTTGCTGGTGATTTATTTGTTAATCATGATGACACTATTTTATTACCTGAACATAATTGGGGTAACTATAAATTAACATTTGGTGTAAGACATAATGCTCAAATTGAAACTTATCAATCTTTTGAAGAAGATGGTAGTTATACTTTAGAATATTTTAAACGCGCTTTAGAAAATTACAATAAAGATAAAGTTGTATTAGTCTTAAACTTCCCTAATAACCCGACTGGCTACACGCCAACAGTAAATGAAGTGGAAGAAATGATTTCAGCAATTAACCAATTAGCTGACAAAGGAACACAAGTAATTGCTTTAGTTGATGATGCTTATTATGGACTGTTCTTTGAAGATATTTATAAACAGTCAGTATTCACTGCATTATCTCAATTAAACCATGACAATATTATGCCTGTTAAAATTGATGGTGCAACGAAAGAATACTTCTCATGGGGATTCCGTGTTGGATTCTTAACTTTTGGTTCCCAAAATGAAACTGTAAAAGAAGTATTAGTTTCTAAATTAAAAGGTTTAATTAGAAGTAATTTATCAAGCTGTGCATTGCCGAGTCAAACAGCAATTGTACATGCTATGGAAGACCCTTCATTCCAAGAACAAGTTGATCACAATATCAATATTTTAAAAGAAAGATATGAAGTAACGAAAGATGTAGCATATCGTGAAGAATATAAAGATTTATGGACGCCTTATGCATTTAATTCTGGTTACTTTATGGCAATCAAATTAGCAGATGTAGAAGCTGAAAAACTAAGATTGCATTTAATTAAAAATTATAGCATCGGTGTTATTGCATTGAATAAAACAGATGTACGTGTAGCATTTAGCTGTATTGAAAAGAATGATATTGAATATGTATTTGAATCAATAGCTAAAGCGATTCATGAATTGAAATAATATAAGTGTATATAGAGTGTGTATATCAATTGATATACACACTCTATTTTTTTGTTGTTTGTAAATATCGTTATTACAAGAAATTGGTGTAAATTATAGAAAAATATTTGACTAAACAATGTATAGTGTATATACTGTTTATACACAGTTAGTTGGAGGAGGTAGGACATGAAGATACTTCTGCAGAATAATAGTAATCAACCTATTTATGAACAAATAAAAGAACAAATAAAGGCGAATATTTTACAAGGTAAAGTTGAACCTGGTACACCATTACCTTCAATGCGAGAGCTAGCAAGTGATTTAGGAGTTAGTTTAATTACAACTAAGCGCGCCTACGTCGATTTAGAACAAGAACAGTTTGTAACTTCAATTCGAGGTAAAGGCACATTTGTAAAAGAACAAGATGCCTCGATAATGAAAGAAAAACAATTTATTGTGATTGAAGACTTGGCTAAAGAACTAACAAAACAAGCGAAATTAATAGGTATGGATCTGAAAGAAATAAATGAAATTATATCGTTAATATATGAGGAAGGTGAGTAATATGACAAAAGCGATTGAAGTAAATAATCTAAACTATCATGTTAAAGATTTTAGCCTTAACGATATACAGTTTGATGTAAAAAAAGGTTATGTAACAGGTTTTATTGGTGCTAACGGTTCAGGTAAAACGACGATTATAAGAATTTTAATGGGTCTTTTAAAAGAACAAAGTGGAGATTTGAAAATATTAGGAGAATATTTGAGAGAGCATCCTGTAGAAATTAAAAATAAAATTGGCTTTGTTTATTCAGAATTATATATGTACGAAAAATGGAATATTAAAACAATTGAATCAGTAGTAAGTAAATATTATAAAAATTGGGATCATGATATTTTCTCGAAATATGTTGAACAATTTGGTTTAACTTACAAACAAAAAGTAAAACATTTCTCAACAGGTATGAAAATGAAATTATCTTTAGCAATCGCTTTGAGTCACCACGCTGAACTATATATATTAGATGAGCCAACTGCAGGTTTAGATCCAGTAGTTAGAAATGAAGTGCTTGAAATATTACAAAAAGAATTAATTGATGAAGAAAAAACAGTATTTTTCTCTACACATATTATTTCAGATTTAGAAAAAATTGCTGATTATATTGTTTATTTGAAAGACGGATCAATTTTATTAAATGAAAGTGTGAATGATTTAACCGAGAAATATAAAATTGTTAAAGGCGACTCAAATATGCTGGATGATGAATTAAAATCGCTATTGATTAATATTAAAGAAACAAAAACTGGATTTTCAGGAATGACAGAAAATAGTCATGTATTTCTTGAGTTATTTGGAAAAGAGGTAGTGATTGAAACACCAACAATAGAAGAAGTGATGGTAAGAATTGAAAAAGACCAAAAAAATAAGGTTGTGGTTTAAATGAAAGCAATTTTTTACCGAAACTTTATGTATGAAAGAGGTTACTTGTTAGCATATTTTATCTGTTTTGTTTTAACTTTCTTTGCTCAATTCACTTTTGGATTTGAAAATATTGAAATAATAAATTTTGTTCCGATATATTTTATTGCTACAGTTTCAATTCATTGTATTAATAATGCCATATTATTGAATAAGCAAAGTAGCCAAATTTTTTATAATAGTTTGCCTATTTCTAAAATAGATATCGTAAAAGCACATTACTTATATAACTTATTACTGACAATTATTTCTTTTGTATTGATTATCATAATAGCTTTATATAAGAATGACACGATATTTCTTCAAGCAGCTATATTTATTGTAGCAACAAATTTATTAACATTAAGTATAGTTTATCCAACGTATGCACATGTTAATATTAATCAACTAGGAGCTTGGATATTGGGAGCTATGTACGCTATATTTGCAATGTTGTATTTCGGAACATATTCAAATCGTTCATATGCATTTTCAGAAATACTAGGTTGGAAAATATTTTTATACTATACACCTTCAATGTTGTTAATAGTTGCCATTATTATATGGATAATTCAATTTAGTAGAGCTATTCATAGTGCTAAGAAAGATAAAATTACCATTTACGGAGGTGTAAAATGAAGCCGATATTATACCGTAATTTAATATTATTAAAACCTTACTTAATTTATATATTGGTAATGATTCTTGCATTACCAGTTACAATGATTTTACCATTTAATAATTACATCAAAATATTTCTGTTAGGGATGCTTATGTTTCTTTTACATGTTGTCACTTTGGCGTTTCCCTATTATATATATTTAAGAATTAACAAGAATAAATCAGAAATGAATTTTTTAAGTTATCCTGTAACACAAATAACGACGGTTAATATGCATTATTTAACTGCTATTATTTTAATACTAATCAACGCAGTAACGATTGGTTTATATAATTTAGTGGCATTAATGTATGCGGTAAGTGATATGAGTGTTGTTATAAATATGTCAGGGATACTAACGAATGTTGCTGCTAATTTATTTACGATCAGTTTAATATTACCGCTTTGTGATTTTAAGAGGTTTTTAAAAATACCATTAGTAATATGGATTATTTTGATTGGTTTTATATTACCAAGTATAGTACCGTACACAGATAAACTATTGAATAAATTATCTATTCAAACAAATATTTTTACAAATTATGGAGATGAAATTTTTGTTTCTATATCAATCATATTATTTATCATTACTTACGTAATAGCAATTTCTAAAGCAAGAAAAGGCGAGATAACAATATAGAAGAGGTGACCCATTTTGAAATTAACAAACATAAATAAGTATTACGGCAAACAGCAAGTTTTAAACGACATCGACTTTGAATTTGGAGATAGTCAAATAGTAGGTTTAATTGGTAAAAACGGTGTAGGTAAGACTACATTGATGAAAATTATGAACGAAAACATCGTTAAATATAGTGGGAAATTTGAACAAGAAAGTGACGTACGAGTAGGTTATTTAATTGAAAATCCTAAACTGTATTTGAATAAAACTGGTTATTATAATTTAAACTTTTTTAGAGAAGTTTTAGGTAAAGAGGTTGATGACGCATATGTTAATCAATTGATAGAGTCATTTGGAATCAAATCTTATATAAACAAAAAAGTTCAAAAATATTCAATGGGTATGAAACAAAAATTATCAATAGCAGTAGCTTTAATGAATAAACCACACTATTTAATATTAGATGAACCAACGAATGGCATGGATCCAGACGGTTCAATTGATGTGTTAAAAACAATTGAACGTGTAAGTAAAGAACTGAATATCAAAGTTCTTATTTCAAGTCATAAATTAGAAGATATTGAACTCATATGTGACAGAACTGTATTTATGAAAAATGGTCGTATTGTTGAAGATTATAATATGAAAGATGAATCAAAAAGAATTACGAAATTCTTAGTTGAAAGTAATCAATACAACGAAGCGCTTGATGTTTTAACGATGAATTTTAAAGTGATATCTAGTAATAAACATGAAGGGTTAATCGCGATTGAAGCATTGCAAGATTATCAAAATGTACTCAGATTACTTAGCAAAAAAGATATTTATCCTAAATTTATCGAAAATAATAAAACTACATTAAGAGATCAGTACTTTAATATTAATAAAGGAGTTGAAGCATAATGAACATCTTACAACACGTTAAATATGATATAACGAGAATATTTAAAAGTCCATTAGGCTTATTAGGCTTATTTCTAGCAATTATTCCTAGCATTGCTGTTATCATTATTTCTTTAAATATGGATAATGTATTTACTTCTCCTGATGTATTAACTGGTTTCTTTGCTTTTGGTGGATTAGTATTATTAATGTTTACATTAAGAACAATTGTTAGAGACATGTCATATGGAACAATTCAGTTATTTTTAAATTCTAAGAAAAACAGAACGATGTACTTATATGGTAAATTAATTTCAGTAATAGGAATCATTATTTTGTTTACTATATTAGGCACTGTAGTTACGTTGCTATCTACATTTATGATGACAACAGGTGATTTAGAGTTTACAGATTTCTTTAAAATGTTTGGTGAACTGCTCATTATCATTTTATTCTATGTAACTTTATTGAATATTATTAATTTATTAACTGGAAAAGCCGTGATGGTTTATACTACAGCTATCGTATGTATTATACTCTTACCAACTATATTCAATATACTTTCAATCGTTCCTCAAATAGGAGAAAAAATAGTTAAAGTGATGAAATATAATCCACTAGACTTTCTTCCAGATATTTTAAATAGTGGTTACTTAGGTATGGAAGGTTACCAAATTGGGATAACGGTTGTTTGTATTATAGTATTTACAGTTATTAACCATTTCGTCATTATAAATAAGAATATATAATGGTTTATCCTTCATTTGTGTGTTAAATTTAATTTATTAGATAAATGAATGAGGGATATTCTTGGGTAAAAAATTTATTAAACACTATATTATTATAGGTATTATATGTATCGTTGCGAGCTTTTTCTTTAATGGTACACCAAGTTCGTTAATGATTGGTGCCGGTTTAGGTTTCTTTTTAACAGCGCTAATTGCGAAATTTGAAAAAGAAGATAAAGTTGATGAACATCCGGATAAAGCAAAACAAAATCGAGACAAAAAGTAAAAAGTCGGGATAAATTAGCCGGAGTCTGGGACATAAATAAATTGTCTCAGGCTTTTTCATTATATTGGCGGCAGTTAACTAGAAGGAAAATGAGGTGGTTTAATGTTAAGAAGTCTATTATTTAAAAAACTAGAACAAAAAGAACACGACATGATTAAGCACTATCGCTATTTACATCAATATCCTGAACCTTCGTTTTTCGAAGAAAAAACAGCTCAATATATAGAAATGTTTTATAAAGATAAGGAAGTTAAAATACATAATCGTATTGGCGGAAACTATGGTTTGATTGTAGAAATAAATGGCGGGAAACCTGGTAGAACAATTGCTTTAAGAGCAGATTTTGATGCTTTAAACATTGATGAAGAAACAGGTTTGGCATTTTCATCTAAACATAAAGGATGGATGCATGCTTGTGGGCATGATGCTCATACAGCTTATTTAATGGTATTAGCAGAATCTTTAATAGAATTAAAGGATAGTTTACCTGGAAATGTTGTTATTATTCATCAACACGCTGAGGAGTTAGCTCCAGGTGGTGCAATAGATATGTTGGAATCAGGTCTATTAGATACCGTAGATGAAATCTATGGTATTCATCTATTTCCAGACTTTACGCCTGAAGTTATTTCATATAGAAAAGGTCCTACAATGGGCGGTAGATCTCTATTTCATTTGAAGGTTAAAGGTAAAGGAGGACATGGTTCCAGTCCACATTTAGCAAATGATGCCATAATGGCAGCTAGTACGTTTGTGACGAATATACAAACAGTAATATCGCGTAGATTAAATCCATTTGATATGGGTGTAGTCACGATAAGTTCATTTAACGGCACGGGATCACTTAATGTAATTCAAGAGAATGTTGAACTTGCGGGTGATGTTAGATATATGGAAAATCGTATTGGCCATCAAATTCATGATGAAATCTTGCAAATGATAGAAGGTCTTGAAGAAACTTTTAATGTTGAATGTCAATTCCAATATGACTTAGACTGCATACCTTTAATCAATCATTATAAACAGACAGATTATTTAGTTGACATTTTAGCTACTAGTCAAGGTGAATATTTTAAATTATTGAAAGAACATGAACAACTAACAAGCTCTGAAGATTTTGCTAGTTACTTAGAAAAAATACCAGGAACTTTCTTTTTTGTAGGATGTAAACCTTATGATGTAGAAGAAGCTTTCTTTAATCATAGTCCTAAATTCGTGGTTAATGAAGATGCAATGTTGACTGCAAGCAAGGCATTAGGTGAAATAGTATTAAACAGGCTGTACATAGAAGAATAAGAAAGATATTATCTTAAAGATACTTAAATAGATGTCACGAATAATAAAATAATATAAATTTTCAAGTAACCGTTTACAAAAATATAGTAAACGGTTACAATTATATGTATAACTTGTATACAAGTATACGGAAGGTGAGGAAAGATAGATGAAACATCATTATCATTATCCGAGCGAATGGTTAAAATATCGTTCTACTGGTGAACAAGTAGCTAGTGAACTTCGATTGGGTATTATTAGTAAAGCCATTAATCAAGGCGATAAGTTAAGTGAGAATAAAATAGCTCAACAATTTGAGGTCAGTCGTTCACCTGTAAGAGACGCGCTTAAACTTTTGCAACAAGATGGTTTAATATCGCTTGAAAGAATGGGCGCAATTGTAACGGGATTATCAAATGTTAATCAGAAAGAAATATACGACATCAGGCTCATGTTAGAGTCATTTGTTTTTGAAAGACTACAGTTAGACGATAATTCAGTCGTTATTAAAGAATTAAATAAAATTCTAAAAATGATGACTGTTGCTGTGGAATTTGAAGATGCTGATGAGTTTACAAGGTTAGATCTACTGTTTCATGAATCTATGATTACTGCAATTAATCATCAATATATTGAAATGATATGGCGTAATTTAACACCAGTTATGGAATGTTTAATTTTAGTATCAATGAGACAGCGTATGGAAAATGAACCTGAAGATTTTAAAAGAGTTATTCATAATCATAAAGTATATATTGAAGCAATAGAAAACAAAGATCGAAATAAAATGAAAGAAGCATTTCATTTAAACTTTGACGACGTAGATGAACAAATCGAAGTTTTATGGAATTCACAAACCAATATAGATAGAAAGTAGGGTTATACAATGAAATACATGATAGGTGTAGATATAGGAACAACAAGTACAAAAGCTGTTATTTATAATAACGAAGGGAAGTTTTTGAAAAAACATAGCATTGAATATCCTATGACAACAGATGAAATAGGAGTAGCTGAAGAAAGCCCTGAAGAAATATTTGATGCAGTGCTTTTCACAGTCAAAAAAGTTATAAGAGAAATAGACGCAAAACCTGAAGATATTAAATTAATTAGCTTTAGTAGTGCGATGCATAGCTTAATTGCGATGGATAAAAATAATCAACCATTAACAGAATGTATAACATGGGCTGACAATAGAGCGAGTGATTATGCAGAAAAAATCAATAAAGAACATAACGGTTTAGAAATTTATAAAAGAACGGGTACACCAATACACCCTATGTCACCGTTATCTAAAATATTTTGGTTAAAACATGAAAAACCTGAAATATATAACAATACAAACAAATGGATAGATATTAAAACTTATGTCATTTATCAATTATTTGGTCAATACACAATGGATCATTCTATAGGTTCCGCTACAGGTATGATGAACTTAAAATCATTAGATTGGGATAAAGAAGTATTAGATTTATTAGAAATAGAAACTTCTCAATTACCTGAACTCGTTTCAACAACACATATTATGAAAAATATGTCTAAAAAATATGCTGATTTAATGGGGATTAATGTAGATATTCCTGTGGTTGTAGGCGCTTCTGATGGCGTTCTATCTAATCTAGGTGTAAACAGTTTTAGAAAAGGAGAAGTAGCAGTAACTATCGGTACAAGTGGGGCAATTAGAACGATAATTGATGAACCAAAAACTGACGAAAAAGGTAGAATCTTTTGTTATGTCTTAACAGAAGATCATTATTGTATTGGTGGTCCAGTTAATAATGGTGGTGTAGTACTCAAATGGCTAAGAGACGAGTTATTAGCAAGTGAAGTAGAAACAGCTAAACGCTTAGGTGTGGACTCTTACGATGTATTAACTAAAATAGCTAGCAGAGTTCAACCAGGGGCGAACGGTTTAATATTCCATCCTTATCTTGCAGGTGAACGTGCACCATTATGGAATGCTAACGCAAGAGGAAGTTACTTTGGTTTGACTTTAACGCACAAGAAAGAGCATATGATCAGAGCAGCTTTAGAAGGTGTATTACTTAATTTATACACAGTTTATTTAGCGTTAATTGAAGTAATGGATAAATCCCCTAATCAAATTAAAGCAACAGGTGGATTTGCAAAAAGTGAAGTTTGGCGTCAAATGATGGCAGATATTTTTGATACATCTGTTGAAGTTCCTGAAAGTTATGAAAGTTCTTGTCTAGGGGCATGTGTTTTAGGGTTAAAAGCATTAGGTGAAATAGATGATTTTGAAGTGTTGAATAATATGGTAGGCAAAACATACCAACACCAGCCAATAGAAGAAAATGTTGATATTTATCAATCTTTAATACCAATTTTCATTAATTTAAGTCGTAAGTTAACAGAAGAATATAACTCAATAGCAGAATTCCAAGAAATGCATTCATAAGGAGAGATTAATATGATTTCAGAAATTACACCACTACTAGTCGTTATTGTAGCAGTTGGTTTACTATTAGCATTAATTATGTGGTTAAAGCTTAACACATTCGTTTCATTAATAATTACAGCAATGATTACAGGTGTAATGCTTGGCATGCCATTAAATAAAATCATTTCAACGGTCGAATCTGGTATGGGGTCTACACTAGGCCACATCGCATTGATATTCGGATTAGGTGCAATGCTTGGTAAGTTATTAGCTGATGGAGGCGGTGCAACGAGAATTGCACATACGCTAATTAATAAATTTGGTCAAAATCGCATCCAATGGGCAGTAGTGGTAGCATCATTTATAATCGGTATCGCTTTATTCTTTGAAGTAGGGCTCGTATTATTAATCCCAATTGTATTTATGATTGCAAAAGAATCTAAAGTTTCAACACTTTATTTAGGTATACCAATGACAGCAGCATTATCTGTTACACATGGCTTTTTACCTCCTCATCCAGGACCAGTCATGATTGCAAAAGAATTTGGTGCAGAAATAGGTGAAGTGCTTGTATTTGGTTTAATTGTTGCGATTCCAGTTACAATTATTGCTGGACCATTATTTACGATGTTTGCCAAAAAAGTAGTTCCAGAAGGATTCACTAAGTCTGGTGATTTAAATTCACTAGGTAAGCAAAAAACATTTAAAATTGAAGAAACGCCAGGATTTGGTATTTCAGCTTTAACAGCACTATTACCAGTATTTATTATGTTAATTTCAACAATTGTTGATTTACTTACTGGTTCACCTGAGAATCCTCAAGGTGTACTAGGGTTTATCAGTTTTATAGGTGAAGCGGCAACAGCTATGCTGATTTCAGTATTGTTTGCTATATTCACTATGGGACTAAAAAGAGGTAAAAAAATTACAGAAGTTATGGATACATTAACAAACGCTATATATCCAATTGGAATGATGTTATTAATTATTGGTGGTGGCGGTGCTTTTAAACAAGTATTGATTGATGGTGGCGTCGGAAAAACTGTTGAAGAATTATTTACTGGCACAGCAATGAGTCCAATTTTACTTGCATGGATAGTAGCTTCTGTTCTTAGAATCGCTTTAGGATCAGCTACAGTCGCAGCAATATCTACAGTAGGTATCGTAGCGCCGTTATTAGAAGCTTCTGATGCGAATCTTGCTCTAGTCGTATTAGCAACTGGTGCAGGTAGTGTTATTGCTTCACACGTGAATGACGCAGGATTTTGGATGTTTAAAGAATATTTCGGATTAACAATGAAAGAGACATTTTTAACATGGACATTATTAGAAACCGTCATTTCTGTATCTGGTATTATATTTATACTATTTATAAGTTTATTCGTATAAAAAGACTAAAATTGTATAAACTTAGTATTTTAATAAGAATTATTCAAGCCTGATTTATCAGTTACTTTAACAGTTAGGCATTCCTAACTGTTAAAGTACTAAACTTTTAGAACACTTAAGAAACAAAAATTTAGAGTTAAGAACGATTCAACAAATTTAGAAAAAGACTTGATATACTTTAGTCATAGATAACACAACACGAACCACAATACATTCAATTCCTTAAAAATATTTCGTATATGTTTTTTCATGATAGTGAATGACTTTGTGTAGAACGTGTTTAGATAGTTATCTGTAATTGTAACGTTGAAATGGATCATAAAATGATTCAACTTATTTTTATAAAGTTTCCCGGCTTTATAAAAATAAATGTTTCCTTAATTAATAACCCTTCCCCGAAAAGCGCTCGTTAATTCCCGGACGAGCGCTTTTCACTTGCGAAATTTCAAATGTTAACTTTACTGACATATATTTTTATTTATTTTGTAGATAAAGTAAACTGTTTATATCGAACCATGGGGATGGAGAGATACATATAGGGGTAATTTACATAAAACGAGGCTGAGACAATTATTTGTCTCAGCCTCTATCGTGATATTGGCAGTAGTTGACTGGAATGAAAATACACTTATATCAAGATTTTCACTCATAGTCACTCTTGCCGGGCGGGATTTCTGTTCCAATCCGATTTATCTTAAGATGCTTACGATTGATTCGTATACATCATCCCAGAATTGTGTATTCTTTTTATATTCATCATGGATTTTATGATGTACTTCTTTTTCTTTTTCAGGGAAAGAAGAATCTTCTTTCGATGGTAAGTCTTTTCTTGTTTCTTCAACGAATTTTTGAACTGTAATGGCTCTAGGACCCCATACATGTTCTTGTTCATGTTTTTCATTTAAAAATACAAAAATTGGTATAGATCTTGCAGTACCATTTGTTAAGTATTGATCAATTAAATTTGTATCTTCATCTCTATGAAATACTTTAACTTCCATATTAGTGTAGTCTGCAATGTTCAATAGTACTGGGATATTCATCATAGCATCCCCACACCAATCTTCAGTGATGACGAGAACTTTATAATTTTTATCTTTTATTTTATCTAAACGTTCATCATTTTTAGGTAATTGAAAAGATTTATAAATTTCAATGAGTTCTTCTTTATTGGTAGTCATATCGTTTAAATATTCTTTAATAGGTTGTGATTGTTCATAATATGTAACTAGTTTTGTCATTTTAATTATCCCCCTTTTTATATACTAAATATTATAACAATTCTGAAATAAATCGCAAAGCAGAATAACTGAAGATTAATTACTCTACAGCATTTTCAAGAATTGAGAAAGTACCTTTATCTACATTTAGTTCAGCCAATGCCCCGTATGGGATAATGCATTTCGGTTCATTATGACCAAAACTTGCATTGTAGAATACTGGCATATCTTCTTGATTCCATTCTTTTAACATTTTAGTCCAAACTTCTTTATATTCTTCATAATAAACATCATCTTGAGGACGACCAATAATTACGCCATTTATTCTTTCGAAAATTCCCATTGAACCAAATGCACGCACGTAATCTTCCATTAACCAAGGTGGAGCGTGGACTTCTGCTGTCTCAATGAACAATATAGCATCATCAAAAGCATCTTTATTTGGAAATACATCTGTTGCTTTTAAAGAATGGAATAATTCCATGCAACCTCCAATTAAACGTCCAGTTGCTTTTCCTTTTCCATTTAAAATTTCATACCCGTTATTATCGAAAGATTCTCTATTGATATCTTTGTTGCTTTCATCCCATTTTAAACCGTATTTTCTAATTTGGGGTGATGTAGGTACATCACCAACTGGCTCGTTTTGGAACCAAGTTTGTTTAATTGAATGAACAGTATAATCATCCATTGCAACATTTTCAGCGAAGTCAGTGAGTAGCAAAGGACCGTAAAAACTGGAAACGCCAGCTTGATAAAACATAAAATGTAACGCAGTTGTATCAGAATACCCACTAAATATTTTAGGATTATTTTTTATTAACTCTAAATCTATATAAGGCCATAAACGAACAGAGTCATCTCCACCTAGAGAACAGATAATTGCTTTAACTTCAGGATCTCTGAGTGCTTGATGTAAATCTTCTGCTCTTTTTTCAGGATGGTTGTATGTAAAATCTGAACCTTTAAGCGCATTTGGCATTACCTTTACTTTCAATCCGAATACATCTTTTAATCTTTCAATACCAACATTAGTTCTCCACATCATATCTTCTTCACCAGCTAAACCAGAAGACAAAGAAACAATCGCTACTGTGTCACCTTTAGAAAGCTTATTTGGCTTGATAAGTTTACTCATATCAAAACCCCCTTATTTATTTGTTGTGCATAGTATATCACACTGATATAACTTGAAATCAAATTTTTCAGATGATAATATGATGTTGTTTGTAGGAAAAGTGTTAAAATTAAATTGAAAACTTGAGATAATAATAAAGGGGAAACAGAATATGGATAAAATCACGTTCCTCAATTATTTAGAGGATGAATTGTCTCGTTTACCGAAGGCGGAAAGAGACAAAATTATGTATGAATATGAGACTAAGTTTTTTGAGGCTCAAAATGAAGAAGAACTTATCCATGAACTTGGCAACCCTAAAGCAATTGCAAAAAAAGTATATGCCAATACTGCTATAACTGATGCAGAAATGGCTCCGAATTTTAAAAATGTTTTTCATGCTATTATGGCAACTCTAGGACTAAGTTTCTTCAACATTTTAATTATCATTACACCATTTCTTTTTATAACATTTATTCTATTAATAGTAGTCTTAATAGGAGCAGTTATGATGTTAGGACCTATTGTAAGTGTTGTGAACATCTTTATTAATGGATTCCATTGGATAGATGTAACGAACATTATGTTTGCTATTTCATTCTTAGGACTCGGATTGATGCTCTTAATTACTGGATTAAAACTTATTGAAGTAAGTTACAAAGGCATATTAAAATATTTAAGATGGTGTATAAAAATCATTAAGAGGAGTGCGGAGTAATGAAAAAACTATTTTTTGTAGGTTTAAGTATTTTTGTAGTTTTTGGATTACTTGGTACTTTTCTATGGTTTTCAGTAAACAAACAGTATGAAAAACAAGAAACATACAAAAAAGTATTTAAAAACAATGAAACGAATCAAATTATAATTAATGCTCAAAATACAGATGTAGATGTAAAAAAGGGGCGTTATTTAGAAATTAATTATGATGGAAAACATAAAGTTAACGCAAATATAGAAAACAATTTACTACATTTTTCTGAGCAAGATAAAAAGCTTACATTTAACGCTAACTTTATTCCTTTTAGAAAAGTTAATAATCATCTTACGATAACGCTTCCTGAAAAAAATTATAATGCATTTAATATCACTACTAATACAGGTAATATCAATATAGAAAATGTTAAGAGTAAAAATAGTAATATTATTACTGGGACAGGTAATATAACGTTTGATCAAGTAGATTTTCAACATGTTAAAGCTATGGCCGATGTTGGGAGTATTGGTATTAAAAACTCCAAATTATATGAATTTAATGGAGAATTGGATACAGGTAATATCACAGTAGATAACTCAGTGTTAAAAAATAATGAAATGATAACTTCAATAGGTAATATCAAAATAATAGATTTGAAAAATGAATGTGATATTAAAGCATCTACTGAAGACGGAAATATACTTATAGATTATAAACATAAACCACAAGATACATTACTTCAATTACATGCTGATTCAGGTAGCACAAAAATAGAAAACAGTGCTTTTCACGGGGAAAAGGTTGGTAATGGTAAAAATGTTATTGAAAGTTATACTGATAACGGTGATATTAAAATTAAATAATAGGCTATATAAAATATAACCTCTAATCCGTTAAATTTAATTTATGGATTAGAGGTTATTTAATTGATGCATTTATTCACTTGCAAATATTATATCTGAATCTAGTTCTCCTGAAACATTTAGTGATTCTAAAGGTTTGCCTTGTAACCAATCATTAAATTTAAAAGTGTGTATATAACCATTTTCACCTAATGCAAATTTAACTTCTAGTTGTTCAGGAATATAAGCAGATGTGTGTATCGTACCTGACCAACTTCTAAAAAGTTTGCTATAAATTTCATAATCAGGGTTATTAAAGTATTCAAAAGCAGTTTCTAAAGATAAATTTTCGTTAGTTATATTTTCAATTCTATTATATCGCTCTACTGATTCTTTTATATAATTTCTATTTTCATGTGTTAATACTTCAAAATGATTCGTACAAAGAATGTTCTCTTTAGTTACTACTGATCTTGGTGTAGCTTCTACAATAATGCTGTTGTTAGATGCATCCATCAAAATGTAACTAAATGAACTTCTATGTGGGATTTCTTTCAACAACGAAACAGCGTCATCAATATTTTTACAACATTCTAAAATAAGACGACCGATCATATAACATACAAATCCATCACCTGGCTTTTTACGATGCATAAAATTATAACCCATCGATAAACCATGTTCATTCATTCCGTCCATTCTTCCAGTTACTCGAGATGTTGGGCCAATTTGTGCGTAACCACCATCAGTAGGTTGGAATAAGCTGAAACGTCCATCATAAGTAGCAGGATTGTAATCATAGTTTCGAACCATAAAGTTTTTACCTAAAAATACAGAACAACCACTATCTTTAGCATAAACTCTATAATGACCGTAATTAAGAAGGACTTGCTCTAAAGGCATTTTTAGAGTATCTTGTATGCCCATCAGTTCCTCCCATATTTGCGGGGCGAATTGCTGATATATTTTTTTCGTTTCATTTATATTTATATCAAATCTAGGTCTTCTAACTCGCCATTCTTTTTCTCTGTTTTCGAGCATTTTAGTAGATTGTAACCACTTAGCTTGCGCAACTCCATAATCGTAGTGGTTTCCTCTAAATTCAAATGTTTGCATACTTACTTGTTGCAAAATCATCACTCCTATTCTTATTCATTT
Source organism: Mammaliicoccus sp. J-M40 (assembly GCF_022386395.1). Classification (NCBI taxonomy): domain Bacteria; kingdom Bacillati; phylum Bacillota; class Bacilli; order Caryophanales; family Staphylococcaceae; genus Mammaliicoccus; species Mammaliicoccus sp. J-M40. Next base: position 48,675 of record NZ_JAJNIQ010000007.1, read on the forward strand.
TGCTAGAAAATATTTCATTTGTCACGCAAATAAGTTATAAACCTTAATATTGGTCATAATTAATTAAAGAGATTGTAATAATGTCTTAACCTATGTAATTTTTTACCATGTTATATTTAATTTATCACATATCATTAAGTTATTTAGGAGGTATGTATGATGTGGAATCAAATATATATCTATACAAAAAAGAAATGGAAAGAATGGTACAGAGGTTAACAATTTAATTCAACTAAAATACAACAAGATAAGTATTTTAAACATAAAAAGAAAAATTGAAAATATCTATTATCAGAAAAACACACATTCGTTTAACTAATAAAACGAATGTGTGTTTTTGAGTTAATAATATTAAATTATTACAAGTTATCTGTAACAGGTGCAGATTCAACCTGTTTTTGATCACGCTTTGTTTGGTTTGACCAAAATATTGCAATACTAGGCCCTGTTAATAAGTGTATGAAACTAAATATTGCGCCTGGTACTGCTGATAGTGGATTAAAGTGAGCTGTAGCTAATGAAACAGCTAAGCCAGAATTTTGCATACCAACTTCAATAGAAATTGCTCGTTTATCAGGTCGTCCTAAACCTAATGCTTTGGCTAAAAGATAGCCAATAGTGAGGCCACAAACATTATGTAATAAAACGACACCAAACAATAATAAACCAGTTGCGATAATTTGTGTCTTATTACCTGCAACCACACTTGATAAGATCAATGAAATTGCAATAACTGAAATAATAGGTAAAATATCGACAGATTTCTCTGCTACCGGTCTAAAGAATTTCTGTACAATTACACCTAAAATAATAGGGATTAACACTACTTGAACTACTGAAATGAACATTTCCATAAATGATACTTGCAACCATTCTCTAGCAAATAAGAAAATGAGAGAAGGTGTTACAATTGGTGCAAGTAATGTTGATAATGTAGTAATTGAAACTGATAAAGCGGTATTTGCTTTAGCTAAATAACTAATTACATTAGATGCTGTGCCACCAGGACAACAACCTACTAATATCACACCTAAAGCTATATCTGGACTAAGATTTAAACCTTTAGCAATTAAATAAGCAGTGACAGGCATTACAGTATACTGTAATATAACGCCGATAATTACACTCTTAGGTGATTTAAATACTTCTTTAAAATCATTCGTTGAAATGGTCATACCCATGCCAAACATCACTATACCCAATAAATAAGGGATATAAGGTGCTATTTGAGCGATGGTACCTGGAAAACTAAAACCTAAAATAGCAGCTATTAACATCCAAACGACAAAAGTTTTATTAATAAACTGACTAAATTTCTTTAAATTACTCATAATGAACACCTTCCAAATTATAATAATAATCTGAATATTACCAATAATCAGAAGTTATTTCAATGGTATATTAGAAGAAATATTTAAAAATAAAAATCAAATGAAAATCGATACAATAAATGTTACATTTTATACAAGAATTAAATCGTATTCTATGAATTAGATGTATAATGAGAGTATATCTTTTATGTATAATGCTTATTATGTTATGATGTAAATGGTAGAAAATGATGATAGAGGTGACTTCAATGAACTGTATTAAAGGAATTTTCAAATTCTTTTTCATCTTAATTGCAATTACAACAGTAGCTGTTGGTGCAGGTGTAGCTGTCTTAGCATTTGTATTTAAAAAGGATTTTGAAGATCTAGAACAAAAAACTAAAGAGATAGTTTCAGAAATTGAATCTAATAATTAAAAATGAGGAGAGCAATCACTTAGTATAAGTGATTGCTCTTTTTTATTTAACTACCAAATTTTATTTTAATGCGTTAAAGAATATTAATTAAAATTACACTTTTAAAAATAATAGGGGTAAAGGTATATGAATAAAGTGATTTAAAGAATATTTAAAATTATAATTGAATATTTAGGAGGGGGTGTAATTTTAATATGATCTAATTTTGTTTTTGAGTTCTTTTACGCTTTAATATAAAGAATATAGTAGTAGCTATAGCTATAAAAAGTGTGCTAAAAATATATTTAATTATATGATTGTTTTGTCCTGTATCAGGAAGTGTTTTCTTTTCGGACAAGGCTTTTTTATTTGTATCTTTTTGTTCTGTCTCAGTGGTTTTAGAATTATTTGAAGTTAAATTGTCTTTAACTATAGAAATTTGATAATTATGATTTGTGTTCTGAGTGTTTGATTGCGAATTGTTTAATGAATCAGTTTGGTTAGGGAAATGATTAGTATCATTTGGATTGTTATTAGTAACTATGGCTTGAGGGCTAGTATTATTTGTAATATGGAGTGAAGCTTGCTTGTTATTACTACTATATGTGTAATATTTATCTTCACCAATTTTGATTGTGGACTTAGTGTCTACACCTTGAATTTGTACATTAAATAGAGTGTCTCTTTGGATGTTCGCAGGTATTTCAATTACTACTTGACCATTTTGATTAGTTTTACCTGTAAATTCTTGATTGTTACCTATCAATTTAACTTCTATATTATTTAATTGTTGGTAAGTATTTGATATAACATTAATGCTAATGTTTTGGCTATTTATATTAGAAGGAGTAGAAATAGTATTATGAGATGATGTTAATCTATAGAGTTTATTAGGTTCAACCGTAAATGTTTGTTGATTAGAAGTAGTAAGTACGTAGCTTTTCTTTAAAGATGCATTGGGGATTTGTATAATAGCGAGTCCATCAGATTTAGTTGTTAAAGACTTCGTTTCATTATCTAATTGAAGTTGAAATGTTTCATTAGGAATGGGTTGATTAGTGGAAGTGAGAAATTGAAAAGCAATGGGTGTTTCACTTGTTTCTGCATAGGTTATATTGGATGAATTTAATGTTATACAAATTAAGAAAGTAGTTGTAAAACTTATGAAGAGAAGAAATATCTTCATACACAACCTCCTTTATAATTAATATCACCGGTGATATTTTTATTATGCCATAAACAATCTGGATATGCTAGGATTATTTTATAAAATTTACATAGAATTTTTAACTTATATAAAATCAAGAAATATTGAGTTATAATAAATTATAATATTCACTAAAAGTAAGATGCTTCAGTTTTGCATCAAAGAGCATATAGGAGTAAAATAAACAAAAAGATTTAGATAAATAAAGGGGAGATGTTCTTGTATGATATGTAAAAGCTGTAATCAAGAAATGGTTGACGAACTTCGTATTAACGTACCAGGTACTCTAGTTGATGTAAGGTTAGTTAAAGAAGAAGAAACGGATGACGTCTTGAAAAAAGCGATTGCTGTACCTAAAGCTGCTGTTTGTTTATCGTGCGGTGAAGTAAAATACTACATAGAAGACATCGAATCATTTAAAGAATCATTAAAAAATGAATAGTAATAATTAAAGGGGTAAACCATAAATATAATGGCTTACCCCTTTATGTATAAAATGAAAGTTAAATCTTTTTTATATTTCTTACAGACGCATAACAATGTTCACCATTATTAAAGTAAACAGTGCGATCTTTTGTATCAATTCTATCAACATTTCGACGGTTTATAACAAAGCTGTTATGACATCTAAAAAATCTGTCGTCTAGATTTGTTAGTTCTTTTAGACTGCCGTAAAATTCGATTTGTCTATTATCAAGATGAGCTATTAATCGATGAGATTTAGTTGATGATTCAAAAAACATGACATCATCATATTGGACATATACTGAATTACTACCACGCGTTAATTCTAATTTTTCAACATTAGTATTTTTAGATAACATGCCTAAACGGATATAAGCAGTGTCTAAACAATCAATAACTCGTGTCTTGAGCTGATCAGGGTCATCTTTAAATATAAAATCCATAGCAGCAACTTTATAAACAAACGTTAAATAAGTTAATTCACTATGACTTGTAACAAAGATTATATTACCAATAGGGTCATGTTTTCTAATCTCGCTCGCTAAAGTAATTCCATTTATATCAGCATCTAGTTGGATATCTAAGAAATAACAACCGATATCATTAGAAGTCTTTACATGTTCTAGTAACTCATAAGGATCATTAGTCGCAAGCTCAATAGACATTTCTTTTTCTTCAATCATAATATAATTATTAATGATTGTTTGCATTCGTTCTAATTGTTTTGGGTCATCTTCGCAAATGATAATTTTCATCGTATCACTTCCTCATTATGATCATTTAAAATCTCGAGCTTTTGAATAAAGAATTGATCATTAATATACGTATCTAAAAAAACATTCTCAGTCTTTTCAGTTACTTCTTTTAATGTTGTTAAACCAATACCTCGTTTACGACCTTTTGTAGAAAATTGGTCTTCAAATAACTTATGTACTTTTGGTGTATCTTTAGAACATTTATTCATAAATACGAGTAGCACAGATTCTTCATTTTTAATAAAAGCAATTTGAATAGTAGGTGCATCAACAAACTCAGATGCTTCAATAGCATTATCCATTATGATACCTATACATCTACTCAACTCAACAATATTCATATTGATATGATCAATTTGTTCAGTAACTTCAACACTAATATTAATATTTTGCTCTTGGGATTGAATAATTTTAGTTGTTAGCAAACCTTTAATCTCTCTTACATGCAAGTTCTGTAAGCCATTTATTTTAATCGTATTTAACTTCATATCATCATGTAAATGCGCAATATTTTCATCAAAATATTTGCTTAAACCATCCATATCTTCTTGTCTAATATACTCAGACAAAGTAGCAAGAATATTGATATAATCATGACGAAACTTTCTCATTTCATTATTAATTTGTTCAATTTGTAAGGTATATTTATAATAATGATTAATCTCCTTTTTAGTACGCTGTAAAGCCATTTCTCTGATGACCGTAAAAGAAATTAAAATGACAAAAATTGCCGCCACACAAACATAAATAACATAAAATAAAGTTTGGAACTCAAACTCTTTTTCAGTATCATAGTTCTCAGGCATATAAATATAGAACACAAAAAATGATAGAGCAAGGAACGCAGCTAACAACAGTAAATAAATACGGTTATTATATAAATAACTTAATTTAAGTTTGTTCATTAACATCCTAATTAAAACTGCAATAGAGATAGTTATAAATGAATGGATAATAGTATAACAAATGAAATAATAAGTCATACTATCAACAATATCTATAATATATCTAGTAGTTAAAATTGATAAATAGTCAGAAACTACTGAAATAATAATAACGATTAAAGTATTTATAATGCCGAATAATTTAAATTTATTATAAAAAAATACAAAATTAAAAAGGCATACGTATATTATAGCCCCCATGCCAAACAGATAATAAAAAGAAAGTGAAGGGATTATGAACCCTATAAATAAGATTACATAATCCCTTTTGTTATATCGATAATTCTGTGTGATAGCTAATAAAATTGTAAATAGTACGACCTGTAATAAACCAAAAGGTAAAGATTCTATATTAGAAAGCGAGTCCATATATTACACTTCCTTATTGACAACTTATTGTTTTTCTTTTAATAATTCAGCTGGTACTTCAGTTTCATCTAAAAATGCTGTACACCCTCTGATTACTGCTTTCTCACCGATTGCTGATAAAACGTTAGAAATTGTTTTTGAAAATAATCCTGCTAATAAATTCATGATATTGTTTCCTCCTTTTTATAAAATATAGGTAATAGTGATACAGATTCGAAGATCAATCCCAAACAGATTAATTGTTGATAGGGTTCTTTAACGAATAAAGAAATGATTATCAAAATTGTAGCTGCAATGATTGACCTAAGTTTTAAACCCTTTTTCCACTTACCTAATAGTGGATGTTTTTTAGTTTCCATAGGTGCATATTTCATAATGATTATGTACCCTATGAGCGCTAATGTCAAAAATATCCAATACGGTACGTTTATATTGATGACAATTAGCGGTGTAATCACAAACATTATTAGGCTTTGAATGGTACATAAAAAAGTAGATTTTGCATGCGCACCAAATGCAAAATATCTTATAGCAAAATAACTAAGGTGAACAATAAGTGTATAGAAGAATATATGGCTTAGAAGGGCAGCACCATATATAACAACAGTCTTCATAATATTCCCTACAAATACTTCTAGTCCATACTTTACCTTTAAATAGCTTACATGGTCTAAATTATTTGAATTTTGAAGACTTGTAGCAATTTTATCAATTTGGGTTTGTACTGGTTGATACATAGCGCCCCTCCTCACACTTAATTATAAATCATAATGGTTTACATTTTACTTCTTTTGCCTAACTGTATTATTTCAATGCCCAACTGTTTGAGTTTTTATTTATATTTATATATTAACATATTTTTATTGCAGTTAAGCACGAAATATTACGACTTAGGGAAAACTTTAATTATATTAATTATAATATTATAAAATGATAATGACTAAGTAATAAGGTGAATAAAGGGGGTTCCTTTATGGCAGGTGACATAGTGAACGCTATCAGTAGTATTTTTAAGTGGTTTGTGGCGTTTTTTAGTGATTTATTTGGTTAATTTTCATTTGTTAAAATGTTATGATTATATAAGTTATTAGAGCGTATGCCTTTTGGTATACGTTTTTTATTATAGTTATTCAGTAATTTCATGTAGAATGAAGACAAAGAGATAATTTAGGGAGGAATTATATTTTATGAAAACACAAGGTTATATTGGTAGTTATACAAAAAAGGATGGAAAGGGTATTTATAGATTTGATGTTGATGAAAATGATCAAACTATAGAAAAAGTAGAAGTAGGCTATGAAGTAGAAGCTTCTACATATATTATGCAACATGGTAAATATTTATACGCAGTTAAAAAACAAGGCGATGATTGTGGTGTCGCAAGTTTTCTAATTAATGAAGATAAAAGTTTAACATTTATAAATGATTGCTTAGCTTCAACAGAAGGTACAGGTTGTCATATTTCAATATCTGAAGATGGTAAATTTTTATTTGAAGCAGTATACGGTGCAGGCATAGTAAGATTATATGAACTTAATCCTGAAAATGGGGAAGTCCTTAGATTAATCGATTCATATCATGGTGATGGTAATGGACCTAATAAAGAAAGACAAGATGGTAGCCATATTCATTATGCAATGCAAACACCAGATTTAGACTATATTGTTACAGTTGATTTAGGGGCAGATGTAATAAGAACGTTTAAATACTCTTTAGGCGGATTAGAACTATATGAAACGACGAAATTCCAAGCTGGAAGTGGACCGAGACATTTAGCATTCCATCCTAGTGGCAAATATGCTTATTTAGTTACAGAATTAAGCAATACTATAATTGTATTATCATATGAAAATGGTGTGTTTAGCCCGGTTACTGAACCACAAATGACTATTCCTGATGATTTTGAATTAAATTCACAAATAGCTGCAGTTAGATTAAGTCATGATGGTAGATTCGTATATGCGTCAAATCGTGGTCATAATAGTATTGCTGTATTTAAAATACTAGGTGATGGTGCGAATCTTGAATTAGTTGAAATTGTTTCAAGTGGAGGTACTTGGCCAAGAGACTTTAATATTACTCCAAGTGATTCATTCTTAGTTGTAGCACATGAACATTCTTATAATTTAGTGTTATTCAGTAGAAATAAAGAAACTGGTAAATTAACAGAAATAGAAAATGAACAAAAAGCCGCTGAAGGTGTATGTGTTCAATTTATCTGATTGAAGGTGAATAGAATGAAAATAGCTTTATATCAAATGCATGTAATACCAGGTAAACCTGATGAAAATATAGAAAAAGTTAGTCAATGGTTAGATAGTTTAGCTACAGATATAGATATAGCTGTGTTACCTGAAATGTGGAACACATCATATCGATTAAATGAATTAGAGAACATTGCTGATGTTGATGGGGAAGTGATAATACCTTTTTTAAAAAACAAAGCAAAAGAGGTTAAGAAACATATTATTGCAGGTTCTATTGCTTATAAAAAAGGTGAAGACATTTATAATAGAGCGCTTATTGTAAATAAAGAAGGGAAACTCATTAATACTTACGATAAAGCACATCTCGTTCCAATGTTAAACGAGCATCATTTTTTAACTTCTGGAGAAAAAAAGCCAACTGTATTTCATATAGATGAAATTGAGATGGGTTCTATTATCTGTTATGACTTAAGATTTCCTGAATTATCACGTTCATTAACATTAGAAGATGCTAAAGTCATTTTTGTACCTGCTGAATGGCCAAAATCACGTATTGATCATTGGAAAGCATTATTACAAGCAAGAGCAATTGAAAACCAGATTTACGTAGTAGCATGTAATACTGTAGGTAAATGTGATGATAACGAATTTGGAGGGCATAGTTTAGCATATAGCCCAGACGGTGCACTTATCGACTGTTTGTATGAAGGTGAAGGCACATTAGTTGTTAATTTAGATTTAAATGCCCAAAGCCAAATTAGAGAATCTATTCCTATTTTTAATAGTTTACGAACAGATTTATATTAAAATTAACTAAATAATTTTGAGTACGATATAAAAAACTCTTCATTAGTGATAAAAAATCTAATGAAGAGTTTTTTAATTTTTAAGTGTAATATTGTTAAAAGTAAAAATTTTTATTGATATATTTAAATAAAAGTTTAAAATCAAAATTGTCATATATGCAGCTTTATATAAGGGGGTATTAGATTGTCTGAACAAGTAGATGTAGAATTTAAAAATATAGGCTATGAAATAGAAGGTAGTAAAATTTTAAATAAAGTGAACGGTAAAATATATCAAGGTAAGATTACTACAATTATAGGGCCATCAGGCGCTGGAAAGTCTACTTTATTATCATTTATTAATGCTTTAAACTCTCCAACAGAGGGAGATATTTTTATTGATGGGCATTTAATTAATGAATATGAAGCTATTAAACTAAGAAGAAAAGTGCAACTTGTCTCACAAGAAGCAACAATGATTAATGGTACCGTTAAAGATAATTTAGAACTTCCTTTAACATTACAAAATAGAACTATGACAGATAAAGAAGCTGAAGGATTTTTAAAAGATGTTGACTTACCAATATCATTTTTAAATAAAGATAGTAAAGAATTATCTGGTGGCGAAAAACAAAAATTATCATTAGCTCGCTCTTTAGTTACCAAGCCAAGTGTTATGTTGCTAGATGAAGTAACTTCAGCTCTAGACAGAAGCTCAGTCGAAGCTATTGAATCATTATTAACACTCATTAATAAAAAGCATGATGTTACGATGATTTGGATTACACATGATGTTAACCAAGCAATTCGTATGAGTGATTATATTTGGGTCATGATGAACGGAGAAGTTGTTGAAATTGGTACAAGTGAAGAAATCAGACATACTACAAATAAGAAAGTAAAAAAATTCATAGGAGCTAAAATATAATGAGTATAACTTCTTTGATATTAATGGTAATTTTTATAATTATTCCTATAGTTATTTCTAAATCACTGAAATTAGGTTTAGAAAAAGACACGGTTATCGCTGGTATAAGGTCTTTTATTCAATTATTAATTGTAGGATATATATTACAATTTATTTTTGATAAAGATAATCCAATATTTATGATATTGATGGTCGTATTAATTATAGGTGCAGCAACTCAAAATGCTAGAAAGAAAGGCTTATCTATTCCAGGTATCACTTGGAAATTGTTGTTAGCGTATGTATCGATTGAGTTAATAACACAAGGCATTCTTATTGGTTTGAAAATTATACCACCAACTCCGCAATATGTAATTCCTATAACTGGTATGGTTATTGGTAATGCGATGGTGTTAAGTATTTTATTCTTAAATCGATTTATTTCAGAGATTCAACAAAATGAAAATTTAGTAAAGCTGATACTATCTTTAGGAGGCACACCAAAACAAGCTATTCATAAGCAATTGATGACTTCTATACAAACAAGTGCTATTCCTACAATAGAACAACAGAAGACTATAGGACTCGTACAATTACCTGGAATGATGAGCGGTCAAATTATTGCAGGTGCTGACCCAATTGATGCAGTATTCTTTCAAATCTTAATTGTATTTATATTAATAACATCAGCAGTTACAACGAGTGTAATATTAGGATTTCTATCATATCCAACATTATTTAATAGTAAAAAACAATTAATAGAAAGCCGTTTTGAGTAAATAAGGTAACAAATGATGTAAGACGTGATCTGCGTGCAACATAACGGTCTCCTTATTGGCAAGATTACTGAGAAAAATCCACAAACAATATAGGAGTCAAGTACATTACTATCAATACAAAGAAAGAGGCTGGGACATTATTTATGTCTCAGCCTCTTTCTTTGCCTGGGTAGGACTACGAAATCTTTTTATTAAAATAAGATTTTTGTCCCACTCTTATTTATTTTTTAAACATTGCTCTGACGTATTTCCCTTTACCCTTATAAGGGGGGAAGAGCACGCCTGTTTCTAATTTCGTCGTTTTGAACATAATTCCTTTTTGGTTACTGAATAATTCAAATGATGCTTTTCCATGATAACGACCGATACCAGAGTGTCCTACACCACCGAAAGGCAAGTTATGATTGCCAACATGCATTAACGTATCATTGATGCAACCACCACCAAATGATATACGATTAACAACTTCATCTGTATGATTCTCATCTTCACTAAATAAATATAGAGAAAGTGGTTTAGGTTTATTCTTTATGAATTGTATCGCATCTCCGAATGCATCGTACGACATAATAGGTAGAATTGGTCCAAATATTTCATCTTCCATTAAAACGTCATCAAACTTCACATTATCAACAATTGTAGGTTCTATATAACGATCTGTTACGTTAGTTTCTCCACCATAAACAATTTCGCCATTTGTATTATTAATGAGCGAATTCAGTCTGTTTGCATGTTTCTCATTAACAATTCTGCCAAAATCTTCACTGTTTTTAGCATTTTTAGTATAAAACTCTTGAATAGTTGATTGAATTGCTTTAATGAATTGTTGTTTGATTGATGCGTCAATAATAACATAATCAGGTGCTACACAAGTTTGACCTGCGTTGATAAATTTACCAAAAGCGATTCGTTCTGCTGCAACTTTAATATTAGCTGTTTTATCTACAATAGCTGGACTTTTGCCACCTAATTCTAGCGCAACTGGTATAAGTTGCTTACTCGCTTGTTCATATACAATTTGCCCAACTTTTGTAGAACCTGTAAAGAATATAAAATCAAACGGTTGTTGTAATAATTCTTCTGTTACATTTTGTTCACCAGTTATACAAGATATGTATGAAGCGGGGAATACATCTTCAATTATTTGTTGAATGATTTGACTCACATTAGGCGTAAGTTCAGAAGGTTTAACGACAGCACAGTTTCCTGCTGAAATTGCGCCAATTAATGGTTCCATTACTAATTGGAATGGATAGTTAAAAGGACCGATAATTAAAACCGTTCCATAAGGTTCGTTTACAGTATAACTTTTTGCAGGAAATAAGAATACTGGCGTATTTACGTTTTTCTTGCCAGCCAAGTTCTTGACATCCTTAAGCATCAACGAGATACTTTTGTAAATGTAACCAATTTCTGTTGCATATGATTCAACTGAATTTTTACCTAAATCTTGCTTTAATGCTGCTAATAATTCTGTTTCATGCGATTTAATAGATTTTTTTAATAATCTAAGTTGTTTTTTTCTGAATTTAATATCCTTTGTTATATCGCTATCAAAAAATGATTGAATTGTCTCGAATTGGTTTGCTATAGTCAAAGTTAATATCTCCTTTATAACTTCTATTGTATATATTTTAACAATAGTTATAATTAAAAGCGAAGTCTTTATTTCTAAAAAGTAAAAATTAACAAAAATTTATTAAGAAAAGGTGAACATCATGAAATTTGGTTTTATAGGTACAAATTGGATAACTGATAAATTAATAGAGTGTGGTAGACAAACAGCTACTTTCGAACCTTATGCTGTATATTCTAGAACAGAAGAAAGAGCTAATTATTTTAAAGACAAACATGATTTAAAAGAAATTTTTACAGATTTAAATCAATTTTGTGAATCATCCAATTTTGACGCTGTATATATTGCTTCACCTAATGCATTTCACTTTGAACAAGCAAAGTTGGCAATTGAAAATAACAAACATGTTTTAATAGAAAAACCAGCTACTATCAATGTGGAACAATTTGAAGCATTATCTAAACTCGCACATGAATATAATGTAACTGTTATGGAAGCGATGAAATCAACTGTATTAAAACCATTTTTACAGTTTGCTAAAGCAAATGCAGATATCGGAGAAATACGTTATGCAGATTTTCACTATCATCAATACTCTTCTCGATATGATAAATATAAAGAAGGTATAGTTGAAAATGCTTTTAAACCAGAGTTAGGAAACGGCGCATTAATGGATTTAGGTGTATATGCAGTTGCACCGGCTATCCATTTATTCGGATTCCCTAAAGAAATAAAAGCAACTGGGTTCAAATTAAATACAGGGGCTGATGGCCAAGGTAATGCGATTTTAAATTATGATTCATTCCAAGTCACAATAAGTTATTCTAAAATATGTGATCGACCAAGTCCTTCTGAAATCATTGGAGAAGATGGTTATGTAACTATAAATAAGATAAGTGCTCCTACTGTTATAAATGTATTTAATAAAGATGGTTCAATAAAAGATACTTATAGCGATAGTGATGATTATACAATGAAAGAAGAAATAGAAGAGTTTATAAAATGTATTGAAAATAATAAAACAGAGTCTTCTATTAATACACACCAAAGAACGATAGACACTTTGAAAGTATTAGATGAAATTAGAAATCAAGTAGGGGTTCAATTTAATGACTAAAAAAGTCATAATAACCGTTAGTATTATTATCATTATATTAATTGTTATTGCTACAACTGTGCCGTTTAAACAAGAACCATCATCTACTACAAGAGTTGTTGTGGATCACTTTAATCATAAATATGCTTTTCCAAACTGTTATGATTATGAAGCAGCATCAAATTATATTGATGAAGTTACATTCAAAGATGCAAAAGACCTTGGTTATCCACCAATGAATAAATGTACAGAACAAGAAGCTAAACCAAAACATAAAACACTTTTGAAAAGATTAATAGAAAGTACTGATATATAAGTGGTGAGACATTAGTTTCTAGATTGAAAAAGCCTCCTAATCCGTTAGATTTTTAATTAATGGATTAGGAGGCTTTTTACTTAAATTATTATTTCTTTAATACGTCGTGTGTGCTTTGGTCTTTGTCCATAACGTCTTTTACATATGGACATACAGGGTCTATAACTTTGCCTTCGTTTCGGGCCTTGTCAATAACAGTGTCTACTAACTTTCTAGCTGTTCCTTGTCCACGTAGTGACGGGTCTACAAACGTGTGATCAACTACGAGAACATTACCATCTGAATCATGATACGTGATTTCAGCATCAAATTGATCTTCTGATTCTCCAACATAGAACTTGTTCGTACCTTGTTTAATTTCCATTGCAAACACACTCCTTATAAAAGTTATTTACCTAAAACATCATCAATTGGTGGTACTACTTGCTTCTTACGTGATACCACGCCAGCTAATAATGCTTGGTTGTTTTCTAACTTAGTACTGAATGCTTTTTCAACAGCTTGTTGTTCTTTACCTAGAGCAATAACTGTTGAATCACTATTTAGTATATCAGTGATGATGAATACAAATAAATCATACTGCTCATTAGCAATGATTTTATTGATTTCATTTTCAACATCTTCTTTGATTTCTAATACTTCATTAACATCAACTGTGTTAACTTGAGCAACTCTAACAACTTTATCATCCATATTGAAAGATTTAGCATCCATATTTAATAGGAATTCTGGTGATTTACCTTTAACAGATGCACCAGCTTTAAGCATCTCTAGACCATATTCATTTAAATCAACATTGGCAATTTTCGCTAATGCTTCACTTGCTTTAATATCTTCTTCAGTACATGTAGGAGATTTAAATAATAAAGTGTCTGAAATAATTGCTGAAATCATTAAACCAGCAATTTCTGGTTTGATTTCGATGTTATGTTCTTCATACATTTTTTTAAGGATTGTCGTTGTACACCCAACAGGCTCTGCTCTGTAGTATAAAGGTGCAGCTGTTTCAAAATTGCTAATTCTGTGATGATCAACCACCATAGTAACTGTAGCGTCTGCAATATCATCAGCACTTTGTTGGAATTCATTGTGATCAACTAGGATAACTTCTCTATCTTTTACAGAAGTTTCTAATAGTGATGGTGCTTCTACTTTGAAGTAATCTAAAGCGAATTGTGTTTCGTCAGATACTTCTCCTAATCTTACTGCTTCTACATCATTACCTAATTCTTTTTGTAAGTCTTGCATTACTAAAGCTGAAGCAATAGTATCTGTGTCAGGATTTTTATGTCCAAAAATTAATGTATTTACCAATGTGAATTCTCCTTTTACTATCATTATTCTAATATTTATTTTAACACGAACGAAACGTCTATTCTACAACAGCGCCTAGACTATTTTCAAAATGTGTAAGCGCCCAATCATGCCCAGCTTGATTGAAAGATGCCACGCAATTTTTTGCAATATAAATTTGATAATTAAGGTTGTAAGCATCGACAGCAGTATGTAAAACACAAATATCAGTACATACGCCAACAATTTCTATTGTATCAATATTGCGCTCTCTTAAAAGGCTATCTAAATTAGTTCCATAAAATGCGCTATATCTAGTTTTATCAATCCAAAATACATTTTTTTGATTTTTAATTTGTTCATATTGAGGTTTTAATGATTGATATAAATCGCGACCTTCAGTACCTACGATATTGTGTGGCGGAAATAATTTAGTTTCAGGATGATAAGGGTCGTCTTTATGATGATAATCCATTAAATAGAAAATATTTTCGTCATTTTTATTATATGAGTCAATTTTACTAAATATATTGTTTTCGATTACTTGTCCCGGCTCACCACAAGTTAAGTTACCATTTTCTGCTACGAAATCATTTGAATAATCCACTACTATTAATGCTTTCTTCAAAATAATATCCCCCTAATTGTTTATATTTAATAATCGGTGTACTATGTTTATAAGAAAAGTATACGCTAAATCAAGGTGGTTTTGAAGTTATGACTAGAATAATTAATGTTGCAAATTATGGTGCCAAAGGTAAATGTGGCGTTCTAGATACTTTAGGGATTCAACTCGCTTTATTTGAAGCGAGAAAAGGGCCAGTAACTGTTTATATACCTAAAGGTGAGTACCACATTTTATATGAACTTGTGATTTATCGTAATACAAATCTTATATTACACGATGATGCTACACTAATAAGAAAATCTCCTAGCGCTATGTTGAAAAATGGACACAGTTTTAAGAAATATTATGGTTATGAAGGACATGGCAATATTAATATAATTGGTGGCACTTTTGATGCATATGGTCATACTAATAATACAAATAACACGATTATGTCGATAGGTCATGCTAATAATATTCAGATTCATGATGTCACGTTTAAAAATGTTGTAGGGGGACACGCTATTGATGCCTGTGGATTGGATGGATTTTATGTGACGAATAGTCATTTTCTAGGTTTTAGAGATGATAGTGGCACAAGATCTTTCAGTGAAGCTATCCAAATTGATATACAAACAGAAGGAGCATTCCCTAAATTTGGTGCAACAGATGGTACGGTTACAAAGAATGTAATAATAGAAAATTGTTATTTTGGAAATTCCGGAGATATGAATATGTCTGCATGGAATAGAGCTATTGGGTCACATGCAAGTATGTATGGTTGCTTTTATGAAAACATACATATACAAAATAATAGATTTGATGGGTTGGGAGATTATGCAGTAACAATGCTTAAATCAAAAGAAACTACGATTACAAATAACTACTTTGTTAATTGTGAGGGGGGCATTCGTTATTTAGCAGTGCCAACAGGTAAGTATTCTATGGATATCAATAAAGTAGATAAAGGTGCACAGTCTGGTTCCACATTGTTAATAGGTAACAATAAGTTTGAAAATATTAAATCAAAACAAAGTATTCTTATAAAAAGTTATGAAAAAGCAATCAATAAAGATATTTATATTTATGATAATAAATTCATTGATAAAATATCTGATAAAATTCAATTTATTAACGCCTCAGATATCTATTTGTATAATAATTTTAATTTATCGCAAATTAAACAAAAAAATGTAGAGCGACTTAATGAAATTATAAAAGGAACTGAAAATAAATAATATTAAGATATAAAAAATGCTCACAATCCCAAGGTTGTGAGCACTTTTTTATATCATTTAATTCTATATGTAAAATCTATATATCTTTATTAAAATTACCTAACACGTTAACTTTGAAATCTAATGTTTTTAATATTGTAATTACTTTCTTCATTTCTACGTCATCAGCGCTACAATCAGCTTGCACGAAGAAGTGATACATGCCTAATTTTGTTTTTAAAGGACGTGATTCAATCCATGATAAGTTAATGTTAAATAAAGCGAATGTATTTAAAATGCTTGCTAATAAGCCTGGTTTGTCTTCATCAGGTGTTATAAGTAAGATGCTATCTGTCGCTTTTTCAACTCGTTTTTGTTCAGAGGAAAGCACTAAAAATCTAGTTGTGTTATGTGGATAGTCTTCAATATGTGTTGCTAATGCGATAACATCATTGCGATCTTTTTCTAACCCCATTGGTGCAATTGCTCCAGTGTGTTCATCTATTTCATCTAAACTTTGCACAGTACTGTTTGAGTAACGATATTTAAATTGATGTTTTGTTATAAATTTTGATGTTTGATTAATAGCAGGGGCAATTGATACAACTTCTTTAATATCTTCTAAATTTGTACCTTCTTTAACGTATAGTGAAAAAGCTATGTCTAAATGTAGTTCATCGATAACATGAACTTTTTGTTCTGTTAGTGTATCAGCAATAATATTAATTGTACCTTCTATTGAATTTTCAATAGGGGCAATAGCTATACTATCTTTATCTGATTCAATTGCCTTTACAACTTCATATAAGTTAGATTGTGGTATGTAATCAGTAATATTTTCATTTTTATAATTTAATGCTGCCATATGTGAGAATGTCCCAGTAGGACCTAGATAGTATAATTTCATAAAATTCTTCCTTTCTAATGAAATGGACATTTATTGCCTTTCTTTTTATATAAAAAATTTGGACTTCTTGTTTCATTATCATATCCTTTATGATAATTATGTACAAGAGATGGTGACAATGGTGGGGCAAGCCAGCTCCATTTCCCAGTAACTTTACGATTTTTATTTTCTTCATTTTCTTCAAATTTCTTGAACTGTTTTGATGCTGTGTAATGGTCAACTATGGATACACCAGCTTCTTTAAATGAATGGTAAACAGCATAATTAAATTCAACTAATGCTCTATCTCTCCAATAACTTGTGGTCTTAGTAATATCAAGGTTTAATGCATTAGCAATATCTTTTAGCTTGTCGTAACGATATTCATCAGTAAAATTACGTACGCCAATTTCCGTCTCCATATACCAACCGTTAAAAGGAGCGGTGTGATAATAAAGGCCACCGATTTCTAAATCCATATTTGAAATGATTGGAACAGCGTACCATTTTAAGCCGAGTTGCTCTAAAAGGGGATACTCATCATGTTTAATAAGTATTTCTTTTATGAGATTGTCTTTATAAATATGATAATTTAATGGTTGTTGTTTATAACGATATATTAAAGGTAATAAATCAAAATCAGTGTGATCACTTTTCCAATTTAAATGTTCAGCTAATTGAGTAATATTTTTTGATTTTGGATCACCCTTATTTTCGTAACCTGCATATCTAATGAGTTGTTCATTTTTAATTTCAAAGTCATTTGAATAAATACTAATTAATGGTCTGATTTTTCCGTTGTTGGTAGCTATTTCAATATGATTTTCTATAGAGTGGACAAAATCTATTTCATTATCAATAAAGCGCATGTCTCTAACATTTAATTTATCCCAAAACAGTCTTCCAATACATCTATTAGAGTTTCTCCACGCAACTTTAGCACCGTATATTAACTCATCTGTTGTATGTTTATAAGTGTTTGTTTCATTTATTTCATTGATTATTTGTTGGATTCTTTTCTTTGTTTCTTCGTTATCGATATTTAATTCTTGATGCATAGATTTAATAAAAGCAGTCGCTTTTTCCTGTAACATATTAACACCTCTATGTTCTAGTATAAGCGACTGCATATTTTTAACAATATTTGATTTATGACAATTTACCAATTTTTTATATCGTTTCGTTCACCTTTAAAATTTCCTGATTTTTTATGACGTTCAGATAGTACTTCTTTTACTTCTTCTATTGATACGCCTCTATCATGAAGTAAGACAAATAGGTGATACAATACATCGGCCACCTCATTTTTAAGTTCTTCATTATCTTGTTTCATTGAAGCAATGACAACTTCAAATGATTCTTCGCCAAACTTTTTAGTGATTTTTTCAATACCTTCATTTAATAAATATTGTGTATAAGATTGAGAACGGTTTGATTGAACACTTTCTTGAATAGTTTCTTCTAAAGATTCTATAGAAAAAGGCTCATCGGTATTAAAGCAACTTTGCGAACCTGTGTGGCACGTCGGACCATCTGGGTTAACTTGAATTAAAAGTGTATCATCATCACAGTCTAAATTTATGTCTATCACATGTTGAATATGATTTGATGATTCACCTTTTTTCCAAAGGCGTTCTTTACTTCTTGAATAAAACCAACAAACTTTATCTTGAACTGTTAAATTAAAAGCTTCCTCATTCATATAGCCAAGCATCAACACTTGTCCTGTTTTATAATGTTGCAATATAGCTGGTAGTAATCCTTTAGAAAAATCTGGGGAAAGGTTATTCATCTCACGTCAACTCCTTCTTTTGCTAAATGAGATTTAACAGCTTGAACTGTCGTTTCTTTATCATGAAAAATACTTGCTGCTAAACCAGCTGATACATCAGTTTGTTTGAATAAATCTACAAAGTGTTGACTGTTTCCGCCACCACCTGAAGCGATGATAGGTATAGAAACATGTTTCTTAATCTCGCTAAGCAAAGTATGGTCAAAACCTTGTTTAACACCATCATAATCCATACTTGTGACTAATAGTTCACCTGCACCTAAAGATTCAACTTCTTCAACCCAATCTAACACACGTTCATCAGTTCTTTTCTTTCCACCATGTGTATAACAATACCAATCTTGTTTATCATCTTCCCATTTAGCATCAATAGCTATACAAATGCATTGCTTTCCAAATTTTTCACTTGCTTCTTTAATAAAAGATGGATTGTTAAGAGCGCTAGAATTTAGTGAAATTTTATCAGCGCCATGGTTAAGTAGTGATGATATATCATCTATAGTACTTATACCGCCACCGATTGTTAAAGGAATGAATAACTTAGATGCAGTTTCAGAAATAATATCTAACATCATTTGATGTCCATTTTCAGTTTTAGAAATATCTAAAAAGACAAGTTCATCTGCAGCTTCGTTATTATAGTATTCAGCTAACTCAACAGGGTTGCCGATATCTCTTAAACCTTTAAATTGAATGCCTTTAACGACACGCCCATCTTTTACGTCTAAGCATGGGATTATTCTTTTCTTTATCATGAAATGCCCTCCCAAAATGAATCTGTATTTGCTGCTTTTCCGACAATCGCTGCGTGAACATTTAATCTTTCTAGTTGTTCAATGTCTTGTTTGCTACGAATACCACCAGAAGCAATAATTGGTATATTAGTCGAGGTTACGAGACGCCCAGTGAGTTCAAAGTTAGGACCTGATAATTTACCGTCTTTAGAAATGTCTGTATAAATAATGCCACCTAGTGGTAAGCCATCAATTTGCGTAATAAATTCAAATAAATTGATACCGGCATCGTCAATCCATCCATTTAATTTAATTTCTTCAACATAAGCATCAACAGATAAGTAAATTTTGCCCGGATATCTATGCGCAATTTCAGATAGCCAATTTATATCGCTTATACCTTTAGTACCTACAATAATGTATTCAATCCCTTTATCGAAATAGGCGTCTATCGTTTCAAGTGTTCGAATGCCACCGCCAACTTCTATAGGTAAATCTGTTAAATGTACGAGTTGTTCTATGTAGTCTGATTCAGTAGGTTGTTGATTTTTTGCACCAATTAAATCTATTACGTGAATTCTAGACACGCTTTTGAATTGTGAGTAAAATTTAATTGCTTCTTCAGCTGTTCTATTCATAGATTCTTTAGAGTCATATTTTCCTTCTGTAAGTCTTACATTTGTTGAATCAATTAAGTCAATTGCTGGCCAAATTTCAATCATGTAAAAAACCTTCCTTCAAAGCTTTGTCTAGTATTTTTAGTCCAAAATCACCGCTTTTTTCTGGGTGAAATTGTATACCGATAATATTTTCTTTTTGAACAATCGCTGTTATAGATTGACCATAATCGGCTGTCGCTACAATAGGTAAATCAGTTGTTACATGGTAAGAATGAATAAAGTAAACATCTTTATTTAGTAATGGATGAGTACTCTGTAAAGTGTTCCAACCTAAATGTGGAACAGGGTAGGGACTGCTAATAGGAACAACTTTGCCTTCTAGTAATCCTAGTCCTTTAGTTGAACCTTCTTCACTAAATTCAAATAACACTTGCATACCTAAGCAAATACCTATAATACGATGACTATCTTTAATGTCGTGAATTACATGATCAAGTCCACTTTTTTGAAGTTGCAACATCGCGTCTTTAAAATGCCCAACGCCTGGTAATATAACGTGAGTACTTGATTTAATCATTTTTTCATCTGATGTTAGTACAGCATCGTAACCTAAATTTAGCAATGCGCGTTCTATATTTTTAATATTACCTAAACCATAATCGATTATCGCAATCATTCGATCACACCTTTAGAAGAAGGGATACCTTCATAATCATTTGCACTTAAAGAAATCTTAAGACTTCTAGCAAATGCTTTAAAGATACCTTCTATTTCGTGGTGTGTATTTCCTCCTCTTAATAAATCAATGTGGGTCGTAAGACGAGCATTAATGACAAGTCCTCTAAAAAATTCTTCAACAAGTTCAGTATCAAATGTACCAACTTTTTCTCTTGAGAATTCAGCATTGAAAGATAAATAAGGACGACCACTAATATCAGTTACAGCACGCGCTAATGTTTCATCCATCGGGATATAGAATGAACCATATCTTGCAAATGACTGCTTATCTTTAATAGCTTCAAGTAATAATTGTCCGATAACTATGCCGATGTCTTCAACAGTATGGTGGTCATCTACGTAAGTATCTCCATCTACTTCTATGTTTAATGAGATACCACTGTGGAAGCTAAACAAAGTTAACATATGGTCTAAAAACCCTACACCGGTATTAATATTTGTTTCGGTATTTTCAAAAGATAATTCGATATCAATATTAGTTTCTTTAGTTGTTCTTTTCTTGCGATAAGTCATATGATTTCCTCCAGTCAATTACAATTTGTTCTAATTCATTCAATTGGTGTTCAGTAGCGATAGAATAACGTACAGTATGTGACATTCTATTGTCACCATAAAATCTAGGGAAGAATCCGTTACTGTAAATGTATTCTCCTAAATCATTTGCTAAGTCACCATACGTTAATACAAAGTTTGTCTTAGAAGGTATAACATGGATGATATCACTCACATGTTCTTCAAATATATCGCGCAATTGTATGCTTAAATTTCTCTGTCTGTTTATTAACGATTGAACCCGATCTGTATCATCAAATAAAGACTTAGCGATCTGTAAAGTAAGTGTATTTAAAGGATATGGATGAGCAATACTATTTAATTTTTGGATAGTCTTTTCAGTAGAAATGACAATTCCTACTCTTAAGCCTGCTAATGCAAAAGCTTTACTCAAAGTTCTCATTTGAATGACGTGGTCCTCTAAGTCAATTACATATGCATCACCAAAATCTAAATATGCTTCGTCAATTACAAAATATCCTCCGATTTCTTTCATAAGTTGAGAGATCTCGTTTAAAAATTGTTCAGGATACTGTATGCCTGAAGGATTGTGAGGGACACTCATTATGAAAAATGCTGGTTTAATGCGTCTAATTTCATTTAAGATTTTATATAAAGAAAACGTGAAATCAGGTTCTGCATCAACATAATAAATAGGTCGTTTAATTTGTTGAGCGTACGCAGTATACATAAAGAAATCTGGATTTAAAGTTAGAACAGGACCTTCAGGTAGAGCAATCATACATTTTTGAATCCACTCATCGGAACCATTAGCTGCAGAAATCTGATTAGGAGATAATCCATAAAAGTTAGCATAAGATTCAAGAAATGCATCATACTCTTCATCTGGATAGAAATTAAATTCTGATGAAGCAATAATTTCTTTTAATTTTTCTGACTCCATAGCAGGTATGGGGCTTTCATTTTTATTAATCCTTATCATATATCAGTACTCCTTGTTGTTATTTAATCTGATTTCTAGAGATTTTTTATGTTGATATAAGCCTTCCTCATCAGCAATTTTAATCGCACTAGGTGCTATTTTTTGAAAAGCATGTTCATCTAAATGTATAACAGAATGGCTAGTTAAAAAGTCATTTACTGTTAAACCATTTGAGAATCTTGCTGTTTGGTCCGTAGGC
This sequence comes from Mammaliicoccus sp. J-M40, assembly GCF_022386395.1. Lineage (NCBI taxonomy): Bacteria > Bacillati > Bacillota > Bacilli > Caryophanales > Staphylococcaceae > Mammaliicoccus > Mammaliicoccus sp. J-M40. Next base: position 71,388 of record NZ_JAJNIQ010000007.1, read on the forward strand.
AATACGTGACTTGGCCCAGCAGAATAATCTCCGATAGCTTCCGGTGAATATTGACCTAAGAACATTGCACCAACATATTTAACTTTGCCTATATATAAACTAGGATCAGTTGTTTGAATGGATAAATGTTCTGGAGCTATATAGTTAACGATATCAATAGTTTCGTTTGTGTCAACTGTATGAATAGGGTAGTGATAGTCAGAAATACTTTTTTCTATAATCTCTTTTCTTGGAGAAGCATCAATCGCTTTTTGTAAATTTTGGCTTACTTTAGTTAAAAATGATTTGTCTGTTGATATAAGAAAAGTTCTTGCTTTCTCGTCATGTTCTGCTTGAGCTAAGATGTCTTGAATGATGTAATCTACATTAGAATAATCGTCCGCAATAATGGCTATTTCACTAGGACCTGCGATTTGATCAATACCAACGACGCCATATAATAATTGTTTGCTTAAAGATACAAATTGATTACCAGGACCTACTATTTTGTCGACTTTTGGAATTGTTTCAGTTCCGTAAGCTAAAGCAGCTATACTTTGTGCACCACCAACTTGGAAGACGCGATTTACGCCAGCAATATAACATGCAGCAAGAATAGCTGAATTAATACCATCTTTTTGAGGTGGTGTTACGACTGTAATTTCTTTAACATCTGCAACTTTTGCTAATGTTGCAGTCATCAATACAGTAGAAGGGTAACTTGCTTTTCCACCGGGTACATAAATGCCGACTTTTTCAATAGGATGATAAAGTTGGTATGTTTGACCAGTTGTGACATTTTCATGTTTGATTTTCTGTTGAAATGTTTTAATGTTCTCGTGACTATTCATTAATGCTTGTTTTAATTCTTCAGAAATTAAATTAATGCTATTTTCTATTTCTTGTTTAGAAACTTCTAAATTTTCTAGTTTAACATTGTCGAATTTCTCATTATATTTAAATAATGCATTATCTTTATTTTCTTTAACATCGTTAATTATATTTTTTACATTTTCAGTATGACTAGCTTCAGTGATACAATCTTGTTCAAATTTTTGTTTGAATTCAGTTTTAGATAGCATTAATAGACACTCCAATCTCTTTAATAAAGGATTCTATGCTTTTGGACTTACTAAAGAACGCATGTTTATTGGTTATTAATTTTGCATTAATATCTCCTATGGATTCCTTTTCTTCTAATCCATTAGATTTAAGGGTGGTACCTGTTTGGACTATATCTACTATAGCGTCTACCATATTAACGACTGCAGCTAATTCTACAGACCCGGACAATGGTATGATGGATACATCTTGTCCTTTTTCTTTAAAATACGCTTTTGTTGTTTTAACGTATGTTGTAGCAATTTTTTTATATTCCGTTACTTCTGGTTTGCTTGCAACAGCAAAATGACAATATCCAAACGGTAAATCGACCAAGTTATTTACATTTAAGTTCTCTTTTTCATCTAAAATATCACTACCTGTAATACCAATATCTGCAATACCTTGTTCTACGTACGTTGAAACATCTTGACCTTTTACTAAGATAAATCTAACGTCCTCACTTTGAATTTGTAATTTTCTCTCTCTATTATTTAATGCTTCTACCCATTTACTGTTTCCGTTTGAATCAATAAATTTTATGAAGTCTTTTAATAAACGACCTTTACTTAATGCAACTGTTAACATAAGAACCTCCTAATTTAATTGGATACCAAAGCCAAATCCTTCTAAAGTGCCATTATAATGACCGCCTGAAGCGATTGGATTTCCATTTTCGTTTTGATAAAGTTGAATAAAACTTCCCACGTAATAAGATTTTGGAGGCATTGTTGTAATATCTAAATGTACGTGTTGAACACCAGATTCTTTAAGTGCCTTTTTCCAAAATTGTAGAGACTGATAAGTAGGGTGATTAACATCAGCAAAAGTTGTTAGAAATTCTAATTGTTTATGTGTTGGTGTCTTTAAAAGTTTTACAACAGGATGTTCTTGTGTTAATAATTTTGATATTTTCGAAATGTTACGTTCACTTATTGCCTGATACAATTCATCTGTATGTTCTTCTGAAGAAAGCAATAAATCGAATAATTGATAATGACCGATTACAGCAAAATCAATATTTAAATCTAGTTTAGTATGAATAAAATCGTAGATATATTGATAACATTGAAGCATGTCTTGTCTAGTCGGGTTAAAAATTTCGATACCTAGGTTTGTGTGAATATGTTCATTCACTGCGATAGGTCCTGCATAAGTAACACGGGATGCTTTCAGTTGATATTCACGGCTATAATGTTGTATTTGATCTGTCCAATCATTTCTTAAACTATAGAATGAATCACCATTTTTCCAAATACTGCGTGTATCTAAACTATCTAAATCATCTTGTGTTAGTTGTTTCCATTGGAGTTTTTCAATAAAACTCATATCGATTACTTCGAAATTTCTTTCATTAAAATAGTTTAAAAAAGCTAATTCTTTCTCTTTGTTTGAAATAACATCTTCTTTATAACGTACATAATCCATATTATTAACCTCGCTTTTACTCTCTACCAAACTAAAGTGTTTTTTAATTTATAGAGAATACTATAACACGGTTAATTTAACTTATCAATTGAAAGTTCTGAAAATTTGTATAGTTTAAACAATTAAAAAAATAGTCCGGGTCATTTTTTATGTCCCGGACTCTAATATAGAAATTTTATGATTGTGCTGTTTCAGTTGGTGTTTTATGAAATAGTAATAAAATGAACACGATAAATATAAATGAAGCAACCATTGTAAAGAAGACAGTACCATTTGATATTTCAATAATTGCGCCACCTAGCATCGGTCCGATAATACTACCAACACTAAACGACATAGCAATCATTAAATTCCCGGCAGGTAAGTTGTGTCGTGGTGTTAAGTCTGTCATAAAGCTGACACCTAAACCATAAAATGATCCAGTGAATAATCCGGCTGTAAGGAATAGAGCCATCATAATAAATGGTGTCGTTGGTAAGAAGTCGCCCAATAGGAATATAACACTGCCTATTAAAGTTAACCCTGTTAATACTTTTTTACGTCCATGCAAATCACTGAACATACCAATTGGTACTTGGAATAATATTGCTCCAAGGCTAAATGCAGGTAATATTAATGTGATACTTGTTACATCTAAACCATTTCTTAAACCGTATACTGGGAAGTTACTGTGTAAACCAGCTTCAAATAACCCGTATAATAATGGAAACATAAATGCAATCCAAGAAGTTTTGATTACATCACCGAAGTTTTTCAATGTATTAATCATGCTAATAGGACGAACATTAGATGACGGAAATTCATTGTGTATTAATAAAACTAAAGAAATTGTAATAATGGATAGAATTGCAGATAAGATAAATGGTAATGTTTCTGAAACATCTACGAGTTTAGCCAGTAGAGGTCCGAGCATAAACCCAGCAGAAAAACTAAAACCATATACAGAAATGGTTCTACCTAATTTTTCTTTAGGTGTGATATGAGTTAACCATGTTTGTGTGCTGAAATGTAACATATTATCGCCAATACCTATTAAAAGTCTTAAAATAAACCAAATGGATAAGGTTTTTAAAACAGGGAATAAGAGTAAGGATAATGCTACTATAGCGCCACCTATTAAAATCATATATTTAAATCCACTGCGACGTACAAGACCTTCAATAAAGAATGAAGATAGAAATACACCAATATATAAAGATGTTGCATGTAATCCATTTAAAGAACTAGAGACACCGCTTCTTTCAAATATGACTGATATTAATGGTAAAAGCATCCCTTGTGAAAAACCAGAAACAGCAACAATGATTGAGAGTATAATAAATAATTTTTTAAATGATGAATTTTTCATTTCGTAGCCCCCCACGTATTTATTTGACATCTTTAGTATTTTATCACAGAGATAAATCACTTTATATGAAGAAATTAAAATAATTTCAAATTCTAAAATTAATTATCAAAAGTATGATAAAATAATATAAAATTACATAATCTGAGGAGTATCTAACAATGTATATATATGAAGACGATAGTTTAATGTTACACACGGATTTATATCAAATAAATATGGGAGAGACTTATTGGGGCGATGGCATTCACGAACGTACAGCAGTATTTGATTTATACTTTAGAAGTATGCCTTTTAATAGTGGTTATGCTATTTTTAGTGGTTTAGAAAGAATAGTTCAATTTATTGAGAATCTTAAATTTACAGAAACTGATATTGAATACTTAAGAGAAGTAGGCTATAAAGATGATTATTTAGCTTATTTAAAAGAATTACGTTTTACTGGTAACATTCGTGCAATGAGAGAAGGAGAGCTTTGTTTTAATAATGAACCATTAATTAGAGTGGAGGCGCCTTTAATACAAGCGCAATTAATCGAAACAGCCTTATTAAATATAGTGAATTTCCAAACTTTAATTGCTACTAAAGCAAGTAGGATTAAGCAAGTAGTGCATGATGAAATCGTTATGGAGTTTGGCACAAGACGCGCACAAGAGATGGATGCTGCAATTTGGGGAGCTAGAGCTGCTGTTATTGGTGGTTTTGATTCAACTAGTAATGTGAGAGCTGGTAAATTATTTGGTATTCCTATTTCTGGAACACATGCCCACTCGATGGTACAAACATATGATGATGAATATGTAGCATTTAAGAAATACGCTCAAAGACATAAAAATTGCGTTTTCTTAGTAGATACATTCCATACACTAAAATCGGGTGTACCAAATGCTATTAAAGTGGCTAAAGAACTAGGCGATAAAATAAACTTTATTGGAATTCGTTTAGATTCTGGAGACATCGCTTATTTATCTAAAGAAGCAAGAAGAATGTTAGACGAAGCTGGTTTTGAAGATGCTAAAATATTTGCGTCTAACGATTTAGATGAAGAAACAATTACAAGCTTGAAAGCGCAAGGTGCAAAAGTAACTGCTTGGGGTGTTGGCACAAAATTAATCACAGCTTATGATCAACCAGCTCTTGGTGCTGTTTATAAATTAGTAGCTATTGAAGATGAGAATGGTGAATTATCAGACAGAATTAAAATTTCAAATAATGCTGAAAAAGTTACAACTCCTGGTAAGAAAAATGTTTATAGAATTATAAATACGAAAACAAATAAATCTGAAGGTGACTATATTACTTTAGAAGAAGAAGATCCGAATAAAGAAGAAAAATTAAAAATGTTCCATCCAGTTCATACTTATAAAATGAAATATATTAAAAACTTTAAAGCAATCGATTTACACCATGATATTTTTAAAGATGGAGAACTAGTCTATAAATTACCTGAAATTGAAGAAATTAAGGAATTTGCATTCAATAATCTAGAAATATTATGGGAAGAAAATAAGCGTTACTTGAACCCTGAAGAGTATCCAGTGGACTTAAGTAAAACTTGTTGGGATAATAAGAATAAGAAAATCTTTGAAGTTGCTGAAAGAGTAGCAGACGCTATAAAGGAAGTGGATGAATGATGAGAGATTTACAATCAATCATAATTAAAGAAATGAACGTAAAACCGACGATAGATCCAGAACAAGAATTTATAGAAATTAAAAACTTTTTAAAGTCATATATAAAAGCGCATAGCTTTATTAAATCACTTGTTTTAGGTATTTCTGGTGGACAAGATTCTACATTGCTTGGGAAAATTGCACAAATTACAGTAGATGAATTAAATGAAGAAGAAGGCGCTGAGTACGAATTTATAGCTGTAAGACTACCATACGGTGAACAATTTGATGAACAAGATACGCAAGATGCGTTAGATTTTATTAACCCGACGAAACGTGTAACAGTTAATATTAAACCTGCAGTGACAGCAAGCATTAAAAGCTTAAATGAAGCGGGCGTTGAATTGACGGATTTCCAAAAAGGAAATGAAAAAGCAAGAGAACGTATGAAAGTACAGTATTCAATTGCATCTGCAAACAGTGGTTTAGTATTAGGTACTGACCACGGGGCTGAAAACATTACAGGTTTCTTTACTAAATTTGGCGATGGTGCGTGTGATGTAGCTCCATTATTTGGTTTAAACAAAAGGCAAGGTAAAGCAATTTTAAAATATTTAGGTGGACCAGATCATCTTATTAATAAAATACCAACTGCTGATTTAGAAGAAGACAAACCAGCTTTACCAGACGAAGTAGCACTCGGTGTAACATACGATGCGATAGATGATTTCTTAGAAGGTAAGAAAATTGATGAAAAAGATCAAGAAATCATTCAAAATCATTATGTAAGAAACGCTCATAAAAGAGAAATGCCTTATACTAGATACACTTGGCCAAAATAAAGCGTGACTTTTGTTAATTACGTTGATAAAATGATTCCAGTATTTTGAAAAATGGAGGGTTTAAATGTCAGCTATATTAGATAATCCATGGTTGATGGTACTATCAATATTTATTATTAATATTATTTATGTATCATGCTTAACTATGAGAACCATTTTGACATTAAAGGGATATCGATATGTAGCTGCTGCAGTAAGTGTACTAGAGGTAGTTGTTTATGTTATTGGATTAGGTTTAGTAATTAATAGTTTAGATCAAATTCAAAACATTTTAGCTTATGCGTTAGGATTTGCAGCGGGTATTATTGTTGGTATGAAGATTGAAGAAAAAATAGCTTTAGGATATATTGTAGTTAACGTTACAACTGCAGAATATGAAACAGATTTACCGAGGAAGTTAAGAGATTTAGGATATGGTGTAACGCATTACGTTGCCAAAGGAAGAGACGGCGATCGATTAGTAATGCAAATATTAACACCAAGAAGATTTGAATTAAAACTGATGGACACAATTAAACAGTTAGATTCAAAAGCTTTCGTAATAGCATACGAACCTAAAAATATTCATGGTGGCTTCTGGGTTAAAGGCGTACGAAGTAAAAAATTAAAGGCGTATGATACAGATGAAGTTTAAAGTAGAAGACAATGAAACAATCGAAATGTGCCTTAAACGTATGAGAGAACAAGGATACACACCTGTAAAAAGATTCGAAAAACCTGTATTTATAGAAAATAAAGAGGGCGAATATGAAGTGCTAAAACAAGAAATCCAATTTGTCGGTAAAAAAATAAAAGATTAATTAAAACTTAGGTTTAAATTGAGCATTATACTCCTATCAAAGTAGATACTTAAAAAGTAAAACTTTGATAGGAGTTTTTTATGTTTTTATCGTATTTAGCTTTTAATTTTGATAAGCACTGTTACAATGTATAATGTATTTAAAAATATATTTCTTGCACTAATTCACGAACTATATTTATATTTTTATAAATAATGTACGTATTGTGTGATGTTTGTTATACTGTAAGTGACTAATATATGATAGGAGAATTTATCAATGATTGAACGTTATTCTAGAGAAGAAATGACTAATATTTGGTCTGAACAAAATCGTTTTGAGGCTTGGTTAGAAGTAGAAATACTTGCTTGTGAAGCATGGAGCAAGCTCGGACATATTCCAGAAGAAGATGTAAAGTTAATTAGAGAAAATGCTAAAGTCGATGTAGACCGTGCAAAAGAGATCGAACAAGAAACAAGACATGATGTTGTAGCATTTACACGACAAGTTTCAGAAACATTAGGAGAAGAACGTAAGTGGGTACATTACGGTTTAACTTCAACTGACGTAGTAGATACGGCATTAAGTTATGTTGTTAAACAGGCAAATGAAATCATTGAAAAAGATTTAGAAAGATTTTTAGAAGTTTTAAAAAATAAAGCTATTGAACATAAAACAACTTTAATGATGGGTAGAACACATGGTGTACATGCAGAACCAACTACATTTGGTATCAAAATGGCATTATGGTATACGGAAATGAAACGTAACTTAGAAAGATTTAAACGTGTACGTGAAGAAATTGAAGTTGGTAAAATGAGTGGAGCTGTTGGTACATTCGCTAACATCCCGCCTGAAATCGAAGAACATGTATGTAAAGAACTTGGGTTAGATTGTGCACCGGTTTCAACTCAAACATTACAACGTGATCGACACGCTTACTACATTGCGACATTAGGCTTAATCGCAACTTCTATAGAAAAATTCGCTGTTGAAGTTCGTGGATTACAAAAAACTGAAACAAGAGAAGTTGAAGAAGCATTTGCAAAAGGACAAAAAGGATCATCAGCTATGCCTCATAAACGTAATCCAATTGGATCTGAAAACGTTACTGGTTTAGCACGAGTTATTCGTGGTTATATCACTACCGCTTATGAAAACGTTCCTTTATGGCATGAAAGAGATATTTCACATTCTTCAGCAGAGCGTATTATGTTACCAGATGTAACAATAGCTTTAGATTACGCTTTAAATAGATTTACAAATATTATAGATAGATTAACAGTATATCCTGAAAATATGAAAAAGAATATAGACAAAACATTTGGCCTTATATACTCTCAACGTGTTATGCTAACATTAATCAATAAAGGTATGGTTAGAGAAGAAGCTTATGATATCGTTCAACCAAAAGCGATGGAATCTTGGGAAACTCAAACACCATTTAGAACATTAGTTGAACAAGACAGTAGAATTACTGAATTATTGGACACTAAAGAATTAGATGAATGCTTCGATGAAAATCATCATTTAAACCAAGTAGATACAATATTCAAGAGAGCTGGAATCGAATAAAATAGTTTATGCTGTACTTTAATAGAGTAATGCATTAAAATGCAATTAATGAACTTATTAAACAGGGGTTGATTTTTTGCAAATTGAAAAATTACGAGGTCAAGCACTAAACGAACTATTTGATGCTATTTTAACGCTCGAAACTAGAGAAGAATGTTATCAATTTTTTGATGACTTATGTACAGTTAATGAAATACAATCATTATCTCAACGACTTCAAGTTGCTAAGATGATTAAACAAGGCAACACATATGCACATATTGAAAAAGAATCAGGTGCATCGACAGCTACTATTTCACGTGTTAAACGTTCTTTGCAATGGGGCAATGATGCTTACACGATGATTTTAGAAAGAATGAACATAGAATTCGAAAAATAGATAATAGAGTCTGAGATACATATCTCTCACTCAAAATACAGGCTGAGACATTTAATTATGTCTCAGCCTTATTCATTATATTTAATTTTGATAAATTATATGAAAAGCTATATAATTATTAAATTAGGTTAATTAGGGAGCGTTTATAATGAAGAAGTTATTTACAGCACTTGCTGTTGCTACACTTTTATTAAGTGCATGTGGTATACAGCAAAATACAGAAGATAATCAGTCAGAAGAGAATAAGTCTAACAATGAATCGAAACAAAATGAAAACAACAAGCAAAAAGAAAATGAAAAACAAGATGAAAAAGATAAACATAAAGTTACTAAGAAAAATGGTGTAACTTATGTTGACGGTCATGTTTTTGTAAATAAAAAAATTGATTTACCTAAAGATTATGCGCCTGGTGAAAATGCTACTGCAAGAAATCAATTGAACAAATTAATTCAAGATGCAAGAAATCAAGATTTAGATTTAGTGTTTAGAAGTGGTTATCGTTCTTATGAGAGCCAAGAACAGTTATATAAAGATTATGTAGCAAGAGATGGAGAAGAAGCTGCAAACCAGTATAGCGCAACACCTGGTAACTCAGAACATCAAACAGGTCTCGCTTTTGACGTAGGTTCTGATACAGCTACAGATGATTTTAGATCTTCTTTCGGTGATACTGATGAAGGTAAATGGATGGAAAAACATGCACATGAATACGGGTTTATTATTAGATATTTAGAAGGTAAAGAAGATATTACCGGATATCAATATGAACCATGGCACTTAAGATATGTTGGAAAAGATTTAGCACAGAAGATTCATCAAAAAAATGTAACATTAGAAGAGTATTTTGATTATGGATATTAATTTTATTAAATGCTAAAAACAATAAGCGAATTTTTACGATTATGAGGAGCGTATTATTCGCTTCTTTTTTGTTTGAAATCGTCTATTTCATTTCGGAATTCAATCACAAAAATGCTATAATTAATCTTATGATAATTAAAGGAGATTGAGTATGTACGATATTAAATTGTGGCGACATGTGTTTAAATTAGATCCTGCTAAATCCATAACAGACGATGATTTAATGAAAGTTTGTGAATCAGGAACAGATGCCATCATAATTGGTGGTACAGATAACGTGACAGAAGACAATATACTGAATTTGATGAGTCGTGTTAGACGTTATCCTTTACCTTGTGCATTAGAAATTTCGAATATTGAAAGTGTTGTACCAGGGTTCGATTTCTACTTTGTTCCAAGTGTCTTAAACAGTGATGAAGTTAAATATCATAACGGTATTTTACATGAAGCGGTGAAAGAATATGGATACATGATGGATTTCGATGAAATATTTTTAGAAGGTTACGTTGTTATGAATGAAGAAAGTAAGGTAGCAAAGTTAACTAAAGCTAATACTCAATTGGATGTTGAGGATTTAATAAGTTATGCACGTATGGTCGATAAATTATATCATTTACCAATTTTTTATTTAGAATATAGTGGTAAGTATGGCAACGTAGAAGAAGTAAAAGCTATTAAAGAACATTTAGAGCAAGCACAACTTTTCTACGGTGGCGGTATCAATGATTTGAATAGTGCTCAAGAAATGGCAGAGTACGCAGATACAATAGTAGTTGGTAACATCATATATGATAATTTAAAAAAAGCTTTACAAACTGTAAAAGTAAAACAATAAAGGAAGGTTTTTATGAACGCATTGTTAGATAGAATGAATGACGAACAAAAACAAGCAGTCAAAACGACTCAAGGCCCATTATTAATCATGGCAGGTGCTGGTAGTGGTAAGACTAGAGTGTTGACGCATAGAATAGCATATTTACTTGATGAAAAAGATGTATCGCCATATAACGTTTTGGCTATAACGTTTACAAATAAAGCAGCTAAAGAAATGAAAGAAAGAATCAGTCATCTCGTTGGTCCTGAGGCTGAAAGTATTTGGATATCAACATTCCATTCAATGTGTGTAAGAATCTTAAGACGTGACATTGATCGAATTGGAATCGAAAGAAATTTCACAATTATTGATCCAACTGACCAAAAGTCAGTTATAAAAGAAGTATTAAAAAAAGAAAATATAGATAGTAAAAAATATGAACCAAGAATGTTTATTGGTGCTATTTCTAATTTAAAAAACGAATTAAAGACAGCTGAAGATGCAGAAAAAGAAGCGAATGATTTTTATGCTTCAATGGTCGCACGAGTATATAAAGGCTATCAAGAAAAATTATTAAGAAATCATGCTTTAGATTTTGATGATTTAATTATGTATACGATTCAGTTATTTAATCGCGTACCAGAAGTATTGGAATATTACCAAAATAAATTCCAATATATTCATGTAGACGAATATCAAGATACAAACAAAGCGCAATATACACTTGTACAATTATTAGCAAATAAGTTTCAAAATATATGTGTGGTAGGTGACTCTGACCAATCTATATATGGTTGGCGTGGTGCTGATATTAAAAATATTTTATCTTTTGAAGAGGATTATCCAAACGCACAAACTATTTATTTAGAACGAAATTACCGTTCAACTAAAACTATTTTAACTGCAGCCAACGAAGTCATCAGAAACAACTCAGAGAGAAAACCGAAAGCTTTATGGACTGACAATACTTCAGGTGGAAAAATTCAGTATTATGAAGCGACAACTGAACGTGACGAAGCAGAATATGTTATTCGTCAAATATTAAAGAAAAAGCAAGAAGGGTATAATAATCAAGATATCGCGATTTTATATCGAACAAACGCACAATCCCGTGTGCTTGAAGAAACATTTTTAAAATCCAACATTCCTTATACTATGGTAGGCGGCACAAAGTTCTATGACCGTAAAGAAATTAAAGATATTTTAAGTTATTTACGTTTAGTTTCAAATAGTAATGATGATATTAGTTTTGAGCGTATTATAAACATACCAAAACGAGGCATTGGTCCTTCTTCTGTTCAAAAAATTGCACAATATGCTTCTATAAATAATTTAAGTTATTTTGATGCATTAGGAGAAGTAGACTTTATTGGTTTATCTAAAAAAGTCACTCAAGAAGGTGCAGATTTTTATGAGATGATGAATAACTTTATGCAGCAGCAAGAATTTTTATCTATAACAGAATTAGTTGAACAAATTTTAGATAAATCTGGTTATAGAAAAATGCTTGAAAATGAACAAACTTTAGAATCTCAAAGTAGACTAGAGAACATCGATGAATTCTTATCAGTACCTAGAGACTATGAAAAGAACACACCAGTTGAAGAACAATCTTTAATGAATTTCTTAACAGACTTATCATTAGTTGCAGACGTAGATGACGCTGATTTAGAAGCGGGTGTTACTTTAATGACAATGCACTCAGCCAAAGGTTTAGAGTTTAAAATAGTGTTTATAGTGGGTATGGAAGAAAGTATTTTCCCTCACTTCAGAAGTTTACAATCTGGAGAAGAACATGAAATGGAGGAAGAACGACGCATAGCATATGTAGCTATTACACGTGCTGAAGAACAATTACATGTGTCCCATGCAACGACTAGAAGTTTATTTGGTAGATCTCAAGCTAATATGAAATCTAGATTCTTAAAAGAAATCCCAGAAGATTTATTAGACGGCGTTAAACCAAAAACTTCATTTAAATCTAAACAAACAGCAACGCCTAAACGTGGTTTTGCGAGAAGAGTTAATAATAATCAAAATTCTAATACTACTTGGAATGTAGGAGATAAAGTAACGCACAAATCATGGGGCGAAGGAATGGTTAGTGCAGTAAATGATAAGAACGGTTCAGTTGAATTAGATATTATATTCCAAAAAGAAGGACCAAAGAGATTACTGGCACAGTTTGCACCAATTGAGAAAAAAGGAGAATAAATATGGAAGAATTAAAATCAAGAGTTGATGAACTTCACCACTTATTGCATAAATTTAATTATGAATACCATGTATTAGATAATCCATCTGTTCCTGATAGTGAATATGATAAATTACTACATGAATTGATCTCAATTGAGGAAGAACATCCAGAACTTAAAACAAGTGATTCGCCAACTGTAAGAGTTGGTGGACCACCTTTATCTCAATTCGAAAAAATTAATCACGATACACCGATGTTATCTTTAGGTAATGCTTTTAACGAAGAAGACCTTAGAAAATTTGACCAGCGTGTAAGAGATAAAGTAAGTAATATAAAATATACTTGTGAGCTTAAAATTGATGGACTAGCAGTATCTCTAAAATATGATAATGGGCGTTTTGTGCAAGGTTTAACAAGAGGTGATGGTACTACTGGTGAGAACATTACTGAAAACTTAAAAACAATTCACGCAATACCTTTAAAAATTAAAGAACCTCTTTCTATTGAAGTGCGTGGAGAAGCATATATGCCTAGAAGTTCTTTCCTTTCTTTAAATGAGCAAAAAGAAAAGAATGGAGAACAACTATTTGCAAACCCTCGTAATGCGGCTGCAGGATCATTGCGACAATTAGACTCTAAGCTAACTGCTAAGAGAAAGTTAGATATTTTCTTATATAGTGTGAATGATTTAACAGAAATTGAAGCGAGCAGTCAATCAGAAGCGTTAAACAACTTAGATGAACTCGGTTTTAAAACGAATATAGAAAGAGAAACATTTGATGATATTGAAGGTGTATTATCATTTATTGAAAAATGGACAGAAAAAAGAAACCAATTGCCTTATGATATAGATGGCATTGTTATAAAAGTAGATGACTTAAGTCAGCAAGAAGAGCTAGGATTTACTCAAAAATCACCAAGATGGGCAATTGCTTATAAATTCCCGGCAGAAGAAGTTTTAACAACATTGTTAGATATTGAATTAAGTATAGGTAGAACAGGTGTAGTAACACCAACTGCTATATTAGAACCAGTTAGAGTAGCTGGAACGACTGTTTCTAGAGCATCATTACATAATGAAGATTTAATCCATGAAAAAGATATTAGAATAGGCGACAAAGTCGTTATTAAAAAAGCAGGAGACATCATACCTGAGGTTATACGTAGTATAGTAGAAAGTAGAGCAGAAGATAGCGAAGTTTATCATATGCCAACACATTGTCCTAGTTGTGATCATGAGCTTGTCAGAATCGAAGGAGAAGTTGCTCTACGTTGTATTAATCCTAAATGTCCAGCTCAACTTGTCGAAGGGATCATTCACTTTGTATCAAGACAAGCTATGAACATAGATGGTTTAGGCGAAAAAATTATCGAACAATTATACACGCACGATAAGATTAAAGACGTAGGCGACTTATACTATTTAACAAAAGAAGATTTATTACCGTTAGAAAGAATGGGCGAGAAAAAAGTTCAAAATTTATTAACGGCAATCGAAGCATCTAAAGAAAAATCATTAGAACATCTATTATTCGGATTAGGTGTAAGACATCTTGGTATTAAAGCAAGTGGAGTGATTGCTGAAAAGTTTGAGACGATTGATCGATTATTCGAAGCACAAATTGATGACTTAACTGAAATTCCTGATGTTGGTCATAAAATGGCTCAATCTTTAGTAACATATATGGAAAATGAAGACATACAAGTTTTAATTGAAAAATTAAAAAAGAAAAATGTTAATATGACATATACAGGTGTTAAACAATCCGAAATAGAAGGTCATCCAGATTTTAGTGGAAAAACATTTGTCTTAACTGGTAAAATGACAGAGATGACACGACCAGAAGCTACTAATATATTACAATCATATGGAGCTAAAGTAACAAATAGTGTTACTAAAAACACAGATGTTGTAATAGCTGGTGAAGAAGCAGGTTCTAAACTCGAAAAAGCAGAAAAATTAAATATCGAAGTTTGGTCAGAACAAGACTGGTTGGATAAATATCGTAATATCAATGAATAGAGGTTAATGATATGAAAAAAGGGTTACTAATATTAGCATCTGTTATGTTACTTACAGCATGCTCATCTGATACAACTCAAAAAGATAACCAAAACAAATCTGAAAAAGATAAAGAACAAACAAAACAGATTTCTACTGGTATGCAAATCTCAAATGATTATTATCGTACTTTATTACCATTTAAAATAAGTGCTGCTAGAGGATTAACACAAGATAATATGGTATCTAGTTATAATAGCGAAGCATTTGAAAGTGGCTTGTTAGACATTAGTAAACAAACATTTTCACCTGATGAATATTTGTACCGTGATGGTCAATATCTTGAAAAAGATACAGTTAGAGCTTATTTAGCACCTAAATATACTAAAGATGAAATAAAGAATATGAGTGCTGAAGAAAAGGAAGAAAAACAAGCTGGTGAAAATTTAGGTCTGAACCCAAGTCATAAAGGCGAAACAGACCCTGAAAAAATAGCTGAGAATTCTCCTACATACTTATCTCATATTATTGAGCAAGATTACTTTACCGAAAGTGATGCTAAGAAACAAAAGATCTCAGGTATGACAATCGGTTTAGCAATGAACAGTGAGCATATATATCAAAAAGAAGAATATGGTGAAACATATACTAAAAAGTTAGATGAAAAAGAAGCAGAGAAACAAGGTAAAGAAATGGCGGAAGAAATCTTATCTCGATTACGTGTAAGAGATGATATAAAAAATATCCCGATTAATTTTGCTATATTCATTCAATCAGGTGAAGGTGATATTAAACCTGGTAAGTTTGTAACATATGGAACAAGTGAAGGCGGTAAAAGGTCAGTTAAAAGCTGGGAAAATATGAATGAAAAACATGTCACGATTCCATCATCAGAAGCAGCTGATTTAGACAAAAATTTAAATTCTAATTTCGAACAATTTAACCAGGACTTACAAAAATATTTCCCTAATTTTACACAATCAGTAGGTACAGGTAAGTTTGAAGATGATAAACTAACAGAGCTTGAAATTAAAATTCCACTAGATTATTATGGCAAAGCCGAAGTTATAGGTGTGACGCAATATGTCGCAGATTTATCTGAGAAGTACTTTAAAGGTATAGATGATATTGAAATTTCAATAATTGATGGGGAAGAACCACAGTCTTTAATTACTAAAACAAAAGATGATAAAGAACCAGAAATTCATATTTACAAATAAATAAGAGCTTAAAATAATTCTCCTAATCCGTTAATTTTTAAATAGCAGATTAGGAGAATTTTTAATATATGAGTGGGGTAGAAATCTCGTTATTGCCAAGACTATGGAGAAAAGGAAATAAGGCTACTGTTATTGACACGTTTGGTGAGAAGTGGCAACAAGGCTACCGTTATTGACACGTTTGGTGAGAAGTGGCAACAAGACTACCGTTATTGACATGTTTGATGAGAAGTGGCAACAAGGCTATCGTTATTGACACGTTTGGCGAGAAGTGGCAACAAGGCTACCGTTATTGACATGTTTGGTGAGAAAAGGCAATAAGACTATCGTTATTGACACGTTTGATGAGAAAAGACAATAAGAATCCTAAAAATTGCAAGACGTAGCCCACGTGCAACATAGCGTCTCCAGTTTTACGCTATCAATACATAATAAAGCTCCCAATCCATCGGATCGGGAGCTTTACTCTGACTACAAATATTATAATCTATAATCATTTATTTTATTTTTCATCTAAAATACGATTCATTTTATCTAGATTATCAATAACGTGTTTTTCTGGTTTTTTCGTAAATGAACTTACAACTGTTGTTACAACAACGTTAGTTAAGAAACCAGGGATAATTTCATAAAGTTCGAAAATACCTCCGTGTCCTTTCATCATAATCCAGAATAATACTACGATAGATGATGTTACCATACCTGCGATAGCACCGCTTTTACTTAAGCCTTTCCAGTATAATGACATTAATACTAGAGGTCCGAATGCTGCACCGAAACCAGCCCATGCATTACCTACTAAGTTTAAAATAGTGTCGTTTGGCGTCCATGCTAACATGATAGCAACGATTGCTACAAGTAATACTGCAAAACGTCCTATTAATACAAATTCTTTATCTCTATCTGCTTCTTTACCTCTTTTTCTAGTTATAATCTTATAGAAGTCTTGAGTTAAAGCACTTGATGTAACAAGTAATTGAGATGAAATTGTACTCATGATAGCAGCTAATATAGCAGCTAAGAAGAACCCACCAACTAATGGATGGAACAATACTTGACTCATTAAAATAAAGATTGTTTCTGGGTTATCAATTGTTTGAGTTGTATCATGAATGTATGCAATACCAGTTAAACCTACTAAACAAGCACCAATTAATGAAATAGCCATCCAGCCAATGCCGAAACGTCTAGCTTTTGGTAAAAGTTTATGAGATTTAATTGACATGAAACGAACGATTATGTGAGGTTGACCAAAGTAACCTAAGCCCCATGCTATTAAACCAATGATACTAATTGCTGAAGTACCTTTAAACAAATCAAGGTTTGTAGGTTTTACTTCTGCAACTGTGTTAAATGTATCAAAACCATTTAGCGTTATTAGTGCTGCAATAGGGACCATAACCATCGCTATTAACATAATGACACCTTGGAAGAAGTCTGTTAAAGAAACAGCTAAGTATCCTCCAAAGAAAGTATATATAACAACGATACCCATTGTTAAAATAGTACCAATTCTATAATCTAAACCGAATGCACTTTCAAATAGTGTACCACCAGAAACCATACCTACTGATGTATACAATGTAAAGAATACTACTATAATAATACCTGAAATAACTTTTAATACATGTGAATTATCTGCTACGCGTTTTTCAAAGAAATCTGGAATTGTAATCGCGTTTCCTGTGTGTTCTGTATAAACACGTAATTTTGGTGCGACTAATATGTAATTTAACCAAGCACCTACTGTTAAACCGATAGCTAACCATGTTGCTGATAGACCAATGCTATAAACTTCTCCCGGAAGCCCCATGATCATCCAACCACTCATATCGGATGCACCAGCGGATAAAGCTGTTACGTAAGGACCTATACTACGGCCACCTAACATGTACTCATCTAAATTGCTTGTAGATTGTTTATATGCATAATAACCAATCGCTAATAGTACAACAAAATAGACTATAATCATGAAGTAAGTCTGCCAGCCTGAAACAACTCCAGCACTAGCGTCAATTTGTCCTAAAATAAACATTTTCCCGCTCCTTTATATTTTTTATATATTTTAAAGTTGCACGTTGCCCATTATACACAATTGAAATAATATTCAAAGGGTAAAAAGTAACCAAAGTGTATATTTAGCTTACCATGTTTTGATTTTCATGTCACAAATTGTACACAATTCGAATAAAAGTAAAATATGCTGACGCCTGTGTTTATGTAGGGTATAGCGAATTTTTAAAATTCAGCCAAAACTTAAAAGTTTGACTAATTAAAATATTAAAAATTTCTTATTAATTTTTTAGAATTTTAACCATTTCATCAAAATTATTTACTGTTTTTTCCTCTGGAGGATTTGTGAATAGGCTTACAATGATTGTTAAAATCATACTCGTTATAAAACCAGGAATAATTTCATAAAATTCAAAAATACCGCCGTGTTCTTTCATTAATATCCAAAATATTACAATTAGTGAACCACTTACTATCCCAGCTATAGCTCCGTATTTAGTAAGGCGTTTCCAATATAACGATAATAGTACAAGGGGACCAAATGCCGCTCCAAAGCCAGCCCAAGCATTTCCCACTAAATTGAGTATTGTATCGTTTGGATGCCAAGCAATATACATTGCGATTAAGGATACGATTAATACTGAAATACGTCCGACGAGAACGAACTCTTTTTCGTGTTCTTTATCTTGTAATGTCTTACCTCTTAAAAGCATATAAAAATCTTGAGTTAATGCACTAGAAGTTACTAGTAATTGTGAAGATATCGTGCTCATAATAGCTGCTAAAATAGCTGCTAAGAAAAATCCGCCGATTAATGGATGGAATAAAAATTGACTCATCACAATAAAAATAGTTTCAGGATTATCGACTTTTACATTGTTTACTTCCACAAAAACGATACCGATAAGACCTGTAATACATGCTCCGATTAAAGAAATTGCCATCCATGAAATGCCGATTCTTCTAGCTCTCGGCATTAATTTGTGAGTTTTAATAGACATAAAACGTACTATAATATGTGGTTGACCAAAGTAACCTAAACCCCAAGCGAGTAAACTGATTATGCCAACTGTTGTTGTTCCTTTAAACCAATCTAGACTAGTGGGGTTTAATCGGCCGACTTCTGAAAATGTATCTAGACCATTTAATTTGAGTATAGCTACTATTGGAACGAGCACTAAAGCTAATATCATAATGACACCTTGAAAGAAGTCAGTTAATGATACAGCTAAATAACCTCCAAATAATGTATAGAGAATAACGATGCTAGCAGCTAGTATTAAACCGACATGATAGTTTAATCCAAATGCACTATTAAATAAAACACCACCTGCTACCATTCCTGAATGTGTGTATAAAGTAAAGAATATGACGATTACTAAACCAGAAATTATTTTTACAATTCTAGTATTGTCCGATAATCGCTTTTCAAAGAAATCAGGTAATGTTATCGCATTGTCGCAAAGCTCTGTGTAAATTCTTAAACGTGATGCAACTAATATGTAATTAAGCCATGCACCAATCGTTAACCCGATAGCTATCCAAGTAGCTGATAATCCAATACTATAAACAGACCCAGGCAGCCCCATAATCATCCAACCACTCATATCAGAAGCCCCAGCAGATAATGCTGTTACTAATGCACCTAAATCTCTTCCGCCTAACATATATTCGTCAAGCGTGCTTGTCGATCTTTTGTATGCATAAAATCCGATTGCTAACAAAATCGTAAAATATACAGCAATCATGACATATGTTTCCCAAGAAGTTTCGACTTTTACATTTTTAAACGTATTTCCAAGTATTAACATGAAAAACCACCTCTCACTCATTGACTTAAGTTCAGAAATTATTCTGATAATTTATTATACATCAATGTATACGCTTTCATTTAGTTATTTTCTATTAACTTTAGATTTTTATATGAAAATTTGTTAAAATTATATGATGTTAGATTAACTAAGGAGGCGTCGCACATGACGAAAGTAACATCTGAGCAAGTTGAACATGTTGCTAATTTAGCTAGACTTGAAGTTTCACAAGACGAAGTCAATGAATTCACACAATCGTTAGAGGATATCTTAAACTTTGCAGGACAATTAGATGAAGCTAATACAGAAAATGTTGAGCCAACATTCCACGTATTAGATTTACAAAATGTTCTAAGAGAAGATAAGAGTGAATCAGGGATTCCTCAAGAAGAAGCATTAAAAAATGCTAAAGAAACTGAAGCTGGCCAATTTAAAGTACCAGCTATTATGAACGAGGAGGACTAAAGCATGACAATTCGTTATGAAACGGTAGAACGTTTATCAGAAATGATTAAAAACAAAGAAATCAAACCATCTGATATCGTAAGAGACATTTTTGATGCAATTGAATCAGATGATAAAAACATAAAAGCTTTCTTAGCTCTTAACAAAGAAGAAGCTTTAAAACAGGCAGAAGAACAAGATAAATTACAAGCAGAAGATAAAATGGAAGGTAAACTATTTGGTATTCCAATGGGTATCAAAGATAACATTATTACTGAAGGCGTAGAAACGACTTGTGCAAGTAAAATGTTAGAAGGTTTCATTCCTATTTATGAATCTACTGTAATGAATCAATTAAAAGCTGAAAATGGAATTTTAATTGGTAAATTAAACATGGATGAATTCGCAATGGGTGGTTCAAACGAAAATTCTTATTTTAAGAAAACCGTAAACCCATTTGATCATAAAGCTGTTCCTGGTGGTTCTTCTGGTGGTTCAGCAGCTGCAGTTGCGGCTAGTTTAGTACCATTCTCATTAGGTTCAGATACAGGTGGTTCAATACGCCAACCTGCATCATATTGTGGTGTAGTAGGTATGAAACCTACATATGGACGTGTATCACGTTTTGGTTTAGTTGCATTTGCATCTTCATTAGACCAAATTGGACCGATTACACGAAACGTAAAAGATAATGCTTTAATTTTAGAAACAATCGCAGGTCATGATGAAAAAGATTCAACAAGTGCACCTGTTGAAGATGTAGATTTCACTTCAGAAATAGGTAAAGACATCACAGGATTAAAAATAGCAGTTCCAGAAGAGTTTCTTGGTGAAGGTGTCTCTGAAGATGTGAAAAATTCAGTTACTGAAGCTGTTAAAACTTTAGAATCTTTAGGTGCTACTGTTGATCGCGTTTCATTACCGAATACTAAATATGGTGTAGCAAGTTATTACATCATTGCATCTTCAGAAGCGTCTGCAAACCTTGCTAGATTCGATGGTATCCGTTATGGTTTCCACTCTAAATCTGCAAATACATTAGAAGAGTTATATAAAAAATCTCGTGGCGAAGGTTTCGGAGATGAAGTTAAACGTCGTATTATGTTAGGAACATTTGCATTAAGTTCTGGTTATTATGATGCTTATTACAAAAAAGCTCAAAAAGTAAGAACATTAATTAAACAAGACTTTGAAAAAATATTTAAAGACTATGATGTTATCGTTGGACCAACTGCTCCAACAACAGCATTTAATATTGGTGAACAAGTTGATGACCCATTAACAATGTACGCGAATGATATTTTAACAATTCCTGTTAACTTAGCTGGCGTACCATCAATATCAATTCCTTGTGGTAAATCAAATGGTCGTCCAATTGGTTTACAAATTGTTGGTAAACCATTCGATGAAAAAACATTATACAAAGTTGCTTATCAATATGAAACACAATTTAACTTACATGATGACTATAAAACATTACAAGGAGAGTGAATCTGAATGCATTTTGAAACAATAATCGGCTTAGAAGTACACGTCGAATTAAAAACAGAATCAAAAATGTTTTCACCATCACCAGCTCATTTTGGTGCTGAACCGAATACAAACACAAATGTAATAGATTTATCATATCCAGGTGTTCTACCAGTAGTAAACAAAACTGCTGTAGATTGGGCTATGCGTGCAGCAATGGCATTAAACATGGATATTGCTACAGAATCAAAATTTGATAGAAAGAACTATTTCTATCCAGATAATCCGAAAGCGTACCAAATTTCACAATTTGATCAACCAATTGGTGAAAATGGTTGGATTGATATAGAAGTTGACGGCGAAACAAAACGTATTGGTATCACACGTTTACACATGGAAGAAGATGCGGGTAAACTGACTCATAAAGATGGTTATTCTTTAGTCGATTTAAACAGACAAGGAACGCCATTAATTGAAATCGTATCTGAACCAGATATTCGCTCACCTAAAGAAGCGTATGCTTACTTAGAAAAATTACGCGCTATTATCCAATACACTGGCGTATCAGACTGTAAAATGGAAGAAGGGTCACTTCGTTGTGACGCTAACATTTCATTACGTCCATACGGCCAAGAAGAGTTTGGTACTAAAGCAGAATTGAAAAACTTAAACTCTTTCAACTATGTTCGTAAAGGTTTAGAACATGAAGAAAAACGTCAAGCTGAAGTGTTATTAGCAGGTGGAGAAATTCTACAAGAAACTCGTCGCTTTAACGAAGCTACTGGCGAAACAATCTTAATGCGTATTAAAGAAGGTTCAGACGACTATCGTTACTTCCCAGAACCAGATTTAGTGCCACTTTATGTTGATGATGAATGGAAAGAGCGTGTAAGACAAACAATTCCTGACTTACCAGACGTTCGTAAAGAGCGTTATGTAAATGACTTAGGTTTACCAGCATACGATGCTCACGTATTAACATTAACTAAAGAAATGTCTGATTTCTTCGAAGAAGCGATTGAGCATGGAGCAGACGTTAAATTGACTTCAAACTGGTTAATGGGTGGCGTTAATGAATATTTAAATAAAAATCAAATCGATTTACAAGATACTGCATTAACACCAGAAAACTTAGCTGGAATGATTAAGTTAATTGAAGATGGAACAATGAGTAGTAAAATTGCGAAAAAAGTGTTCCCTGAATTAGCTAAAAATGGCGGCGACGCTCAACAAATTATGAAAGATAAAGGTCTTGTTCAAATTTCTGATGAAGAAACATTATTAGGATTTGTTACTGAAGCATTAGACAATAATCCACAATCAGTAGAAGACTTTAAAAATGGTAAAGGCAAAGCAATGGGCTTCTTAGTTGGTCAAATTATGAAAATTTCAAAAGGACAAGCGAACCCTCAAGTTGTTAACCAATTACTAAAATCAGAATTAGAAAAAAGATAAAAGATAAATATATGGGTCTGAGACATAATTAATTGTCTCAGACCCATTTTTTCTTTGGTATAACCTTTGTTATTACTCAATACTTTGTGGAATCAATTAAAATGATATATAAAAATATTTATAGTACACAAAACGTTAATATATTTTACTTTCTAATATGTATCATTTGCTATAATATAAAGATATAAGAATATACAAGAGGGATCACAATGAAAAAAAGAGCTAGAATCATTTATAATCCAACATCAGGTAGAGAGTTATTTAAGAGAGCACTACCAGACGTGTTGATTAAATTAGAACAAGCTGGATACGAAACAAGCGCTCATGCTACAACGAGTGCTGGAGATGCTACATATGCTGCTAAAGAAGCTTTGAAACATGATTATGATGTTATTATAGCAGCTGGTGGAGATGGTACTCTTAATGAAGTTATCAATGGTATCGCTGAAGCAACTAATCGACCTAAATTAGGTTTAATTCCAATGGGGACGGTAAATGACTTTGGAAGAGCATTGCTTATACCTAATGATATTATGGAAGCTGTAGATACAATCATTAAAGGTGATCTCGTGCCAGTAGATGTTGGTAAAATGAACAATCGCTACTTTATAAATATTGCTGGTGGTGGTAAAATCACCGAAGTATCATATGAAGCACCAAGCAAATTAAAGACTATGGTAGGACCATTAGCTTATTACATCAAAGGTTTAGAAATGTTACCACAAATTAAATCAACAGATATTCGAATTGAATATGATGGGAATGTTTTTCAAGGTGAAGCCATGATGTTTTTAATAGGTTTAACAAATTCAATTGGTGGTTTTGAAAAATTAGTACCAGATGCTGAAATCAATGATGGTAATTTCACTTTATTAATATTAGAGAAAGTTAATTTTGCTGAACTTGGTCATATTATGACATTAGCTTCTAGAGGCGATCACATTAACCACCCTAAAGTACATTATACAAAAGCAAAAACGATTAACGTATCATCATTTGAACAAATACAGTTGAATGTAGATGGTGAATTTGGTGGTGTTCTACCAGCCAATTTTGTGAATTTAAAAAGACATATACAAGTATTTTCTAAATTAGAACGTGTGAAAGCAGAGCATGGTATTGAAACTGTAGAACGAGAAAGAGAAAGACTTCACGAAGAGCAAACTGAAGAATAAATACATAGGGACATTTAACTGTCCCTTTTTTCTATGTTGTACGTGAAAGAAGGAGAAATTATGGCAAGTATAGTAAATAAAAACGAAGTGTATACGGGACAAGTTATAGATTTTACACATGAAGGTCATGGCGTTGTAAAATTTGATAGATACCCAATATTTGTACCAAATGCAATTAAAGATGAAGAAATAGAATTCCGAGTTATAAAAGTAAAAAAGCAATTTGCTATTGGTAAACTGTTAACTATAAAAGAAACATCAAATGAAAGAGTTGAACCACCTTGTGAATATTATAAAGTTTGTGGTGGGTGTCAATTACAACATTTAAGCTACGAAGCCCAATTACAAATGAAAAAAGAACAAGTCGTCAATTTATTCAAGCGTAAATCGAATTTTGAAGATACCGTTATACATGACACAATAGGTATGGAGAACCCTTGGCATTACCGTAATAAATCTCAAATACCAGTCGGGAAAAATAAACATGGTGAAATTGAATTAGGATTTTATAGACAAAGAAGCCATGATATTGTAAATATCGATCACTGCATGATACAAGATAAGAAGCATGACACAATTATGGTTAAAATAAAGCGATTAATAGAAGATTTGAATTTAAGTATTTATAACGAACATAAGCATAAAGGTGAATTAAGACATATCATCTTAAGAACAGGTTATTATACTGGGGAAACTATGGTTATTTTTGTAACAAACAGTAAACAATTAAGTCATAAAAATAAAATCATAGAATTTATTTCTTCAGAATTTGATAATGTAGTTAGTATTAAACACAATGTGAACCGAGAAAAATCAAACGTTATAATGGGAAGAACATCTTATACACTTTATGGACAAGATACAATTACAGATCAACTAGCAGAATATCAATTTAAAATATCAGATACATCTTTCTATCAAATTAATCCAACTCAAACCGAAAAACTATACAGCAAAGCATTAGAATACGCACAATTAAACGGTGAAGAAACAGTAATTGATGCATATTGTGGAATTGGCACAATAGGGTCATATATGTCACAAAAAGCTAAACACGTATATGGTGTAGAGATAGTAGAACAAGCTATAGAAAATGCAAAAGAAAATGCGAAAATCAATCATATAGAGAATGCGACATGGGAAGCAGGAAAAGCAGAAGAAGTTATATTAAAATGGCAAAAAGAAGGTATTAAGCCAGAAGTCGTTATGGTCGATCCACCAAGAAAAGGGTGCGATCAAACATTCATAGAAACACTAATTGAATTGTCACCAAAGCGTATTGTGTATATATCATGTAATCCAGCAACACAAGTAAGAGATGTAGAAATATTAAAAGGAAGCGGTTATCAACTAAAAGAAATCACACCAGTGGATATGTTTCCACACACGACACATGTAGAAACAGTCGCTTTAATAGAGAAAATAAGTGAATAAATAAGTAATGGGGTGATTAAATGAAACAGAGAATTAACGAATACAACCTACCAATTGGTGAAGAGTTACCTAACTGGCAGCCAAGAAAGTTTCCTACTGATATACATTATGTCGGTAAGTATACTATTATTACTCGGTTATCTCATTCACACACTAAAGACCTCTATAATGCATATAGAGATTCTCATCCTAGTAATTGGACTTACTTACCATATGAGTATCCTCAAGACTATGAATCTTTTGAAGAAGAGTTAAACGAAAAGATTGAAAGCACGACAATTATCTTCTATGCGGTGATAAATAAAGAAACAAACAAAGCTCTAGGAATATTTAGTTTAATGAGAGTTGATCAAGCAAACGGAGTAGTCGAAGAAGGACATGTTAACTTTTCAGATTCATTAAAAAGAACAAGAATGTCTACAGAAGCACACTATTTATTAGCTAAATATGTATTCGAAGAACTTCAATACAGACGCTACGAATGGAAATGTGATTCTTTAAATGCTAACTCCTATAAAACTGCATTGCGTTTAGGATTTCAGTATGAAGGGACTTTCAGAAACGCTGTAGTCTATAAAAATCGCTCAAGAGACACATGTTGGTTTTCCATGTTAATAGAGGAATGGCCGAAGCATAAACAAGCATTTAATAAATGGTTGGCAGAAGAGAATTTTGATGACGAAGGAAGACAACTTCACAGGTTAGAAGAATTTAAGTAAATAAATTTATTGAACAACCAGTTTATTAGCTGGTTGTTTTTTTAATATATTTATCTAAAATTTTACATATAAAATCTTGAATTCTATTTTTAAATTATATATTATATAAATAATAAAAAATGGATATAATTATAAACTTAAAGAGTCGAAAGCAGGGGGTATAAATGAGCAAAAATAAAATGTGGATAACAATTGTCATAATTTTCTCACTCATTAGAAAGTTGATAGATTCTAAGAAATATACATATACTTTCAATTTGAAATTTGATTTAGTTGAAGCATCAGATAGCGAACATAAATCAGTTCCATTAAATAGAGTGAATGTTAATGAAGTTAAAAAAGAAATTAAACATATTGTATTTCCAATTATTGATTATCAACCTGATCCTATAATCAATCTACAATGGCTATTTGATATATTGAGTGAAAATTATTTTAATTACAAGGAAGAAACAAAATAAAGAGGGTGATGATATAGATACTATGAAAACAATTGAATAAGGGAAGATGAAATATGAAAGCATTTAAGAAAATAAGTTTTTGTTTAATCGTAATTATTATTCTAATAATTACACAATCAAAGACATATGCAGAAACTAATGAAAACAATCTTGATAAGAATGGAAGTATAAAAACAGAATTGCAAGCAATTAAGGTAGAAGATAAAACGGATACTATAATTATTTATAATAATAACTCCACTGACCAGAAACCTATTTCTCCAAGTATTGAAACCGATTTAATATCTGAAAATACTGAACCAATTATAACAAATACTGAGGTTGAAGGAGAAGAAGATAATAGCAAAACAGGAGTTGCTTACTTTGACAATATAAAAATAAAAGTAACTAGTGAAAACATTACTGATGATAATATTCTTACAAAAGAAGGGTTACATTGGTCAGATAAAACGCATGTAGATATTATTAAAGGAGAAGAAAGGGGAGAAATTAATGATATAGACACCTTTGGCTTTCAAAATACACCTATCAAACCAGTAAAAGCGTATAGTATGAATAATGGTGATAAAGGAAGGATAAATTTTGTAGGCAAAACAAAATCAGGAATAAACTTAGATTTATTATGGACTGTTAAAGATTCTGATAATAAAGAATGGAAAAAGAATTCTGGTTATAGTAATAACGGTCGCGTAAAGGGATTAGCTTTTACAGGAGAACAGTTAATACCAAATACTAGTGGTAATTCAATCGTTACTCTTTATAATGAAGCTAATAAACTTAGTCTTTTTTATCAAATAGTAAAACATGGAACTTTTGAAGAAAATCCAGTTTTATTGAGTTTTATTTCCACAGATATAGACGCAGCTCAAGGTGTAAAAAGTGATTTAGCGAACCTTGTACAGATAATACCTAAGGAATCGAATCTTAAGGTTAGTGATAATGTAATCTACGATGCTACTCCAAGGGTTGTTGGTTTAAATGGTTCAGTAGACTTGCCACACGGTGGATATCTAGGTGCAGGATTTCTTTCGAATTTTAACTATACATTTTATTCACCTGCCCCAAATAGAAGAAAAAGTTCTTACAATCATGCAGTTGCAGTTAGATATGATATTTTCGGCAGTAGTTTACAAGTTAAAATAGATACAAGAATAAAACAAAAAATCGATGTAAATTATTTAGATATAAAAGGTAAGAATCTTAAAAAACCTGAAGTTTATTATGGGTATACAGATAAAGTGTATAAAATAAATGTACCTAAAATAAATAATTTCACAAAAATACATCATACTATCAATTTTGGTAATAAAAATAATCCGATTGTAAATATATACTTTAACAAGGTTCCTAGAATTATTTATAATTTTATTGATGAAAAGGGTGAAAAATTAAAAAAATCAATAACCCGGATTGAGAAGGTAGGAACTCACTTAAATTACACTCCACCCTTGATTAAAGGATTTATGAAACCTGAAAATTATAATAAAGTAATAGAAAAAGACAATGTTCATAACTTTATTTATAAACATGCTAAAATTTTTAATGAAAAACTTGCAATTAAAAAAAATAAAAATTTAAGTAAGAAAAAACATTTTAAAGCATTGCCTAAAAACTTAGATATAAAGAAAAATATACCAAGAATGACTAATAAAAGTAAATATACAGTAGCACTCAAAAACAATTCTAAAAATTTTAATGCAACTAGAGTTAGCAATAAACCTCGAAATAGCTCAAAGTCAAAAAAGCCTCAAAAATATATAAAACCTCAGGCGAATATTTCTTATCAACCAAAAAACATAGAAAATAAAAGTATCTCAATTAATAGTAATTATATAATCTATAAAACTCAAAAAAGCACTTTAAATACTAGGATCAAACATAATGAAAAAGAGAACTATTCTTTAAGTATAGTTAGAAAAAATTTTAAGGAGAATAAAAATATATTCATTCCTAGAAAAAATGACATAGATTGGTTCGCAATAAATACAGGATTAAAAGGTAGAGAAAAAAAGAAATTTATAGAATATATTGACAATATAGCGAGGATAGCAAGAAAAAAATTTAACGGAGATATTAATAAAATAAACCATGAAGTTGCAAATGCCATCTCTTATAGAGTATACCATAATGATACATTACAAAATTTTGTTAATGATTTTGTAAAAGTAAAAGTAAATCTCAAAAGTTCAGATAAATTTGTCATGATAATAAATAAAGAAAGTGGGCAAAGAAAGAAAAGTGATGATCTCTTTGATGTTATGCATAATCATGGTGATTACCCTATAGATTTTCCACACTTGGGTGCTACATTGTCAACAGTAGAAAAAAGTAGTTGGTATAAAGAAATTCTAAAACATATTGTTGGATACTCTCCAACATATTTTAAAGGTATTTCAACTAAGGATGTTTTTTTCAATTAAACTCACATGTTGGTGACTTGTTAACAAATTTGGATTCGAAAGATAATAATACAAATATTGATTCGTTTAATTTAAACTATCATCCAGATTTTAAAGATTTACCTTTGAATGAAAGAATAAAAAAGTATTATGGTCAAAAAGATTTAAAAGAAAAAAGGAGAGAATATTATAACGAAGCTTTTAAAATAGCATTTCCTGATATTAAAGGGGATAAACATAGTTTTTTAATTATGGGCTCTATATTCAGTGTAGTCGGATTATATTTAATATTTAAAAATAAAAATAATCGAGAGAAGTTACTTAAAATGCTTAAGAATTTAAGACCCACAATTGTTAAATCTATGAAAAATCAGATAAAAGCTACTTTAAAAAAATCCTTAAATAGTATAGTTAATAAAGCTAAAAAAATCCTTAAACCTTTTAAACAAAATAGAATAAAACCAATAGCAATAAAAAGTAATAGGTCAAAAGTTAAAAAAATAACAAAAACCCTTAAACCAACAATAAAAGCAATAGGTAAATATATAAAAAGAAGAATAACAAATTCAATACGTAGAGTAATGAGACCGGCAAGAAGATATATAAAAAGAAGAATAACAAATTCAATACGTAGAGTAGTGAGACCAGTAAAAAGGTATATAAGAAAATTCGTATTTTCAAATAGAAAATATAGAAATAAAAATAGAAGAGTTAATTTTAAGAATATAAAAAGATATTTGAAGAAAATGTTTTGGAAGTGATATGTGTGCTTAAAAAAACTTGGAAAGAATTCAAAGTATCGTTAGTTTTTACTTTCTATTTAAGCTTAGTGAGGTCGTTTGTAATTTTGAGTCTGCTTTCCATTTATGTGTATTCCAACTTAACAAGAAATTCTGTATATTATGCTAAATATATACCTCATAGTGAAGGTAGAAATCCGCAAGTAGAAATGCTATTACATAATTTAGATAAAGTATATACACCTGAAATAAAGGGTTTAGATTATTTAAATTTTTGTGTGATAGAATTAGGAAACTGTCAAAAATATCGCAAAGTTGGTATTGAAGGAGTCTCGGAAGGAAAGGAGGGTTCAGTAGAGTACAGAAATGTAGAATTGGATAGGGAACTTAATGGTTATTTATATTCATATAGAAATGAAAGCTATCACTTTACAGAAAATTACAGAATATTCTCTTACTATGTCGATAACTTTACAGAAAAACCTATCAACGGTATAGATGAAAAGAAAATAAAAAAAGAAATGTATGCAGTTGTGAAACCTGTTATAGATGAACAAACAGAACCCCTGATCAATTTACAATGGATATTTACTTGGTGGTATGGTGATGAATTTAAAAACCAATAAATATTTAACATCGGAGGTGATTGCCTTTGAAATTTATAAAAATATTAATTAAAAAAATATTTGAAATAAGTGTCTTGTATATTGTCCCTAGTATAGTTATTTTCTTCCTCTTAAAATATTTTTTATTTTCACACCTTGATTATTATTCTGTTTATTATGCGAAGAATATAAAACATAGTCATGATAAAGACCCTGAGGTTCAAATGGTAATGAAAAATTTAGAATATATTGAAAAGCCAAAAACAAAATTTTTAGTTTATGATTATGTTAAAGGTGAAAATCTCGTTAAAAAAATAAATTATAGTGGTAATAAATTTGATCTTGATATGTATGTTATGTATAGTTTCGGAGATATAGATTTATTTGATGAAAAAAGATATATATATGAGTTTAATAAAAAATATGAATTTTTTTCTGTATATAAAGATGAAGAAGGATATAGTTACTCACTTAGCACCGAAATGGAACAAGAAACGAAGCAAAAAATTAGAGATATCGTTCAGCCAATTATTGACGTTCAACCTAAACCAAAAATAAATTTACAATGGATATTTAATTGGATCTACGAAGAAGAATTTAAGTAAATAAATTTATTATACAACCAGTTTATTAGCTGGTTGTTTTTTATTATTTTGAGCGATATTATTGTTTGTAAACGCATTCATCTGTATAAATAAGTTAAGGAGGGTTGTTTATGAAACGAATGTTGGCAAGTGCTATTTCTGTAAGTTTTTTATTAACGGCTTGTGGTAATGATTCTGAGGAGAGTGTGAATAAGACTGAAGAGAGTAGTGATGAAAAGCAAAATAATTCTAATAAACAACAAAGTGATTCGGATGAGAAGAAGTCTAATGATGAGGAATCTAAAGGTATGGAGACTGTGGTTGATGGTTTGAACACACCTTGGTCTATTGAGAAGATGGATAATACTTTTTATTTAACTGAGCGTCTTGGCAAGATTGTTAAGATTGAGGGTAATCAGAAGACTGATCAAAAGGTGAACTTAGATGAGAAGATTGCAACTGCTGCTGAAGCGGGATTATTAGGCTTTGTGTTGGCACCTGACTTTAAAGAATCCAATGAAGCTTATGCTTATTATACGTATGAAGGCAACGAAGGGCAGTTTAATAGAATTGTAAAATTGAAGTTAGATGGAGACTCATGGGAAGAAGAGGAAGTATTATTAGACAAAATTCCGAGTGGAGATTTCCATCATGGTGGTCGATTGAAGATTGGTCCTGATGATAAGTTGTATGCTACTACTGGTGACGCTGCAAATGATGAAATTGCACAAGATAAAGATTCTTTAGGTGGCAAGATTTTAAGATTAAATTTAGATGGTAGTAAACCGAAAGATAATGCATTTTCAAATTCATATGTTTATAGTTATGGTCATAGAAATCCACAAGGTCTTGTGTGGCCTTCAGATAATAAGCTTTATGCTAGCGAGCACGGAGACTTAGCTAATGATGAAATTAATGACATAAAGAAAGGTGAAAATTATGGTTGGCCGGTTATAGAAGGTAATGAAGAAAAAGATGGTATGGTGTCACCATTATTTACTTCTGGAGCAGATGAAACATGGGCTCCTTCAGGTTTAGCTTACCATGATGGGAAAATCTATTCTGCAGCTTTAAGAGGCGAAGCAGTTCTAGAATTTGACACTAAAAATGATAAAGTTAAAAAGGTCATTACAGATCACGGACGTATTCGAGATGTCATGATTGAAGGAGAAACGTTGTATTTCATTAGTAATAATTCAGATGGTAGAGGTAATCCTTCTGATAATGATGATAAGCTATATAAAATACCATTAAACCAATTAAAATAATATCAAATAAGTTAAATTAAGAATAGAATTAATATCGTTTTTAATCTATAATATGAGGGGACGGATAAAGAGATTCAATCTGATGGAGGAATTGTATGTTAAAAATTGACTTACTCAATAGCACTTCTATATTAAAACGATTAGCATTATTACAATTTGTCCTATTTCTTTCACTCGTATTAATTGGTTTTAAAGTAATGGCGAATTTTATATATATACAAGAAGAAGGTATTCTTAGAAATATTATTGTAGGTGTTATTGGTTTAATAATTTTAATATTTATTCATGAACTTATTCATGGTATTTGTTTTAAAATTTTTCAACCATCGAAAAAAGTAAAATACGGTTACAAAAGTGGTATGTTCTACGCATCTATGCCAAAAGAAATATTTACACGTAGACAATTTTATACCATCGCGCTAGCTCCATTTGTAATTATTAGTATTGGTTTACTTTTGGTACTATTATGGTTGAAATTAAGTTCGATTATATATATTTTTGCATTCCATGGTGCAGCTTGTATAGGGGATTTCTATATGGTGCAAGTTTTATATAATCATCAACAAATGAAATATATCGAAGATACTGATGTAGGCATAAATTTATATACTGACAAGAAAAACATATCTTCAACAACTTAATACAATTTTTGTTATAATATATAGGAATTTGGGAAACCATATTCCTATTTTTTATTGAGGTGTTTAAGATGGAACGTCGAATCATTCATATAGATATGGATGCATTCTTTGCTCAAGTAGAAGTGAGGGATAATCCAAAGTTAAAAGGTAAACCGGTTATCATCGGTGGTAGAGCTTCTGGACGTGGCGTTGTATCGACTGCAAGCTATGAAGCTAGAGAATATGGTGTACATTCTGCGATGCCTATGGCTAGAGCCCATCAATTATGTCCTGATGGTTATTATGTTCGGCCTAGAATTAATCATTATAGAGAAGTTTCTAATGAAATTATGGAGATATTTAAAAGTTATACTGATATAGTTGAACCATTATCTTTAGATGAGGCATATTTAGATGTAACTGAACTAGTTCGCAGAGATTTATCAGCCTCTACTATTGCTCAATATCTTCAAAGAGACATTTACGATAAGACACAACTTACTTCTTCGGCAGGTGTTTCGTATAATAAATTTTTAGCAAAACTTGCTAGTGGTATGAACAAGCCGAGTGGTAGAACAGTTATAAATTATGAGAACACACATGACTTATTGATGTCACTACCAATAGGTAAGTTTGCAGGAGTAGGTAAAGTGACTGAAGAAAAAATGAAAGAATTGAACATCCATACTGGTCAAGATTTATATGATTATAGTCAAATGGAACTCATTCAAATGTTTGGGAAAAGAGGATTGAGTTTTTATAATAAAGTAAGAGGAATTGATAACTCACCTGTTAAACCAGTAAGAATTAGAAAGTCTATAGGTAGAGAAACTACTTTTGAAACAGACCAAAATGATGATGATTTCATATTAAATAAAATACGTACTTTAAGTGGAGAAGTAGCTGTTAGAGCAGATAAGCACGAACTTGCAGGTCGTACTATAACGGTGAAAATGAAAACTCATAATTTTGAAACATTGTCTAAACAAACAAGTGTGAATAACCCTGTACATGATGAAGTAGAAATATATAACATTGCATATGAACTATATAACAGTCTTAAAGATCAAGATACAGCAATTAGATTAATTGGTGTTTCAATAGGAAATTTAGTGTCTAAAACATACCGGAATTTGACGATATATGACTTTTTATAAGTAGAAAACTTGATAAAGTGTTAAAGTACTAGTATCCTAATATAGATTGTGATTAAGTTTTGAAATCACATTGAACGGGTATTTATTCATTATTCATTATTCATTATTCAGAAAGTAGAGATTGATATGAAATTTAAATTTGCTATTATCGGAATAACAGTATTAATGATTTTACTTTTTGTAAAGAGTACAATCGATACAGGAAGTTTTGATATTGTTAAATTAATAGGTATTGTTGCTATCGCTTTATTATTATTCTGGGCAGATCGAAAATTAGAAAGACCAGTCAATAAAGCAAGTCTTAAAAGAGATATTAAAAAAGAATTTCAGCACAAAGAATAAAATAAAAAATAGGGAAGCAACTTTTAATTAAGTTGTTTCCCTATTTTTTATATACATATTTTTTGTCAGATAAAGTTTTACCGTAAATGTTTATGACACTGTTTAAATCTTGATAGTGTTGCAACAATCTATAAGTGATAATTGCACATGCTTTTGCATCGTTAAGAGCGTGGTGATGACCTTTAAAATCAATATTATAATAAGACATCATATGCGCTAAACCGTATCTATGATTATTTACTGTTTTTCTTGCTAATATACAAGAACAAAAATATGTCATATCGGGTATTTCTATATTCAATTTGATAAGCGATTTAAATAATACATTCATATCAAATTTTGCATTGTGTGCGACAACAGGTAAATCGCCTATGAAGTCCATCATATAAGGGAAGACTACATCAAAAGTAGGGGAGCTTTCCACATCAGATGGTTGTATTTTATGAATTTTAATATTAAATTTAGAAAAATAATCTTTAGGATTAACTAAAGTATAAAAATCTTCAGTAATTTGATGGTCAACAACTTTAACCATTCCTATTGAACAAATACTTTCAGGATTTCCGTTAGCCGTTTCAAAATCTAACGCGACAAATGAAGACATTCAATCACTTCCTTTGAAAGTCATTATATGGATATATAATGAAAATGTAAATAAAATTGTTCGAAATGATAAAAATAAAGATGGTGGGGAGGGCGAATGTTGCAAGACGAGATTCACGTGCAACGTTCAACTTTAAAATTGCAATATAAAAAGGTCTAGGACATTTATGTCCTAGACCTTTACTTATCTTAAGAATCATTCACCATCTTCATCAAATTGACGAGCAGCTAATTCTTTTTCATATATAAATAGTGCATTATTATCTTCTTGGATTCTTTCTAAGTAGTCAATGTGTGTTTCAAACATTGATTCTTCTTCAACTTGTTCATCTAAGAACCAATTTAAGAACGAAATAGTCGCAAAGTCATTTTCATTTTTAGCGATTTCCGATAAGTTATAGAAGCGACGTGTTACATCTCTTTCTTGTTCAAGGCCATCTTTAAATGTTTCTAATAATGAATTAAATTCAGTCTTTGGAGCTTCTAATGATGTAAAGATAGCTTTTTCACCACGGTCATTTATATAATTATAAATTTTCATACCGTGAAAACGTTCTTCTTTAGCTTGTTGAATATAGAAGTTTGCAAAACCGTCATAACTCTTATCCGCACAATATGCTGCCATAGCCATATATGCGTGTGCTGCATAAAACTCGTGATTTAATTGATTGTTTAAAGCGTCTAGTATATTTTTAGATAACATTTAAAATCTTCCCTTCTATAATAAACTTGTTTATATATTTATTATACATTATTTGTAAGGGTATACCAATGTTTTAACTTAGTGAAAGTCTTTTTTAAATGCTTTTGAACGTGTTATAATAATATGACAGAATAAGGAGGTAACGTATGAAGAAGTATGTTGCGAAAAATATGGCTAAACTTGCTAGGTTTGCAAGTAGAAAAATGGGAAAACAAGGTACCGACCTTCCGGGACAAGTCGCTCGTAAGATAGATCCACTTATATTAAGAAAGTTAGCAAATGATGTTGATGAAATTGTAATGATAAGTGGAACAAATGGTAAGACGACTACTTCCAATTTAATTGGCCATACTTTAAAGAAAAATAATATAAATATAATACATAATAATGAAGGTGCCAATATGGCAGCGGGTATTACTTCAAGCTTTGTTATTCAGTCTAATAAAGATACTAAAATTGCTATTATCGAAATTGATGAAGGTTCAATACCAAGAGTATTGAAAGAAATGACACCAACGATGATGGTCGTAACAAACTTCTTTAGAGACCAGATGGATAGATTTGGCGAGATTGATACAATGGTCGATAATATAGCTAATACAATTAAGGGTAGGGGTATTAAACTATTATTAAATGCTGATGATCCATTCGTAAGTAGATTAAAAATTGCTAGTGATGAAGTTATATACTACGGCATGAAAGCGGGCATTCATGAATTTGAACAAAGTACGATGGTTGAAAGTAAATATTGCCCGAATTGTGGTCGATTATTAAATTACAAACATGTTCATTACAATCAAATTGGTCATTATGATTGTGTTTGTGGATTTAAACGTGAAAAACCTAAATATGAAGTTTCCTCCTTTAAACAAGAGCCATTTATAGATGCAGGTATAAATGGTACTATTTTTGATATGAAAATAGCTGGAGACTACAACGTGTTTAATGTTGTTGCTGCATATACAGTTTTAAGGGAATTAGGGTTGAACGATAAGAGTATTAATGCCGGGTTTGAATCTTATACGTCTGATAATGGGCGTATGCAATATTACAAAAATCGTCATAAAGAAGTATTAATTAACTTAGCTAAAAATCCAGCTGGTTTAAATGCTAGTCTATCAGTAGGTGAACAAATAGATTCGGAGAAAGTATACATTATCAGTTTAAATGATAATGGGGCTGATGGTAGAGATATTTCTTGGATTTACGATGCGGACTTTGAAAAGTTATCACGCCAAAATATAAAAGCAGTTATATGTACGGGACAAAGAGCTGAAGAACTAGCACTTAGATTAAAATATGCAGAAGTAGATGCAGACATTATCATTGAAAAGTCTATTGAAAAAGCGACTGGAATGTCAATGGAGTATCCTCAATTTACTGTTGCTATACCTAACTATACTTCACTATCTCCGATGCATCGTGTACTAAATAGAGCGTTTAAGGAGGAAGTATAATGTCAGCGATAAAAATATTTCATTTTATGCCAGATAAATTAAATCTTTACGGAGATATCGGTAATATTATTGCTTTAAAGCAACGTGCTAAATGGCGCAATATTAAAGTAGAAGTCGTAGATATTATAGATACAGAAGGTTTGAGTTTGGATGATTGTGATATTTTCTTTATTGGAGGAGGCAGTGACAGAGAACAAAGTCTTGCTACTGAACAACTTAAGAAAATTAAAACACAACTAAAAGACGCAATCGAAGACGGCTTGCCAACATTAACGATTTGTGGTGGTTATCAGTTTTTAGGTTCTGAATATGTAACGCCAGACGGTACGAGACTTGAAGGCTTAAATATTTTAGACATATATACTGAATCTAAAAAACAAAGGCTTACCGGAGATATTGTTATGGAGTCTGAAACATTTGGTCAAATTGTTGGTTTTGAGAACCATGGTGGTCGTACATATCATGAATATCCATCACTTGGTAAAGTTATAAATGGGTACGGAAATAATGATACAGATAAAAAAGAAGGTATACATTATAAAAACTTAATAGGTACGTATTTACATGGACCAATATTACCAAAAAATCATGAAATTACTGATTATTTATTGAAAAAAGCTTGTGAAAGAAAAGAGATTGAATTCAGTCCAGAAGAATTAGATAATTCAGTTGAAGAAGCAGCAAAACGAGCTATTATAAATAGGTTGTTAAAAGAAAAATAATATAAAAACAAAAGTCTGGGACATAATTAATGTCCCAGACTTTTGTTTTATTACTTTAACCCTTTTTCGTTATATTAGAAAAACGATCGTTTATAATTCGGTTTATCATTAAGATTTCGTATATGATATGGCTTTTTATTTGGTTTTCATCAAATTCATCGAGGCCTTTAACGCTGTTTTTAAGGATAGATGCAGCTTTTTTCTGCTTTTTAAATTCTTTATGATTTAATAAATCTTTATAAGAAATGATTAAATTAGAAATTGCTCTTCTTTCATTTTCAGTAAACGTTATGAATGTTTCTTCAGGTAAATAAATGAGATTTAATAAATGAGAATTCAATAATCTATTTGTGTGATAGGCCATTTCGACTTTTCTAATATATGCTTTAGATTCTTTTTTTGTACGGTGATAATCATATTCTTCTTTTTGATATTTAATCAATTGTTCTATTTTTGTTGCTGACTGTTGCAATGAAGTCATTTGTTTCATTGATATATTGGATTCATATTCTCCGATGAGTAATTCTTTTAATCTGTTTATGTAAATTTCTAAAATACGACGTTCCATATTTTTATTTATGTTTTCAATTTGTGTAATATATTTGGGTGGTAATATAATGAAGTTTACTAAACCTGCTGTTGTTAACCCGATTGTCGTTGTTGCTAAACGAGATATAAAGTTATATACAAAAGCATCATGGATAACAGGCACCATTGCAACCGCTGTAATAGCAGCTACGAGCATACCATCTATAAGTTTAAGTTGGTAACATACAAATATAGTTACTGTAGCAGCCAAAGAATAACTTAATGGCGACTCACCGAAGAAGTATGTACTGATTACTGCTATAAATGCGCCCAATATAGAAGCTGGGAAGCGGACAAAAGCTTTTTTTAAAGATGCTTTTGCTGTAGGTTCTATTGTGACAATTGATGTTATAACCGCAAAAATGGGATTTAAATTCAAAACCATACATATTAGTGCAGTTAAAAATGTAGCTAAACCTGTTTTGATAATTCTTGCACCTATAAATCTGATTAACCAATTTTCTTTCATATACAAAACTCCAAAATCATTTTTTTATAGTATACCATGTATTTTCTGATATAATAAAGACGACAAAAAATTTAAAAGAAAGAACGGGATTTAAATGATTATTCAAAACAATGAAGAACTTGAAGGCCTTAAAGAAATAGGCAGAATCTGTGCAATAATTCGTGATGAATTGAAAGAAGCAACGAAACCCGGAATTACAACTAAAGAGTTGGATAACATAGCGAAGGAAAGATTTGAGGAATTAGAAGCAGAATCTGCTCCTATCGCAGAATATGATTTTCCTGGTTATACATGTATAAGTGTAAATGAAGAAGTTGCGCATGGTATTCCTGGTAACCGTGTAATCAATGAAGGTGATTTAGTTAATATAGATGTTTCAGCAAGAAAGAATGGATACTATGCTGACACAGGTATTTCTTTCGTTGTAGGAGAAGCAGATGATCCTAAAAAACAACTTGTAGTAGATGTTGCAGCAATGGCTTTTGAAGAAGCAATGAAAAAGATTAAACCAGGCACTAAATTATCTCAAATTGGTAGAGCTGTAAATTCTACAGCAAGAAAGAATGGCTTGAAAGTAATTAAAAACTTAACTGGCCATGGTGTTGGTCGTTCACTACATGACTCACCACAACATGTTATGAACTATTTTGATCCTTTAGAAAAGCAATTGCTAAAAGAAGGAATGGTTTTAGCAGTTGAACCGTTTATTTCATCAAACGCTACAATTGTTGGCGATGGTAAAAATGAATGGGCATTTGAGACGAAAGATAAAAGTTTTGTCGCTCAAATAGAACATACTATAGTTGTTACTAAAGATGGACCATTATTATTAACGAAATTAGAAGACTAAAAACAGAGGCTGAGACATTGATCAATGTCTCAGCCTAATTCATTCTATATACTTTCTTTTCTAAGACTAAGGACCTATAGAAAGTTGGTTCCTAGGTCCATTTCGAGATTTTTAATAACATTTTATAATAGAGGTTAATCTGAAAGAAATAGGTGATTCTATGTTTAATGTTGTTTCAAATCAATTAAAGCAACTTATTCTTGTTTCTTATTATGAAAGTTTAGATACATGTGCAAAGCAATTAGATGTTAAAATAAAAGCAATGGAAGAATATATTTTATATTTAGAACAAAAGCGTCAAAACTTATTTGAACTAATTGAAAAGTATACTTTAGAATTAGACAATAAGTATATGGACAAAATAGAAGACTTTAAAATTACGTATGCCAAAAAATTAGAAGACCATGATTTAGTATGGTTACAAAAACAAATCAATATGTTAGAAAGTGATTCAGCAAAGATTGAAGAAACGATAAAACGTACTTTAGATCAAATTGCACATGCTGTAGCTGAGCGGTCAATGCTCACACAAATGAATTCGCTTCTCTAAAATAGGAGTGGTAGATTGAAGAATAAATTTATATCGACAGAATTATTAATTGTATTAACAATTTTAATTTTATTATCGAATATTTACTATATCTTCTTTGAAAAAATAGGATTACTGCTTGTTGTAATAACGGGCATGATTTTTATTTATGTAGGCTATTTATACTTCCATAAATTAAGGGGTCTAATTTTATTTTGGATAGGGGCTATCTTGTTAATTTATGCGTTACTTTCAAACCCGTACATGCTTATGATTTTATTTTTATTTTTAATATTTTTAGTGATTCGCTATATTATATACAGGAAAAAACCTTTGAAAGTCGAGCATGTCGAAACGACAGCTAACGAAAACATAAATGAGTCTTTCATTAAACAACGTTGGTTCTTACCTCAAAAAACACCTCACTACATATATAAATGGGATGATATCCAAATTCAACAAGCTGTAGGAGATGTAGAATTAGATTTATCTTTAGCTGCCAATTTATCCGAAAACAATGTAATAGTTGTAAGGCAACTTATAGGTAAAACTCAAGTTATCGTACCATATAATTACCAAGTTAATGTACATGTTACAGCTCTTTTTGGTAGATTATATTTAAATGACGAAGTTTACAGAGTTAAAAATGAAACTGTACACTACAACGTTAATAGTCACAAAAATACATTTAAAGTGAATATATTTTACTCAACATTTATGGGAGATGTTGAGGTGATTTTCCGATGAATAACTATTCACGTATCATTGGTTCAATGTTAATACTTGTTTATTCAATTGTAGTTGTATTGTTTTTCTTAGATCGAATATTTATTAATATTATTTATTTTCAAGGTTTGTTTTATACACAAATAATGGGTATACCTGCCTTTTTATTCGTTAATATTGTTGTTATACTTCTTTGTATTATCATAGGTTCAGCAGTAGCTTATAAGATTAATCAGCAACACCATTGGATTAAAGAACAATTAGAACGTTCTTTTCAAGGTGAAGTGTTGGGCGTTAATAATCATGAAATAGATTTACACAAAGAAACGTTAGAAATTTATCAAACTTTAATCCCATTACATGAAGAACTTTATACATTAAGGTTGAAATCTCAACAAATTATTAATGAGTCTTACCAAATGCAAGATTCTGTTGTAAAGAAAATTATAGAAGACGAAAGACAAAGATTAGCTAGAGAACTACATGATTCTGTCAGCCAACAATTATTTGCTGCGAGCATGATGTTATCTGCTATTAAATCTACTGAATTAACCGATCCTTTAGCAAAACAAGTTAATTTATTAGAAAAGATGATTCAAGATTCACAACTTGAAATGAGAGCATTGTTACTCCATTTAAGACCATTAGGTTTAAAAAACAAATCATTAGGTGAAGGTATTAAAGATTTAGTCGTCGATTTAAAACAAAAAATACCTATGAAAGTTGTTTATGATATAGAGGATATAGAAATTGCTAAAGGTACTGAAGACCACTTGTTTAGAATAACGCAAGAAGCAATTTCAAATACATTACGTCACTCTAAAGGTACGAAGTTATCAATAGAATTAATCGAAACAAGCGATTACGTTATTTTAAGATTACAAGATGATGGCGTAGGCTTTGACACATCTAAAAGAGATCCTCAAAGCTATGGTTTAAATACTATGAATGAACGTGCACTTGAAATTGGCGCAACACTTAATATTATTTCTATGCCTAATTCAGGAACGAGAATAGAAGTGAAGGTACCGAATAATAAGGAGGAAGAGTATGACAATTAGAGTATTATTCGTTGATGATCACGAAATGGTAAGAATAGG
The DNA here is from genome assembly GCF_022386395.1 of Mammaliicoccus sp. J-M40. Taxonomy (NCBI): domain Bacteria; kingdom Bacillati; phylum Bacillota; class Bacilli; order Caryophanales; family Staphylococcaceae; genus Mammaliicoccus; species Mammaliicoccus sp. J-M40. The sequence goes on from NZ_JAJNIQ010000007.1 coordinate 113,968, forward strand.
TATATCAAGTTATTTATCAACACAAGAAGATATCTCAGTAGTGGGTGAAGCTGCTTCTGGTAGAGAAGGAATCGAGAAAGCAGAAGAACTGAAACCAGATATAATATTAATGGATTTAGTGATGGATGATATGAACGGTATCGAAGCAACTCAATATATTAAGCAACACGAGCCAAGCGTTAAAATTGTGATGTTAACAAGTTTTATAGATGACAATGAAGTATATCAAGCTTTAGATGCAGGAGTTGATAGTTATATTTTAAAGACAACTTCAGCAGATGATATCGCTAATGCTATTCGTAAAACTTATAATAAAGAATCAGTATTTGAAGCGGAAGTATTAGTTAAAATGCGTAACCGTATGAATCAAAAAGCTGAATTATTTGAGATGCTCACAGATCGCGAAATGGAAATACTATTATTAATTGCAAAAGGCTATTCTAATCAAGAAATTGCTAGTGCTTCACATATTACGATTAAAACTGTAAAAACACATGTAAGTAATATTTTGAGTAAATTAGAAGTACAAGATAGAACACAAGCTGTTATTTACGCTTTTCAACACAATTTGATAAATTAAAAATAAGTACACACATACAAAATCATATATAAATAAATGCTGCTACTCGGTTGACTAAAATTCAACGAAGTAGCAGCATTATTTTGACTATGTGATTGATATTTAAATCTCTAATAGTATTTTACAAGTTAAAGTGCTATTTAATAGCGTCATAACCGTTTTGTATAAGTTCTAATGACCCGTCATGTGGATCAATGACTAATCCATGTATCGGAATTGATTGGTCGAATAATGGATGATTATAAATTTTTTGTATGTTCGATTCAATGTTCTGTATTACATCGTCAAATCCTCTTAAAAATCGTTGAATGTCAATGCCAGAGTGTTGAATCGTATTTAATGTCTCTTGAGTAACACCACGACTTTTCATAGTTTCAATTACTGAACCTACATCAAGGTTACCCATTCCGCAATCTTTATGACCCATTATAATAATTTCTTCTGCGCCAAGAGCGTATATTGCCACTAATAAACTTCGCATTGTTGATCCATATGGATGCGATATAGTAGCACCTGCATTTTTAACGACTTTAACATCACCGTTTTTAAAGCCTAATGCTTTTGTTGATAGTTCGGTAAGCCGTGTATCCATACAAGTTAATATAACTGCTTTTGCGTTAGGTGTTTTTGTAGTAATAAAGTTCTCATATTCTTTGTTTGCCACAAAGGTCTGATTGAATTTTAAAATATCATTCAATAGAGGCATTCGTCATCTCACCATTTTCTGCTATATTATCAAAAGTTTGCTGTTCTGGTGGCCCATGTTTAAGCATTTTCTTTTGATGTAAAACAGCATTTATTTCTGCTCCAATGATAATGATTAATCCTGTTAAGAATAACCATAACATTAACACGATAATACCTCCGATACTACCATATGTTTTTGAGTAGTTAGCAAAGTTATTAACATATAGTCCAAATAGGGCACTTGAGCCTAACCATACAATTGTAGTAAAGGCAGCACCAGGAATTACTGAAAGTAATTTAATTTTAATATTTGGAGCTAAAGCGTAAAGCGTCATAAATACTATAAATGTCACGATTAGTGGTAACACAAATTTAATTAAACTAAAGATCCAACGTAATTCAGATTCTAAACCAAGTGGACCAAATAATAGATTACCAAGTTGTTGTCCAAATATTGGTAATGCAATTGCTAAACCAAATACAACAACCATAATGATTGTGAAGAACACACTCATTATTTTTAATACGATTGCGTTACGGCCGTCTTCGACATCATATGCAACATTAAATGCGTTCATTAAAGCTGTCATTCCGTTTGATGCGGACCAAAGCGCCGCAATTAAACCGAATGAGAATAGGCCACCACTAGCGTTCTGCATGACGTCATCAATTATACCGGTAATCAGTTTAGCTGTATCGCCAGGAGCATTTTCCGAAATCATGTTCGTAATTGTATCTGGACTAATTTGGAACAACGGAATCAATGTTAATATAAAGATAAGTGTAGGGAATAATGCTAATAAGAAGTAGTAAGATAGCTGTGCAGCTAAACCTGTAGCATTATCTTTACTAATTCTATATAATAACGTAGTTAAAATATTACCATTTTTAGTGTATTTTGCCGGCTTATTTATTTTTGATACAAAAAATATTTGATTATCTTTTTTTGGTGTTTTAGATTCAAACACTTGAGGTTGAATATAGTTTTCTTTTTTTATAGACTTTTTTTGTTCATCTTTAAAGTGTTTAGCTTGTTCTAAAAACTTTGAGCTAGATTTATCTTTTGCCATAAAAATTCTCCTAATTATATTTAATGTTAAAAAAGACTAGGTCGCTTAAAGAAGCCTAGTCTTTTAAAATTTATGAATGATTTGGACCTGAGATTTGTCTGTTATTTTTCTTCTCAATGAATGTGTCTTTCGCATCCATAATAGATTGTTCTAACTCTGGGTTTTTACGACGAATTTCTTCTATTACATCTTTCCAATATAAAACTTCGTCTTTAATTTGATCGAATTTAGAAGGCTCTCTAGAAGTGTTACCTTCTTTAATATTTTGTACTTGATTTGATAATGATTGACGTGTGTTTTTATCTGCTAATGCAATTGCTGCACCGATAGCGCCACCAATCAAAATTGCAGGAACTAATTTGTTTTGCATAATGTTTTCCCCTTTCAATATATTAATCTAAATAAATATCTTCGACCTATATATCATATCATATAAATGCATAAAATTTGTTTACATAGGCATCATTTATTATTTAAAATTTAACTAATTACATTCATTCCCATTAATGTGATATTGTAAACACAAATAATCTACAATAAAGCGTTTGATAGTAACTTTTCGAATGGCATAATATCAAGATTTTTTCCGATTTTAATTTTAAATTGGCCAGCTTTAGTCCACAAGGTTATTTCTCCGTTTAAGTCTAAAAATTTACCTGCGTTTTCTGTAGACCACATTAAAACTATATTGTATGGTATGGAATAAGTTTCGATTTTTTTGCCACTTATACCTTGTAAATCACGAATTATAATTCGTTTATTAGTAAAGACTGCCGTATCTCTAAATGTTTTGAAAGCACTATAAGCTTCTTCACCATTAGCGAGATATTGATTAATTTCATTTGGAATGTCTATTTTTTCAAATAGTGTCCATGAAAGTATCTCTTGAACTGCCATCTTATATCACTCCTATTAAATTACTTGATTTTATTGTATATAATCTTAATATATATTGTAAAGTTAATGTATAGTTTCACTATTTTAATTATATGTACTTTTTGCTAAACTTATTCTGAAAGGATGATAACAAATGACAGAAACAATTGAACAAATGGTAGATGATCTAAAAGAAAAATTACGTCTAGTAAACACGAGTGTGTTAAATAAAGACGCAATTCCAGAAGAAAAGAAAGAGGAATTAAAAGATATTCATACTATGGTTATGTCTAGAAAAAACATTTCAGCAAGTGAGATGAGTGCAATTACTCAAGCATTAGGTGAATTAAGAAAATAGCAGAGGGTGGTTATCAATATGGGATATGAGAAAGACTTACAAAAGTATGCAGAATTATTAGTCAAAGTCGGTTTGAATGTACAAAAAGGGGAACCTGTCTATATTCAAGCATCTATTGAATCAAGTTCATTCGTTCACTTGTTAGTTGAAGAAGCTTATAAAGTTGGCGCAGAAGACGTACAAGTTAAATATAAAGATGATCGATTACAACAATTGAAATATAAATATGAACCAGAAGAATTCTTTAGTGAAATTAAACAATATGTAGTCGATGAAAGATTAGATTACTTAGATAGAAAAGCAGCTTTCTTATCGCTTATATCTTCAAGTCCTGATAGCTTAAAAGATGCTGATCCGAAGAAAATTAATAAAGCTATGGCAGCAAGTGGTAAAGCATTTAAAGATTATATGGTAGCTATTCAAAGTGATAAAGTAAGCTGGTGCGTCGCTGCTTATCCTTCTGTTGGATGGGCAAAAATGATGTACCCAGATTTAGATGATCAAGAAGCGTTTGATAAACTATTAGAAACAATATTAAAAACAGTACGTGTTGACCAAGAAGATCCGGTTAAAGCTTGGGAAGAGCATGATAAGACATTACATGAGAAGGCTGAATACTTAAATAATAAAAAGTATAAAGCGTTCCATTATAAATCTGAAGGCACAGATTTAACAATTGAATTACCGAAACTTCAATATTGGAGCGGTGCTAGTTCAGTAAACTCTAAAGGTAATTCATTTGTTGCTAATATGCCAACTGAAGAAGTATTTACTGCACCGCATAAAAATGGTGTAAATGGAACTGTTAAAAACACTTTACCATTGAGCCATTCCGGTAATATCATCGATGATTTCACGATTACTTTTAAAGACGGAGAAGTTGTTGATTATAAAGCTGGTGTAGGTGAAGAAATATTAAAAGGTATTTTAGAAACAGATGAAGGTGCTAAAAGATTAGGTGAAGTAGCACTTGTGCCAGTAGATTCACCGATATCTAACATGAATGCTTTATTCTATAATACATTATTTGATGAAAATGCCTCATGCCACATTGCTCTTGGTTCAGCTTATGCATTCTGTATTGAAGATGGTAAAAATATGACAGAAGAAGAACTAGCTGAAAATGGCTTAAATGACTCTATGACACATGTTGACTTTATGATAGGTAGTAAAGATTTATCAATCGATGGTATTTTAGAAAATGGTGAGAGAGAACCAGTCTTTAGAGATGGTAACTGGGCATTTTAAAACATAGCCAATTGCTAAAACATCATGTATAATAAAGATAAATAAAATTGTAAAGTTTGTTATTCTAAGGAGGGGTTATCATGAGTACACCTATGGAATGGGCAGTAATGATTGCTTTTGTTTTCTCTATCTTTACATTCGGTGGAGCAATCATGTTATATTTATCGAAAACATTCGATGGCAAAGAATCAGTACGTATTGATACAGCAGAAGAAGCACTAGAAAAGAAAGTTTTCGATGACGAAGAACATTATCATTAATCAATTTTAATGAGGCTGAGACATTATTTATGTCTCAGCCTAAAATATTATATGGGTAGTAGAGAACTGTATTAAATATATCAAGATTTTTAAATTACATAGTTTATAATAGGGGGATGTAATAATGAAAGAAAGTAAAGGCATGACAGAATCAAGAAGCGTTAAATCTATACAGATTTTTCCTGAAGATACAAATCATCATAATACTATGTTCGGTGGTAAATTAATTGCAGAAATCGACGAGATAGCTGCTATTGCAGCGATGAGACATAGTGGAAATTCAGTAGTTACAGCATCTATTGATTCTGTAGATTTTATTCAACCGATTAGAACTGGAGAAGTACTTTCTTTAGTTTCATTCGTTACATATGCTGGCACTTCTTCTATGGAAATTTGCGTGAAAGTTGTCAGTGAAGATAATATTAACCAAAATAAACACTTAGCTGCATATAGCTTTTTAACATTTGTTGCACTAGACGAAAATGGTAAAAAAGTTAAAGTACCAGCTATTTATCCAGAAACAGAAGATGAAAAGTGGTTTTACGAAACAGCTAAAGATCGTGTGAATTTAAGACACGAAAGAAGAGACGAAAGCAAGAGAACGTTAGAATTTATGTCGACAAAACTATATATTTAATAAAGTTAGGCTTGGTCATAAATGTCCTGAAAATACAAAAACAGTAGAAATTCAATTTTAATATTGAATTTCTACTGTTTTTCTTATATTTATTGCAAATCATGTAAAAATCTTTCTTTTAACTATGTTGTAATGAAAAATCAGAGATGAGGATTTTATGTAAGAAGTATATGGTATGCAAAATGCGGTTGGATAAATACAAAATATCGAACCGCAAACGTAAAATACAGGTCGATAAATAAAAAATATCGAACCGCAAATGTAAAATACGGTCCGATAAATCTAAAACAAGCTAGGATTAGGAAATCTTTTATAAGTGATTCATTCTATGCTCATTTGCTTTAAAGTCTACATCTTTATAATACATATCTTTTACAAGTAAGTTAGGACCTAAACATTTAACTTTTGGACAATGACAATTTAAAGACTTTGCTAGTGACGAATTCATCCATGTTTGGTAAACATCTTCTAATTTATCTTGTTTAATATTTGCGATTGATCCAGTTTCATCACCGAAATCTGTAACGATAACATCTCCAGAAAATACACTAACATTCAATCTACTTCGACCATCAGGGTCATTTCGTAAAGTGACATTTTCAGCTTGATTTAAACGATTTAATAAGTGCTGATCCGATTCATTTAAGAAGCATGGATAAAATGGTAATGTGCCAAATAACATCCAAGTATCTTTATCTCTAAAGTCTAAAATATCATGTATAGTTTCCTTCATTTCATCTAATGTCATGATGTTTAACTGACTAGCAAAATCTGATGGGTACATAGGGTGTATTTCATGTCGGCTACATTTCATATCATGTACAATCTCATTATGAATCTTTTTCAAATAAGGTTTAGTGTTACGGTTTAACATTGTTTCAGCTGATACAAACATGCCTTGTTCTGACAAGGTAGCTGAGTTTTGAATCATTTGTTCGTAAAGTTTATAGCGTGCCTTTAAAGGTGGTTTCTTGTCCATTACGTGGAAGCCGACTTCACTGAATTCATCCATCGTACCCCAGTTGTGAGAAATATGCATCACATCTATGTATTCAGCAATTTCTAAATAACGATCTAAAGGCAGTGTTAAGTTAGAATTCATCTGAGTATAAATACCTCTATCATATGCATATTTTAAAAGAGGTACCACTGTTTCTCTAATAGACTTTTTACTAAACATTGGCTCTCCGCCAGTAATAGAGATTGTTTTTAGATGAGGAACTTCGTCTAATCTTTTTAAAATTAAATCCATCGGTAAAGTATCAGGGTCTCTCAATTGTAAAGTGTAGCCAACTGCACAATGCGCACATCTCATATTACATAAAGTCGTAGTTGTAAATTCAATATTACTTAGTTGAAGTGAGCCATGTTCATCTATGTCATTATAAGCTTCCCAAGGGTCGTTATTAATTGTTATTTTTTTCTTCTTTAAACCACTATGTATTGCCATTTATAAAATCCTTTCATCTTGAATGATACCTGTTTAATATCATTCATTTTATAGCACTATTGTTAACTTTGAATAAAATAAACTTTTGTTTACTCTCTCGATTTTTTATTTTCCATCTCTTCAAGCTTTTTGTCAAATGCTTATTTCGCTCTGTGATGGGCTTTTAGCTTTGGTTATTTATGTGGGAATGAATGCCAATACTGGATTATCATTGTTTTTATACTTGTAATCATTCATAATAATATTATTAAAAACATTAAAAGGAGTATCAATATGACCCAAAAGACGTCTTTGACTGATATTAAACAAAGATTATATGATTTTTTAGATGAAATTGAAGCAATGAATCCAGAAGATATGGAAGTTTCTGATGTGGATGAATGGATTGCATTATTAGATGAATTAGAGAAAAAAGTTCAAGCTATGCAAGACTAATACGGTGTCTTCCTATCATAAAATAAACTTGAAATAAGTTTATAATTTCAGATATGTGGTATACAGAGAGTAGACACATTATGAAAGGAAGAGATTGATATTATGAGTAAGAAAGTAGCAGCAGTTGTAACTGACTTATTTGAAGACGTTGAATTAACAAGCCCACAAAAAGCATTAACAGATGCAGGACACGAAGTTGTTGTTGTAGGTGAAGAAAAAGGTAAAGAAATCACTGGTAAAAAAGGCGAAAAAGTTAAAGTAGACGTTGGTATAGATGAAGCAAATGCAGCAGACTATGATGCAGTCTTGATTCCTGGTGGCTTTTCTCCTGATTTATTACGTGGAGATGAAAAAGGACGTTTTGGAGAATTCGTAAAACATTTCGTACAAGAAGAGAAACCTTCATTCGCAATTTGTCATGGACCTCAATTATTAATTGATACTGATTTATTAAATGGTAGAACTTTAACAAGTTTCTTATCAGTTCGTAAAGATTTACAAAATGCAGGTGCAAAAGTCGTTGACGAATCTGTAGTCGTTGACAATGGCATCGTCACAAGTCGTACACCAGATGACTTAGAAGACTTTAACCGTGAATCACTTGCATTGCTTCAATAAATGCTTTAATTGCCACTCACCATTACGGTGGGTGGTTTTTTTATGTGGTAAACCTTAAAAGGAAATGATGTCTAACGTGCAAGAAAAAATAAACAAGCCCGTTACAATTTCTAACGAGCAAGACTTATAAAACAAGCACGTTAGCGGTATAAATTAGGTTAATTAATATGAATTTCACATGATATTTATAAGAAACGTCTGTCTAACGTGCAAGAAAAAATAAACAAGCCCGTTACAATTTCTAACGAGCAAGACTTATAAAACAAGCACGTTAGCGGTATAAATTAGGT
>NZ_JAJNIQ010000008.1:0-110522 GCF_022386395.1 Mammaliicoccus sp. J-M40
GATTTGTAAAATTACTAATATCTTCAGCTGTTAAATTACTTAAATTATTGATATTAGATTTACCTTGCTCTTTTTGATTATTCAATAAGTTGGTTGCATCTTTAATTTGAGCATCTTGTACCGCTTTATCTATTGTTGCTTTATCTTTAGCATTAGCAACTTGATTGTTATAAGTGGCTTTTTCTTCATTTGACAAATAATTAAATCCGTTAATTTGGTTTGTTCCTTGTGTTTTTTGATTCCTCAGTAAGTTGCTTGCATCTTGAGCTTGTGCATTAGTATATATACTATCTAAGTCTGTTAATTTTTGCGTTTGCTTAACTTGCGTATTGTAATTCGTCTTTTCACTAGTAGTTAAGTTTGTTAACTGTCCTATATTATTGTTTACAGTTGTTCTACCTTGATTACGTACAGTATTAACTTGAGCTCTCAAACCATCTATCGTATTAACACCGTTAAATGAATTTAACATTTCTTGTTTCGTGGCTTCATCTAAAGCCTTTGTACTGTTAATTTCTTTATAAATATCCTGATATTCATTTAAGTAATTAGCAAAATCTTGGAAAGTTATATCATAAGTGTTTGTTCCAGCTAATAAACCAGTATTAACTTTCCTATAATAAGAGACAGATAACGCGCTTTTAGAATCAAAATCTTTTGAATTTATGATTATATTTAAATTTAATGGCTCACCATTAGAGAGAAACGATGCTGTTCTTTTATATTCAATTGAATAATTCCCATTGGCATCTTTTATTAATTTGTCACCTTCAGCTGTTATGCTTACTATATTGTTCTTCAATTGCTCATTAAAGTTTACACTATATCTTTCAAGTGCACTAAAACCAAAATTCAAGCCTTTTTCCTGTCCTATTGCAATACTTAACTCTATTTGATCATTATTTATTTGTCTAAATCGAATTGAATCCATGTGTGTCCAATCATCAATAAGAGGTCTAGAGATTGTTTTATTAATATTAACTAATTTACTAAAGTCTGTAGTGGCTGTATCTCCAGCTTCTAACACTCTTGTTTTAGGTGTATCAGATATACTTCTATTTTCATTACTCTCTGTTCGTACTGAGCGTAATACAGTTGCTTTCGGTTTTGTTCCTTCTTGTTCATCAGCAGCACGCTTTAACAATTCTAATCGTAATGAATCATAGATTTCTTCGTTAGATGCTTTATCATAGTCAATATCTAAATTATCTATGATTGCTTTTGCATCTTTATCTTGAATGTCATTATCTTTCAAATAATCTTCTACATATTGCTTACGATTTGTTTCTTCATTAAGGCCTTCTTTAAACGCTTTGTCATCAGCTAACTTAACGTCTTTCGCTTCTTCTGGGCTTATTTCTTCATTTGTAATTTCTTCTTTATCTATTCCAGATTGATTTTCTGAGCTAGCCCCTATATCTTCTTCGCTATTTTCATTGTTTTCGTCATCTGTTGTTTGCTTTTCATTATCTTCATATGATTCATTTGGATTTTCTGTTGAATTTTTTTCATTGGATTGGTTTGTATCTTGATTAGCTTTATCTATATCTGTATTTCGCTCTTCTGTAGTATTATCTTCATTTGTTGGTTTGTCGGAGTCTTCTTGCACAGAATCAATGTCTTCTTTATTATTTTGTTCATCTGAATGATTATCTTCAGCTGTATCCTTTTCTGATTGAGGCTTTTCTTCAACTGTTGGTTCTTCTTTCGGTGTTTCCTCTGTGTCTTCACTTGTTGGCTTGTCTTCCGTACGTTGTTCTTCCGTTGAAGTATCTTCTTTATCTTCAGCTGTTGGTTCTTCTTTCGGTGTTTCCTCTGTGTCTCCACTTGTTGGTTTGTCTTCCGTACGTTGTTCTTCTGTTGAAGCATCTTCTTTATCTTCAGCTGTATCCTTTTCTGATTGAGGTTCTTCTTCAATTGTTGGTTCTTTCTTCGGTGTTTCTTCTGCCTCCTCATTTGTTGACTTGTCTTCTTGCTCATATGTAGCAGAATCCTCAATGTTTTCTTCATTAGATACATTAGATTCTGCTTGGTCTATTGTTGGATTTTCAATTTCTTCATTTGTTTTTGTTGAATTGTTATGTTTTTCATTTGTACCTTGTTCTTTCAACTGACTTTGTTTAACGGTGTCAGTTTCATTTTCTTCTGAGTTACTTTTAACACTTTGATCAGTACTGTAATTATTTTCAGATGCCTTAGCATTATGATCAATACCTAAAAAAAGTAAAGTCCCGACGAGTATCGAAGCTGTTCCCACCGTGAATTTACGAATAGAGTATTGGTTTTTTCTATTTGGCAAAAAATCTATTTTCTTCTTCATCTTGAGTACCACTCCCTTATCATTAATATGCATAAATGTAATTTATTGTACAAATAGCATTATACTCGATTTGAAAAATTTAACAATATAATATGTTGTAAAATTTGTTAATATACAATTGATTTTCACTATTTATATTATTAAGTTGTGTATATAAATATAATTATTCATTATTTTATACAATACTTAAAATAATTTCTATTGCCATTTATAACAACGAAAGAGCGAATCTCAAGAAGAAAGTGAGGGTTTTGGTTTTTACATATTTATCCAATAAACATTAAGTTTTCGTAAACACAATTATTTATCATTTGGTACATATTCTGGGTTATCTTTATTTAATACCCAGTTACCAGTTGTTAAGTAAGATGCGAAAGCACTCCATGCCACATAAGGGATTAATAGTAGCCCTGCAGTCTTCTTAACTTGATAAAACTTAACTGTCGTAATAATAACAGCACTAAATAAAGCAAAGCTTTCAATCAGTGCAGTACCTCTTAATTTATATTTAAAGTAAAGTATAGACCATAAATAATTCAGACCTAATTGAAGAGAGTATATACCTTTAGTACTCTTACTTGCATTATTATTAGAAACTAAAGAATAAGCTATGCCCATACTAAAATAAAGTATTGGCCATACTATAGGAAAGATATAACCTGGCGGAGAAAATGGTGGCTTTTTATTTCGTTTATAATCTTGTCGCGCATTTTTGCTCGTATACTTACCTATCAAATTACCCCCAACAAACGGAAATCCAATCGCAAAAACTTGTTTCACTATGCCTGTAAGTCTCATTTAATCATGCCCTTTCAAACAGAATTTTTATCCTTACAATTAAAAATACCCTCAATCTGTATAATAAATCATTAGTAATTTAATAAAAAAAGAGAGCTATTTAAAATAGGCTCTCATAATTTATATATAAAATTGTTTACATTTTTTAATTATTGCTATTAAATAATTTCATTTGTCCCATAATATTTTCTATTTAATTCTATAATTTGATCATGGTTCATATTTGGTTCAAAGTGTTTAAATACTTCGTCTCGATTAATTGGTGCTAGGTTTTTGTCAGCAACTTTTAATGCTATTTCCAATTCTTCAGTATTAAGTTCTGTGCAATATGCAGGTGTGCCTGGTTGATGTCTCCATGAATTTTTAATTTCACCACTATCAACAGTATCAAATCCTATTGATTGTATAAGTTCACTTATAATTTTTTTATCTTCTGTATTATCTCCTGATATCGCCATTGCTATTTTTTCTTCATTTTCTTCTGTACTATTTTTATTTTTCAATGTATATGCAAGTAAATTATTAAATGCTTTTATAACTGGTTTGCCAATTGCTTCTGATACCCATTCACTTTCAACTGTTCCATCATCTAATTCTTTAATATTTCCATCTCTAAATGGATAATAATTACTTGTATCTACGACTATTACGTCATCACTTATATTAGAAATATAAGGTTTTATTGTAGGTATAACTTGTGTAGGAATCGATATTATTAAAATATCTACATGCTTAATTACTTCATCTATTTCTACTGCTTTTCCTTTAAACTTTTTATTTTCTAAATAGCTTACTGATCGCACATCCGCTATTTTGATATTATGACCTAAATTATATAATTTTTCTGAAATAGTGACCCCGATAGGTCCTGCTCCTATAATTCCAATATTCATTATATGTCTCTCCTAATATTTTATAGTTTGTTTAATATATTACTCTCTCATTCCGTATTCTTGAGGTACTTCTAAACTATCTCTAAGTGTTTCTCCTTCATAGTCTAAATGGTATAATCCTCTTTCTTGTAAAATAGGTACAACATAATCTACAAAGTCTTCTATACCATCATGTGATGAATCTGGAACTATTGAGAAACCGTCTGTAGCATCTGCTAAATACCATTCTTCTAGAAAATCAGCTACCATTTCTGGTGTTCCAGCTACTACTGGGTGATAGTTAATCACACCATTTGCTAGTACATCTTTTACGGATAAGCCTTCTTTAAGTAATTCATATGCTCTTTCTGCTCTAGGATCCATCGGTGATGGATATGCTTGCGATAATAAACTTTCTGATAGTGGTTTATTAATATCAATTGTATTTACATTGATGGTTATACCAACCATATGACCTAAATATTGAACATAATGAGCTGTTTCTTCTGGTGAAAAATCAAGCAACATACGTCTTCTATCTAATGCTTCTTCTTTTGTCTTACCTATATAGAACATAAATCCTGCAAACATTTTAATATCTTCAGGGTTTCTTCCATGTTGCTTTGCACTATTACGTATCATTGTGCGATGTAATTTCGCTTCTTCTTTTGTAAATGGATTTGCATATACACCTGAAGCAAATCTACCTGCAAGTTCCAAACCTTTTTCACCACCACCTGCTTGGAATATCGGTGGTTGACCTTGTGATGACGCAGGTATGGGTAGTGGTCCTCTTGTTTGATAATACTTACCGTTATAATTAGCGAGGTTTACTTTATTCATATCTGCAAACTGTCCAGTTGATTGATTAATAACATATGCATCTTTACCAAAGCTGCCCCATAAAGACTGTACTGCTTCAATATGTTCACGCGCCATTTCATACCTTGTATTGCGGTCAGGCAAACGTTTACCAAAATTCATTGCTGTCTGACCATTTGAAGTTGTTACTGCATTCCATCCAACACGCCCATTACTTACAATATCTAATGTTTTTAACTGACGAGCAAGATTGTAAGGTTCTGTAAATGTAGTTGAAAAGGTAGAAACAAGTCCAATGTTTTTAGTCTCCCTTGCAACAGCAGTTAATGCAATTAATGGATCCATTGAATGCATTGGTGAATTGATACTAATATCATTTTGCAAAGATGGAGTATCTGCAATAAATAAAGTATGAATTTTACCCCGTTCAGCAATTTTTGCTTTTTCAACATAATTATCCATATTTGTATAAGCATCCGCTACAGCTCCTGGCATGCGCCAAGTCTTAAATTCTCCACCATAGCCAGACACCATTTGAAGTGCTAACTTCATTTTTCCATCTCTTTTATTAATCGTCATTTCTACGCTCCTTTTATATTTGAGTTATAGTAGTATAAATTATATACTTATTAATATATTTTAAAAGACGGCAATAAAATAGTTCTTAGTACTATTTTTTGTACGTATGCATAAGGATGGGATTCTATGGCTAAAATTTGTAAATATGGATTTGATGATTCAATTATAAAAAATGAAAGAGATTTATACGGCATAGGATTTACTCAAAATTTATTAGCAGGACGCTGGAAATATTTTATATTGTGGTTTTTAAAAGAAGAGCCTAAACGATATAGTGATATTAAACGGTTTTTATCAGGTATATCTCAAGGTTCATTAACAAAACAATTAAAAGAACTAGAAGCTGATGGTCTTATTAATCGTAATGTATATCCAGAAGTCCCACCAAAAGTAGAGTACTCCTTAACAGACATGGGTGAAGAAATATTACCAATTCTAAAAATGATGGAAGTGTTCGGTAAAAAACACGGTAAACAAATAGATGAAGTGCTTTAATTCTTATTTATATAAAAAATGCCTCGACACTATTTTCCTAACTAGTGTCGAGGTATTTATTATTTCTTCAATAATTCAATGATTAAATCGTTAATTTCATGTTTTTTCTCTACGAATAATGCGTGTCCTACATCTGATACACGTGTTAGTTGATAATTAGGCATTGTTTTTTCTAGTACTTCAGAAAATTCGATTGGGCATGCCGCGTCGTCTGTGCCGTGTATTCCGTATACTGGTAAGTCTATATTCTTCACGTCTTCTCTAAGGTCTTCATCACGAAGGGACTCTAATAATTTAACTGTACCTATTAATGATGATGTTAGCGTTAATTGAGTGAAATAGTTTTTGTATTCATCTGATACGTTTGTGTTAGAACTGAAGAATGTGTCTCCAAATTCTGTAATTGCTTTTGGTTGATCGTCAGAAATAGACTTCATTAAATCTGTAACATCGTCTACTTCCATACCGTAAGGGTAGCCTTCTCTCTGTGTAAAGCTAGGTCCTGCTGGTCCAAGTAGTATCATTTTTTCTAAATCTGGATTGTTATGCTTAGCTGCATATTTTAGTGCTAACGCACCACCTACTGAGAATCCAACAACGACATAATTTTTAAGATTTAATTCATCGACTACTTTTTGAACGTCATCTACAATTGTGTCGTAATCATAACCAGAAGCAGTCGTATCTGATAATCCGAAACCACGATGATCAATACCTATATAACGGTAGCCATTATTTACAACATGTTGTGCTTGATATTCAAACATTTTATTATTAGCCGGCCATCCGTGAAGAAATACAATCGGCTGACCTTCACCAAAGTCTTCTACATTAAGATATGCATTTTCTTCTATTTGAATTCTATGTGTCATATTTATCTACTCCTTTGTTTAGTACTTTCCTTTTTGCTTTCTTCTTTAAACATTAGGTCAGATTAACTCAACAACTCTTTAACAGCAGCACCTACTAAATTAGCAGATTTTGGATTTTGTCCAGTTACTATTTGACCATCAATGACTACTTTAGGACGAAATGGTATATGAGATTTTTCATAACGTGCACCTTGTATTTTCAATTCGTCTTCAAGCTTAAATGGGACAATCTTCATCTTATTGGCCAAAAATTCTTCTAAGTTTGAGAACCCTGTAATTTTCTTTTGATCAATTAAAAACCTTCCTTTTTCATTTTTCACATTTAATAGACCTGCAATACCATGACAAACTGCGGAAACAACGCCGCCTTTATTATAAATCTCATTTATAGCTTTTTTAGCGTCTTCATTGTCAGGAAAGTCATACATTACACCGTGTCCACCTGTGAAATAAATTGCATCATATTGTGCAGCATTTGCTTCGCTAATAGGTTGTGAATATTTTAATTTATTCATAAAATCTTTATTTTGATAGTAGGCTTTTGTCGTCTTATCCAACATTACTTTTCCTAAACTCATTGGATCAAGTGGTGTATTTCCTCCTGTAATGTTGAAAAAGTCTACTTGATAATCATCACTCTTAAAATGTTCATAAAAATGAACAAGTTCACCTAGCCATAAACCTGTTGGCACTTGAGTTCCTTCAAAAACATCCGAACTTGTATTTACAATCATAATTCTTTTCATGATATGTCCGCCTTTCTTATTTGCTGTCATCCATTTTTACAATAATTTTACCTTTTGCCCTTCCTCTATTTGAATATTCTAGGGCTGCTTCTGTATCTTTAAAGTCATAAATTTTATCAATGATTGGTTTAATTTTATCTTGTTCGATTAAATCTTTAATAATCGTTAATTGTTCACCGCTCGGCTTCATAAACAGAAATTCATAATTTGCATGATATTTTTTAGCTTTTCTTGTATATTTTGAAGAAGCTAACTTAAATAACACTTGTTTAGCGGCACCTAAATTCATGCTTTTCGCAACTTTAGCTGTTGGCATACCTGATATAGATGTAACTGTACCGCCTTCTTTTAACACTTCAAAAGAATGTTCTAAATTTTCTCCTCCTAAAGTATCGAAAACACCGTTATATCCTGATAAGACATCCCAAAATTTTTCTTCTCTATAATTAATAATTTTATCTGCCCCTAGTGAACTGACAAGGTCATACCCTCGAGAACTCGCTGTTGTAGCAACATATAAGCCCATCGCTTTAGCCAATTGTATAGCGAATGTTCCAACTCCACCTGAACCAGCTTGAATTAATACTTTATCACCTTGTTTAAGTTGCATAACATCATTGAGTGCTTGATATGCCGTTAACCCCACTAACGGTATACTTGCCGCTTCTTCAAAAGTTAAATTACTTGGTTTTAAAGCAATATCATTCTCATCGACAGCTATATATTCTGCAAATGTCCCTATCTTATTTTTTCTAGGACGGGCATACACTTCATCCCCGACTTTAAAACCTTTAACCTTACTACCAACTTCAGTAATCACACCTGAAAAATCATTACCAAGAATAAGAGGAAAGTCATATTTCAATAAAGGACGTAAGCCTCCCTCTTTAATTTTATAATCTATAGGATTAATACTAGCTGCTTTAATTTCCACACGTACTTCAGTAGGACTCATACTCGGTATTGGCATGCGTTCTAATGATACTGGTCCATCACCATATTTATGAATTACCATCGCATTCATATCCGTTATCATATAATTCTTTCCCTTCTTTTTTAACGTTCATTTTATCTTCTATACATATTACCTATTACACGCTTGGCTAAACTTTCGAAGACAGTCAAAAAGGCACACCATTATGCGTATTAGCTAATGGTATGCCTTGATTTAAATCGTATATTTGTATTTTAATGTATTAAAATATTTCCTTTGGAAATAAAGCTCATTATTAGATATTATAGAAACAAAAGCTATACCTCATAATTAATTTTGAAAGATAATTCAGTAAACTAAAGTTAATTTTATACGCTTTATACTTTGGAGGTAACATTATGTTAAATTTTCTTTTTATAGTTCTTCTAGTCTTTCTTACGTATACTTTCTTCCATTATTTATATATAAAAATTTCTAAATCGTTAAAGGCTAAAGAAAGAACAAAAAACAACTTTGTGGTCAAAAATATTTTGCTTTCTTCTAAACACAATATTGATTCCTTTGACGTAATAGTTGTTTTGACGATTTCTTATTTCATTTATTATATATAATATATTATTCACTTGTTACACATCACCCTAATATTTCACTTTTCGTAAACTGAAAAATTTCATTGTTTAGCATTAAATCGTTATTTTCATCACGCTTTAGTTTTATATTTTTATATTGTTCTAATAAAGTGGCAATGACGCCATCGTGTGTGATAATCACATTATTCTCATCATCTTTTATATATTTTTTTATAAAATGTTGAAATTCTTTAATAAATGATTGGTGTTTTAAATCATTAGGGTGTTTATTATTTAATAAGTTAATAGTAGATATGTTTTTGTCGTTATAATTTGAGCATATCTGATCACATATATTCATTTTTCCTTTTCTATGTGGGTACACTCTTGGACCTAAAATATCTACGACCTTGATTTTATTGTTATGACTTAATAACATAGCAGTTTCAATTGTTCTAACTGTTGGACTTACCCAAAATTGAGAGTCTTGGTCAATATATTCACTTATGTTTTTTGTATCTCTTCTACCTTTATCAGTCAATTTTGGGTCTTTTAAATTAAAGCTTTCCGGCTCATTCATGTTATGTTCAGCTTGAGCATGTCTCATAATCTTTATCATCTCGACTCATCCCCTTTAATCAACTTATATTATTTTACCCCTCATTATACATTTCCATGGAAATATTTTTTAATATACTGCCGAAATAAAAAAGCTGCTATCCATCAATTCTTCTAAATTTATTAGAAAAATGAAGGAATGCAGCTCAATAATTATTGATTATTAATGTTTAAAATATATTGGTTAATTTCTGATTTAATCACTTCTAAATGATCAGACTCATTGTCTATTGTTGTTAAATTTAAAGCATGATTTTCTAATTCTTTAAATGATACTTCGCCTTCGACAATTTGCTTACCGATACCACTTGCAAATGATGAATATTTCTTCTCTACAATTTTTTCAAAGAATTCATCTTCAATCATTTTAGATGCAACTCTTAGACCCAATGCAAAAGCATCCATACCCGCAATATGAGTAAGTACTAAGTCTTCTTGTTTGAATGAAGTTCTTCTTGGTTTAGCATCGAAGTTTAACCCACCTGGAGCTAGTCCACCATTTTTTAAAATTTCATACATTGCTAAAGTTGTATCGTAAAAATCTGTTGGGAACTCATCTGTATCCCAACCTAGTTGAGGATGACCTTGGTTTGCATCCACTGATCCTAACATTTGATTATCTCTAGCGTAACGTAATTCGTGTTGGAATGAGTGACCAGCTAATGTTGCGTGGTTTGCCTCAATATTAAATTTGAAATGCTTATCTAAATCATATTTTTGTAGAAACGCATGAGAAGTTGCTACATCTGTATCGTATTGATGTGTAGTTGGTTCTTTAGGCTTTGGTTCAATTAAAAATTGACCTTTATAACCAATTTCTTCTGCGTAAGCGATAGCCATTTTAAAGAATTTAGCTAAATTATCTAACTCTAACTTCATATCTGTGTTTAACAGGCTTTCATACCCTTCTCTTCCACCCCAGAAGACAAAGTTTTCTGAACCTAATGTTTTAGCAATTTCTAAAGATTTTTTCACTTTTGCAGCTGCATAAGCAAATACATCTGCGTTAGAAGATGTTGCAGCTCCGTGCACAAAACGTTCATGAGTGAAGTTATTTGTAGTATTCCAAAGTAATTTCTTACCTGTTTCATTCATTTTCTTTTTAATTAATTCTACAATTTCATCTAAATTTTTATTAGATTCTTCTAATGTATTTCCTTCAGGAGCAATATCAACGTCATGGAAACAAAAATATTCAATTCCTGTTTTATCCATAAATTCAAAAATAGCATCAACTCGTGCTTTAGCTTTTTCCATTTCATCTAATGAATCCCAATCACGTAATGCAGTACCTACACCAAAAGGATCAGATAGATCTTCAGTGAATGTATGCCAATAAGCTACACTAAAGCGTAAATGTTCAGCCATTGTTTTACCATTAATTTTTTCATCAGCATTATAATATTTAAAACTAAATGGATTTTTTGATTTAGGACCTTCATATTTCACTTTTTCAACATTAAAGTAAGACATTCTTAACTCCTCCTTGAATTGTGGTTTAGTTAGTTTGTTTATTAAACTAACTAACTAACATTGAGTTAAATATAACACCTTAATTAATTTTTGTAAACGGTTTCTTTAAGTAAAATAAAAACAGGCTGTGACATAAATGAATGTCTCAGCCTTCTCTAAATTAAAAGTTAAGTTTAATGTTTTCTATATCTAATATTTTCTGGGTAATAGCGAGTGTAGCTCCAAATAAAGTTGCGAATTTAACATTTGAAGTTAAACTAATTTCTATTTCTTTTTGTGTATATTGGTTAAAAGTCGTTTTAATATTATCTAAGAGATCGGTTATTTCGTTTATTAATGGACAATTAATATAAATCACTTTTGGATTAAGCTGCATATTTAAGTTGTACATCAAAATTGCAATCCTTATTGAAAATTGTTGTATCTCTTCCAGTACAATTTCATTTCGTTCATAATACATCTTCTTAAGCTCTGATAATGTATTTTGTGTATTTAACCTTTTATTAATCTTATTAACTAGTGCATCTTGAGAACATAAATCTTCAATTTTGTGATATGTTCTCTCGTTATCTTCAATAGATGATACGAGTGTCTTTCCTATTTCTCCCGCTTCACCATTTACACCTCTATATAATTTCTGGTCGATAATTAAACCTGCACCGATACCTTTATGTATGCTAAGTGTAATTAAATTATTGATTTCTAAACTATTATTAACATTACATTCATAAATAGCAGAGAAATTGGCTTCATTTTCTACGATAACAGGCACGTCTGCGATTTCCTTAATACTCTCAATCATAGAAACTTTTTCTAATTCGTGAAACGGTAGATGTATAATTTCTTGTTCATTATTAACTATTCCATGGACAGAAATGGCGATACCTAGTAAACCAAAATGTGTTCCAAAGTTTTCATCAGCATTAATATGATATTTTAACAATTCCAACACATGCGTTATTTTTTGATTAGCCAATGGTATAGATTCATACTTTAATAATTCTCCATTGAAGTAGCTATAGATTATTTCAATAGAATGGTATGCAATATCCAAAGAAATGACATAACCAAAATTTTTATTGATCTCTAATATTATTGGTTTACGCCCACCGCTTTTAGTACTCTTACCTTGCCCTACTTCATTAACAAGCTTTTTCTCTTTTAATTTATTTAGAATACTTGAAATGGTGGCTTTATTAATCCCAAGATTTTTAGATATTTGTATTCTTGAGATTAGTTCATTATTAAATATTTGTTGTAAAACTAACTTTTGATTTGAATCTAAATTTGTTACATCTAATTTCTCCAAACTAACACCACCTCAATAAAAACAATTTAAACTAATTAAAACGTTCACTATTTAATTGCACAGATTTGGTTTAACTATAGCATAAAATATATCTGCAAACATCAAATGTCTATGTATAGATTATTTATAGAAACTTTTAAAAGAGAAATAAATAGTAATATTTTAATAACCTTCTAATCCTTGATTTAAACACACTTGTTAAAGATTGAAATATTATAATAATAAATAATACATAAGAAAGCGTTTACAAAAAAATATGTTCAGTGGTAATATTTCACTTAAGTTAGTTTGTTTTAAAAACTAACCAACTTATTTGGTTTTTAAACAGGGGGGATATTATTTATGAATGAAACTGTAGAAGCTCAATCTAGTGAACAGATTTTACAATCTAATAATAATGAGAAATTGCATATGCCTGAAAAAAATCGTTTTCGGTATTGGTGACTTTGGCGCTAACTATAGTTGGACCTTCATCGCATCATTTATCACTATATACATGACAGATGTAGTTGGCATTGCAGGCTCAGTTATTGGAACGATTATACTTTTTTGTCGTTTTGCAGATGGGTTTTCTGATTTATTTATGGGAAGCATTATCGATAATACGAATACTAAGATGGGTAAAGCGAAACCTTGGGTCTTTTGGACAGCACCAATTCTAGGGGTATTAACTTTTATGTTGTTCAACGTTCCAGATTTCTTTGGTAATACAGGTAAAATCGCATATATTTTCATTGTTTATTTCTTAATATCAGTTATTTTTTACACTGCTAACAATGTTGCATACTCATCTCTTATCTCATTTATGTCTAAAGACGAAAAAGACAGAGTTTCATTAGGCAGTATTCGTTTTATTTTTTCAAATATTAGTGTACTTTGTATTACAACTTTCACTACATTTTTAGTAACAAGCTTTGGTGAAAACCAGCAAGGTTGGACTTATACAGCATTAATTTATGGATTTTTATGTGCAGTACCTTTAATGATTACAGGGTATTTTGTTAAAGAAAGAAACGTAGCTAAAAAACAGTATACAAGCAACGGTAAGGCAAAACGTATTCCATTTACCTTAATACTTAAATCATTACTAACTGAAAAATATTTTATTATAACAATTATTCTTTATCTATTATGGTATTTACGTCAAACTGATAATGGTATGAGAGTTTACTATGCTACCTACATTTTTGATAATGCCAATGTCATGGCAATTCTTAGCGTAGCGACATTGCTACCTACAATTTTAGGACTGTTAATCGCACCTAAATTTGCAGAAATAGTTGGTATTAAAAATAGTATTATAATTGGGTTAGTTATTTCTATAATTTCGTACATTGTTATGGCATTATTCTCAGAAAACTTACCATTCCTCATTGTAGGTTTAGTTATAAATGGTATAGGTCTTGTACCATTTACTGCAGCATTAAGTGGAATCGTTGCAGATGTTGGTGATATTATTTATTGGAAGACTGGCGTACCCGTACAAGGTTCCATTTTTAGTTTGGCTAGCGCAGGCATGAAAATCGGTTCTGGATTACAATCCGCTATCGTGGGCTGGTCACTATCTATTGGAGGCTATGTCGCAGGAGCATCTGTACAATCAGAAAGTACTATATTTGCAATTAAATCTATGCAAATATACTTTCCATTATTAACAGTAGTACTCATTTGTGTCATTACTTTCTTCTTAAATTATGAAAAGTTTATTACACAAATTAAACAACAAATTCGTTCAAATAATGTTGGCGAAATGAGATCAAAACAAATATATAAATAAAAGGAGTATTTCAAATGACTAATTTAATACATGTAGCTAAAAACGGTTCAGATTATGGGTTAGGAACTGAAACATCACCCTTCTTAACTATTGATAAAGCCGCTTCAGTAGCGTTACCAGGAGATTCAGTAATCGTACATGAAGGCATCTATAGAGAACAAATCACTCATATTAATAGTGGCTTAAGCGAAGCTAGAAGAATTACTTTTAAAGCTGCAGATAATGAGAAAGTAGTAATTAAAGGTTCTGAAGAAATAAAAAACTGGGAACATGTAGAACAAAATATATGGAAAGTGGATATTGATAATCAATTTTTCAATCATTTCAATCCATTCGATACCAAACTATTTGGTGATTGGTTAGTTGTTGATAATAATAAAACATTAGGACAAGTTTATATAAACGGGCAAGCATTATTTGAAGTGAATGATTTTGATTCTCTGAAAAATCCACAGCCTATACATGAAACATTAGACCATTGGACTAATAAACAAGTCTCTTTTGATTATACAGATGAATCAGTATATGTATGGCATGCAGATGTTCAAGAAGACCATACTACTATTTATGCTAATTTCCAAGATTATGATCCAAATAATGAAACAATCGAAATTAATGTGAGAGAAAATGTTTTTGCTCCCGTTAAAACACATACAAATTATATAACTATTCAAAATTTCGAAATTGCACATGGTGCAACACAATGGTCACCTCCTACAGCTAAACAAACTGGAATAATTGATACAAATTGGAGCAAAAATTGGATTATAGAAAATAATCTTATTCATGATTCTATGTGTAGTGCAGTAGCAATTGGTAAAGAAATATCAACTGGTGATAACTTTACTACTTATAGAAAAGATAAACCAGGATACCAATACCAAATTGAAACTGTTTTTAAAGCAGTTAATAGTGACTGGAATAAAGAAACGATTGGTTCTCACATCATTAGAAATAATACTATTCATGATTGTGGACAAAACGCAGTTGTCGGTCATTTAGGATGTGCTTTTAGTCATGTATATAGTAACCACATTTATAATATTGGAAATAGAAGAGAATTCTTCGGTCATGAAATTGCAGGCATAAAATTACATGCAGCATTAGATACACAAGTTTATGATAACTACGTTCATAATTGCTCTTTAGGTATGTGGTTTGATTGGCAAACTCAAGGCACAAGAATCAGTAAAAATATTTTCGCCAATAATACAAGAGACCTATTTGTTGAAGTAACTAGTGGACCTTATATTGTAGATAATAATATTTTAACAGCAGACTATGCACTGGATAACCATGCACAAGGTGGCGCATATATTAACAACATTATTAACGGTGAAATCGTACATCGATTAATGTTAGATAGATCAACACCTTACCATGTACCACATAGTACTTTAGTAGCTGGATTTGCACCTGTTTATGGTGGAGATGACCGATTTTATAATAATATATTTGTTGGTAAACCAGGTGTATCTAACATTGGCACGCATATATTTAATGAATACACAACTTCATTAGAAGAATATAAAGACTTAGTATCCAAAGAAGAAGGAGATCACGAAGCCTTCCATAAAATAAAACAACCAGTGTTCATCAACCATAACGCATATTTAAACAATGCCGAACACTTCAATAGAGAAGAAAGCTTCATTGAAGATAATTCATTCAATCCAAAGATTTCAATAACTGAAGATGAAAATGAAGTTTACTTAAATGTAACATTGCCAGATTCATTATTAGAATTCAAAGGAGATGTACACTCTACCACTTCACTACCTAAAGTAAGATTAGTCGACGCAGACTTTGAAAGACCAGATGGAAACGAAGTTGTTATTGATTCAGATTTAATCCATGATACTAGAAACGAATTTGCCGTGTTAGGTCCAATCCAAAATTTAAAACCAGGTGAAAACCGTATATCAATATGGAAAAAAGCTTAATTTAAAATTTCCGTATGTTATGAAAGGTATGTCCTGGGAAATAAAAAAGTGCGTTTTCTACATCAGAGAAAACGCGCTTTTTTTATGTTTTATTAACGAGTTTCACCTTCCTCCTTCGAAGGTAAATAAATCCAACATATGAATAACAGTACAAGTATTATAACTGGTATTAGAAAGCCTATTTGATAAGCTAATACGGCGTTATTTGGTGATACGAAGGTGCTTCTTGTCATCGTAGCAACTACTGTAGCTATAATTGCTGATCCAAAACTTGCTCCAATATTTTCAACAATATTTATTGTGATACCAGCTTGTGGTAATTGTGAGTCTTTAAGTCCAACATACGTGTTTGTAGTAAATGGCAATAGTATACCTCCAACACTTACACCTCTCATAAATAGGATAATACTCATAGTTAGTATAGTCGTTTGACTTGTTACAAATACTAATGGTATTGATGCGAGTAGAGATACTATTAAACAGATCAAAATAACTTTTTTTGCGCCATATTGATCTGTTAATTTTCCTATCATAGGTCTTGCGATTAACATACCTATACCTTGTGGCATTAATGCAGTGGCCGCTTCTATCGTATTAAAATTCTTAAATTGCTGAAAAAATAAAGGCAATATAATCATTGGACCCATGATTGCAATATTTGCTAAGAATAATCCACTACTAGACGTTGCAAAATTTCTATATTTAAATAGATTTGTCGGTAATACTGTTTGATAATTCTTCATTCGATTGTAAATAAGATAGTTGATTATAAACAGTCCGCCTACGACTAACGAAATAATGGTTTCTTTATTTATAAACGTAGTATTTTCAGTTGCTTTAGTAATACCGTATATGATTGTAAAGCTTATTAAAGATAAGTTTGAAATACCAAACCAATCTAATTTTTTCTCTTTGTTAAATGGCATAAATGAAGGTAATTTCTTAATCATAAGCGGAACTATGAGTACTGTAACAAAAATATTAATATAAAATATCCATTTCCATGAAGAGAAATGAATAATAAATCCTCCAATAACTGGTCCAAGTATCGGTCCTAAAATCATAGGTATACTCACGATGGCCATAACACGTCCTAATTTATCGTGACCGGCTGTTTTTACTAGTAGCGTTGACATGAGTGTTGATATAATACCTGCACTAAACCCTTGTAATACTCTAAATAAGATAAATAAAGATATGCTTTCACTCAATCCTGTTAAGACTGATATTACTCCAAATAATGCTACTGAAGAAATATATACTATCTTGCTATTAAATTGATCCATAAGCCAACCTGAAAATGGGACTGCAATTGCCATAGCTAAAATATAGCCCGTAACTCCCCACTGAATCATATTCAATGAAACATCAAAATATTGCGTTAAGTCATCAATTGCTATATTAATCATTGTTGAATCTAACATAGGAGCAATAGCGCCTAAAGCTATAGCCCATGCAGCCAACATAGTACTTTTTGGAATTTTATCTAATTGTTTTGCTGACATTATTATTTACCTCTCTTTTTGTTTCCTAAGAAACATTATATAAACTTATTGTTTCCTATTCAACAAAAATATTTCAATAAAATAGGGATAAGCATCACATATGCCTATCCCAAATATACTTTTTACTTTTCTTTTTTTATTTCTTGATCTAAAAAATCGCTGTATTTTTCAAAAAAGTTATTTAATACTTTAAATTCTTCATCTGATATATTATCGAAAAACGGTTTATCTCTATCAAGAAAAACTTGATGTAATTTTAAATGACGTTGATAAACACGTTCACCTTCTTCAATTAAACGAAAATAGATCTCTTTTTTATTTTCTGATTTTCTATAACTTTCAATAGCATTTTTCTTAATTAACTTTTTAGTTAATTTGCTAATAGCACCACGCGTCATAAACATTTCATCAGATATCTTTTTCACGTTAGGGTCTTGAATGTTTTTAATAGCCTCTATACAATGCACTTCTGACGGTGTGTATCCTTCTAATTCTTTTTCCATTTTTGGCTTATTGAGCCATATTATTCTATCTTGTACACGTCGCATTAGATAATTTAATTCTTTTACTTTATTCATAATATAAACTCCTTATATTATCACCAAAATAAGATTAGTACCGTACGCAATAATCCCTTATTATATAGTTTATCACTTACAATAGGAATTCTTAAATTATTATTCGTGGATGCTCTATGCAATTATTTTATCATGCAGCATAATTATTAGAATTGGTTAAGAAATTAAAGAAACTCTCTAATATTTAGAGAGTTTCTTTAATTTTACACTATTGTTTCAGCTTGTTTAGTTTCTTTTAATAAATTATGACCGTTATCAGCGTCAAAGAAATGACACTTGTTCATATCAAATGCTAGTTCAACTTGTTCTCCTGCACTCAAATCGTTTCTTGCGTCTATTTGAGCAATCAAATTTTCTTGATTCAGTTGGAAATGAATCATAATGTCTGAACCTAACAACTCAGCTACCTCAACTTTTGTTGTGAATCGATTATTCTGATTTGCTTTAATAAAAATAGGTTCATCCCTTATGTCTTCAGGACGCATCCCAATTTTAATATTTTTATTAATGTATCCTAAATCTTTTAATTTTTCTAATTGATTTCCAGTGAATTGAAATAGTTGTTCACCTATTTGCAACCCATCACTCGTTACTTTTGCATTTAGGATGTTCATTGCAGGTGACCCTATAAATTGTGCTACAAATAAATTACTAGGAGAATTATATACTTCTCTAGGTGTTCCAATTTGCATAATATCACCTTCGTTTAGAACTACAATTCTTGAAGCCATAGTTAATGCTTCCGTTTGATCATGAGTCACATAAATTGTAGTTGTATTTAAACGTTCATGTAACTTCATTATTTCCGCTCTCATCTGAACACGTAATTTAGCATCTAAGTTAGATAGTGGCTCATCCATCAAAAATACATTTGCGTCTCTTACAATTGCACGACCAAGTGCTACCCTTTGTCTTTGACCACCAGATAAGGCTTTTGGTTTTCTATCTAGGAATTCTGTTAAACCTAAAATTTCTGAAGCTTCTTTTACGCGAGTATCAATTTCTTTCTTATTTATTTTTCTCAATTTTAAGCCAAATGCAATATTATCATAAACTGTCATATGAGGGTATAATGCATAATTTTGAAATACCATTGCAATATCTCTATTTTTCGGTTCAACATCATTCATGCGTTTACCATCTATCGTAAAATTGCCTTCTGAAATAGTTTCTAACCCAGCAATCATCCTTAACGTGGTAGACTTCCCGCACCCTGAAGGACCAACGAACACAATAAATTCTTTATCTTTAATCGAAATATTAAAATCTTTTACGACTGTTGTATTACCATCATAAGTCTTTTTTACATGTTCTAATTTGATTTCAGACATTATATTTCGCGCTCCTTTCAATTTTTCAATATATTAACCCAAACAAGCCTTTGATATTACTTTATTTAAATTTGTAAACTATTTTTTCAACATTAAATGGTTCACCTTGATAATTCCAACCAACTTTATGCGCTTCGCCTTTAAAGAAAAGAACAAATTGTTTTTCTTTAAACGGACTAATCAAGTAATCATTATTTTTAGACTCTCCTAAACTTACATCATCTTGCTTATTATAATCTTGGTTAGCTATGAATCCGCTACTCTCTATCATCCCAAAATATTCTTTACCTTTAACTATAATATGAAGATCTATGTGTTTTTGATGTTGCTCAAAAGGTTTATTATATTCTGTTTTATACTTAATAAAATTTTTTACGATTTCACCTTGTGGTTCTCCATTTAAATTTCCCTTTATATCCTCAATGATTTCTTTTGGAATTATATTTTTATATAAATGAATGTTTTTTAGTTCATCGATTATCATTATTCACTACCTCTTCTATTTTTACTTTCTTATTTTCTTCTTTGGATTTTGTTAGTGCATCTGCAGTCGCAATGGATGACATTGCTGCTGTTCCATCAACGAGTGGTTTGAACTCTTCTGAAGCTTCCATACCATTTAATAACTCATGTAAATAGTTCATTTCTCTTTGCATAATTCCTTGTAACCACAAAGGTGGTTTTTTTTCAGGATTACCATACATTATGGCCCCGTCATCTTTACTGCCCTTATATATGTTTGTTCTATCTTCATCTTCTTCTTTATTACGATGTAATAAAAATTGCTTATCTTCATTATTTTTTCTTAATACAACTTTCACATCTTGTAAATCTATTAGTATAGCCCCTTCTGTACCTTGAATTTTGACAAAATGATCTGACCATCTAAAAGCAGAACCATATTGAAGCGTTGCATATTTATTTTCTTTAAATTCTAATGTAATTAATAACATATCATCTTCATCACCAAATTTTTCACCATTATGAGCAACATTGCCACCAACCATTGTAGCTTGAACTGCTGGTCCCATAATAAATTGAATGAAATCTAATTCGTGTATATGATGATAGAGGTGTCCCCCTGATATATTTCTTTTCTTTTTCCAGCTGACTTCTTCTTGTCGTTCTTCCCAACCATTACGTTCAGCATGACAGAATAAAACTTCACCTATTTCCCCACGGTTTATAATTTGTTTTACTTCTCTTACACCATCCATAAAGTTCATTACATGTCCTGCCATAAAAAATACGTTATTTTTCTTGGCTTCTTCAATCATCTCATAGCAATCTTTATAATTAAGTGCTATCGGCTTCTCGCAAAATATATGTTTTTTATGCTTGGCAGCTAAAATTGCAGATTCTTTATGATAAGCATTTGGTGATGCTATTATAACCACATCAATGTCTGACCTTCTACAAATTTTTTCCAAATCGATATCGAATTCACAATTTATTTCTTCGGCTAAACTTTTACTATTTTTTTTATCCACATCATAAACAGAAACCACTTTAGCGTTGTCTAATTTTGTTATTATTCTAGCTAGTTCTTTTCCAAAGTATCCTGCACCTATAACACCATAATTAATTTGTTTCATAAAATTTTCCTTTCTATTTAACTGAGCCTTCTGAAAGCCCAGCAGCAATTTTTTTCTGTATAAACATAAAGAATATTATTGATGGTAGGACAATAATTACTGAAGCTGCTAACATTTGTCCCCAATCCAATATTTCTGATCCATTTAAAGAATATAATGCAATTGAAATAGGCATTTTATTTGTACTATTAATAAGTAACAATGCAAACAAGAATTCATTCCATGTATTGATAAAGGTATACACTGCTGTCGCAACTATACCAGGCATAACAATTGGAAGAACTATTTTACTAAAGATCACAAATCTACCAGCCCCATCTATCTTTGCCGCTTCTTCAATTTCAAATGGTACGGTACTAAAAAATCCTATTAACATCCATACTGCATAAGGTATTGAAAAAGATAAATATGTTATTACTAGTCCAGTCCATGTATTCATTAATCCCATTTGCACAATCACGATTGTATAAGGAATTGCTAACAATATAGGAGGAAACATATAAGTCGCAATTAGAATTTTAGTCATTAACTTTCCGAATCTTGGAAAGAACCTCACAATTCCATATGCTCCTAATGCAGAGACGACAATAGTAATTAACGTGGCTGCTAGTGAAACAATTAAACTATTTCTTATGTTTTTAACAAAACCTAAATCAAATAAAACTTGTTTGTAATATTCAATAGTGAAATCCTTAGGTATTAGAGTTAAAGGATTATTCGATAACTCTGTTGATGACTTAAATGAAGATAGTAAAATCCAAAGAAATGGAAAAACAGCAATAATTGTTAAAATAATCATTATTGTATATAGTCCTACGTTAACTAAATGTTTTTTCTTCATAATTATCTATCCTCACTTTCCCATTTATCTAACACTTTGAAATAAAAGAAACTTACTGAAATCAAGAATATTAAAAGTAATATTGTAATAGATGATGCAGTACCTAATTGCATCAAGCCCCAACCAGTTTTATAAGCATATATAGGTAAGGTTGTCGTTGCACCACTTGGGCCTCCACCAGTTATTAAGAATAGTAATTCAAAGTTATTAAAGACCCATATTGTTCTTAATACAATTAATAATCCAATGACACTTCGAATATGTCTTAAAGTAATATTCGTAAATGATTGCCACGCGTTAGCACCATCCATAACAGCAGCTTCGTATTGTTCATTTGGAATTGTTTTTAATGCTGAAAGAATGTTAACCATAAACAACGGAGCGCCAAACCAAATATTTATAAACACGACTGTTCCAAATACAAGTGTGTTGTTAGATAAGAAATCTACATTTGCACTTGTTATTCCAATCGTTGTTAATAAATTTGGTATAACACCTGAAACATCATTTAATAACCATTTCCATGAAAAGCCAATAACAATAGTAGGAAATGCCCAAGGTATGATGAGTAAAACTCTAAATAACCCAGAGAATTTTGGTAGTTTATTGAGCGTTAATGCAGCAATAAATCCAACTACTACTTGTCCCATTATTGACAAGACTGTCCATTTTACTGAAATCCATAATGCTTCATAAAATTCTTTTGAACTTAGTACAAATTTAAAGTTTTCAAATCCAACCATATCGTAATCCGACTTAATCAAGTTCTTAGATGTAAAACTAAAATATATACTTGAAAAAATAGGGTAGATTAGTAACAATACAACAATCAATAATGAAGGTAGAATAAATAACATACCTACTTTATCCATCTTTTTAAAATTTTCTTTTAATTGATACATTTTCTTCACCTACCTATTCATAATTTCAAACTGTCTATTCAACTTTTCCTCAGCTTTCTTTGCGGCATCTTCAGTACTAATATCCGTAGTAACGATTTCTTGGAACATTTCCTCAATAATATTTTGAGTAGTTAGTATACTTGCCTCTATATTCGGTCCATCTTCCATACCAATCGCTGTTCCTTGTGAAATTTGTTTTTCTATCATGTCAATTTCTGGTTTGAATCGTTTTATAGTTGGGTTTTCTTGATATTTCGGCTTATCAGAAATACCTTTTAGTACAGGTAACATACCTCCAGGTGTTGAAAGTAAGAAATCTACATAATCATCTTCACTATATAGTTCTTTTAAAAACGCCCTCGAGATATCTTTATGTTTACTCTGTTTCCATAAAACTATTGGTACATTTGTAGTTTCAATACCTTTGTCCTTATCAGAAGCCTTTTCTTTTGGTATTGGTGCAGCGCTTAT
The DNA here is from genome assembly GCF_022386395.1 of Mammaliicoccus sp. J-M40. Lineage (NCBI taxonomy): Bacteria > Bacillati > Bacillota > Bacilli > Caryophanales > Staphylococcaceae > Mammaliicoccus > Mammaliicoccus sp. J-M40. The sequence goes on from NZ_JAJNIQ010000008.1 coordinate 23,351, forward strand.
TTTATTTAGTAAATCTCGTGAATTAGTTTCAACTCCTGATATTTGGAACCCACTATTAAAATCAAACGCTGTTTTCCCTTGATAGAATAAATTAGCTTGGTCAAGCACTTTAAAATTAAGAGATCCCTTAGGAGAGTTTTTATGATATCTATCAATCCAATAATTAATGCCATCTATTGCTACTTCATTTGTTAAGTCTGCTTTTCCATTTTCAACTAATTTTTCATGATGGGATCTAACATAAAAATTTAAAAATCTACTAGCCATCATGTCTCCTGTACCCATAGGAACAGAAACGCCAAATGTTCCTTTTTTCGAAACCTTATCTGTTACCCTTTTAAAGTCATCCCATGTTTCAGGTACTTCTTCATTTACTTCATTAAGTAAATCTTTTCTATACCACATAACTTGCGCATGTGAATATAAAGGTAAGGAGTAATGCTTTCCATCTTTTTCTCCTTCTTTCAATGGTCCATGATAAAATTTGTCTTCACCAATATCACTAACTACACTATCAACATCTGATAAGACATCTGCATCTATCATGAGTGAAACGTCATTTGGCATAGCTGTAGAAATGTCTGGTACTTGCCCCGCTTGGACCCCTGTTGTCCATTTTGTATGAAATTCTGGCCACGCAAAAGTTTCAATTTTTATATTCACCTTTGGATGTTTTTTCATAAAAGCTTTAGCTTTTTTCTCTATATATTCTTTCCTAGGTCCTTGTGTAAATGAATGCCAAAAAGTGATTTCACCCTCTAATTCATTTGATGTTTTATTAGAAGTCTCAGAATCATCTTTTTGACCACAAGAAGTTAAAATAAGTATAGAAGCTAGTAATAAATAAATAATTTTACTTTTCATGGACTCCCCCCTATGTAGTAAGCGCTTACAAAATAGTATATATAATTATCGATATGAAAAATAGCACATAAAACAACGAAAACTAGCATAAACCAATTATTATGCTAGTTTCTATAGTTTCTATACGCCCTTGGTGATAACCCATAGACATATTTAAATTGTCTAGTAAAATAATTTGCGTCTTCATAACCTACTTGAAGAGCAATTTCATTTATTTTCAAATTCGTATGTAATAACAATTCAGCTGCTGATGTCATCTTGTATTCATAAATATAAGTTCTAGGAGATTTACCTGTAAAACTTTTAAATAATAACCTAAACTGAGATTCACTCAAATCAACCATACTTGCTAATGTAGCAATATGATGTGCAGTACTTAAATTATTTTTTATATATTCTATAGTTTGAATAATTCTTCTATCATTATTATGGTTAGTTTCTAATTGAGGAACTACCTTTTGAGTTATAACTGTATCTTTCAAATGTGATTTTATTGTTCCAATTAAATAATATAATTGTCCTAAAAGCTTATAATTCTGCCCTACTTCATCTCTAATAAATAAATCATTCATGTTTACAAATAAATTACCACAAAGTTTTCTTATAGTGGCGTCATCAAAACGAATATGATTAGGAAGATCAATCATTAATAATTTTTGTAGTTCTCCATATTTATGTATATCTGCTCTAAATCTTAAACTAATAAATTCTATATTTGAGTCCATAGCCTCACTTACTAAAGTAGCATTTTGAGGTATACATAGAATATCGCCTTCTTGCACTCGATAGTTTTCACCATTTATCGTAAATTCACCAGAACCTTTAATAATATAACGAATGATTGAAAATAATACGCCACCATCATAATCGCTCCAACCTTGTAAAAACCTATATTTATTTATATATAAAAACTGTAGTGTGTATAAGTTTTCCAAAATCATCCCCCCAAATTAATATATTTTGTTATAAATAATCCAACTAAATATATCCTATTAACATATAAATAAAATCTCATTTAAGCTAATTTTACCATTTTTATTAAGTTAGCTTACTGTGCAAAGCAAAAGAAAAATGAAGTGCCTATTAGCCTTGCACAACCATACAAAAAACTACTAGTCTCAAATAAACTAGTAGCTTTAATTAACAACTTGATTATTTAATAAACAAACTTAAAATCATTACAACAGCAAATCCTACGAAACCTACAATTGTTTCCATAACTGTCCATGTTTTAAGGGTTTGTTTTTCTGTCATTCCGAAGAATCTATTTACTAACCAGAACCCTGAGTCATTCACATGTGAAACGGCTGTAGATCCTGCTGCGATAGAAATTGTAATTAATCCTAATACTGGTTGTGACACTGACATATCGGCTATGATAGGTGATACTAATCCTGCTCCTGTAACCATTGCGACTGTTGCTGAACCTTGTGCTACACGAACAAATAACGCTATTAGAAATGCGACCATTACGATTGGTAAGTTAGATTGTGCCATAAACTCACCCATCACCTTACCTACGCCACTGTCTATTAACGTTTGTTTGAACACTCCACCTGCACCAGTAATTAAAATGATAATACCGGCTGGTTCTAAAGCTTTAGTTGCAATCTCCTGAATATCGCTTTTAGTGTAACCTCTTCTAGTTCCTAATAACCAAAATGTTAAAAGTACTGTAATAATTAAAGCGATAAATGGATGTCCAATAAACGTTAGAATATCCTTAGCAAGACCGTCCGGTAAGACTACCCCCGACACAGTGTTAATGAGTATTAGTATTAGCGGAATTAAGATTAGACTTACTACTAAAGCAAAGCTAGGTAAGTCTTTTTCTGATTTTATATCTTTTACTTCTCCATGTAATTTAGCGATGTCTGGCATATCTAAGTGTACTTTTTTACTTATAAATGTTCCAAAAATAGGACCCGCTAAAATCATAGCAGGAATACCGGCTATAATACCAAATAGAATAACCCACCCCAAATCTACTCCTAGCATTTTTGCTACCGTTATAGGACCAGGCGTTGGAGGTACGAATGCATGTGTAACTGCCAACCCAGCTAATAAAGGGATACCATAGAATAAAATTGGCTTTTTAGCTTTCTGGGCTAAACTATAAACGATAGGAATTAATATCACTAATGCCACATCTAAAAATACCGGAATGGAAACAATGAAACCTGTTATACCTAGTGCCCATTGTGCTTTATTTTCTCCAAATTTATTAACCATCGTCAAAGCTAACCTTTCTGCACCACCAGAGACTTTTAATACTTCTCCGAACATAGCGCCGAGGCCAACTACTACAGCTATAAAGCCTAATGTTCCTCCCATTCCTTCTTCAACAGTTTCTACAATTTTGTTCAAGTTCATACCTGAAGCTAGTCCAATAAGAATACTAGAAATTAAAAGAGCAACAAACGCCTGCATTTTTGAGACCATTACTAAATATAGTAATAATCCTATACCTAGTATTGTGATTAATATCAACCATAAATCACCATTCATTTTACCCCTCCTCATTTATGCTATCTCTTTTTATAAATGATTCTCCCATCTTTTATTGTTTATTTTTATATAGAAATAAGCTAGTCCCATATACTTAATATGGAACTAGCTTAAAATAAAAATTTAATAATTTTTAGCTTGTTCAACTGTATATAATCCATTTACTTTGCTTAAATTTTATTCAACTTCACCTGTTGATGGGTTAATTTGTTTAATTGATTGTTTTCTTAGCTGATCTTTTTCTTCGTCGCTAATATCATAGTTGTTGTTATACAATGTTGCTTCAAAGCTTCCATACATAGGATTTGGGAATATAATGTATTTCTTACCGAAATCATCTTTATGTTCTTGAATGAATTTTTCACGTTCTTTAGCAGTTGGTTTTTCAGGGTCACCGAAGTCTAAAATGTTATCTCCAAATAACATCACAAGTTTATGATCTTTTTCCACTTGTTTTCTACGTGGTTCTTTACTCTTATCATCTTTGCCTTTTAACATGATATGATCATCAGTTGCTTGTGGAATACCTTGTTCTTTTAAGTTTCTTTTAGTTGCTTCGAAGTCTTTATCTTCATCTCTGTCAGTTATGTAGTAAATGTCTACACCTTTTTTATCTGCATATTCTAAGAAAGATTTAGCACCGTATACTGGTTTTGCTTTTGCTGCTTCTATCCATTCATGCCAACCTTCTGGATGCTCTTTGTTGTTTAATGTCGCATATCCTTGATAAGGCGAATTATCTAAAACTGTTTCATCTAAATCAAGTGCGATAGCAAGTTTTTCTTTCCCATCATTCTTCTTAATTTCTTTATCCAGTTGCACTTTAGCACTATTGTACCCCTGTAAATATAGAGCTTTAGCTTCTACTGAATTTTGATACCATGAAACAGCCATGATATTCTCAGAACCAAGATCGGTTTGTTGCTGCTGTTTCTCCTGTTCCATCGTTGGTGCACCTGATCCGCTTGCATTCGCTACAGGTGAGTATGTAGAGAGTGGTGCTGAAACTGTGAAAGCTCCCGTTAATAAAGCCGTTACAACATATTTCGAAAACTTATTCATGTGCTCACTCCTTTAAAATTTAATTTCCAATACAATTTAAATGATATAACAAATTAAACGAAATGTGAATAGTTACAATATTGTGAATTATATAATTTTCAGGTATTTAACATGAATAATTATTTAATTTTTTAAAGAACTTAAATATAAAGAAGTTTTTTTACACTGAAACCTTTATACTGTATTTAATATCTTTGATTGGGGGTTATGTTGTGAAGCGCACGAATTTACAAACATATATCATGACAATGTGTGGCGCGGGTTTATGGGGAACTATTGGCTTATTTGTTAATCCTTTATACAAAGAAGGGTTTACTGCATGGGAAGTCGTGGCTATTCGAGGTGTATTCACATTTGTGTTTTTGTTTATTTTTATGTTGATACGATATCCTCATCTCTTAAAAACAAATTTAAAAGATCATATTAACTTTGCATGTGCAGGTATTTTAAGTACAGCGTTGTTTAATTATTTTTACTTTGAAGTTTTTTCTCAATCAACACTTTCTTTAGCGGTCACACTTTTATATACAGGGCCAATTTTTGTCACGATTTTAAGTAGAATATTTTTCAAAGAAGCATTTACTATTAAAAAGATATTAGCATTAATCATAGCTGTCTTTGGTTGTAGCTTCGTTGTTGGATTTTTACCAAGTGGTGATATAGAAGTTTCTATAAGTGTACTCATACTTGGACTGTTATCAGGGTTTTGTTTCGCACTGTACACTATTTTCAGCAAACCTATCACACGTAAATATTCAGCATTAACAATCACAACTTATAATTTCTTATATACTGCTATTTTCATGCTTATCTTTAGTGATATCACAACAAAAGCCAATCAATTTACTAAAATAGAAGTACTAACTCCGTCAATAGCATTGTCACTAATCGCTACTGTTCTAGCATACCTATTATATACATCTGGTCTAAAAAACCTAGAAGCAAGCACAGCCTCCATTTTATCAACGATGGAACCAATTATTGCTATACTATCTGGCGTAATTTTCTTAGGTGATGTATTAAATATATGGCAAATTATAGGTATATTATTAGTTATCACTTCAGCAGCAATCATAGGTAATTTAAACTTAAAAATAAGACGAAAAAACTCAAAAAAGAAAGTAATATGAAATAAGGGCTAAGACAAAAATAAATGTCTTAGCCCTTTACTTATTGAATTAACTTCAACGTTGACTCACGTAACACAACCCTTGATGCTTACGCTATTTCATTACCTATTTCCCATCTTTCATATCTTTCAGCATTTCTTCGGTTGTAATTTTTGCGCTTGTAAGTACGATTGGTACGCCAGCGCCTGGGTGTACGCTTGCGCCTGCGAAGTATAAGTTAGCATATTCTCTACTTACATTGGGTGGTCTATAATAATTACTTTGTGCCAATGTTGGCATTAAACCAAATGCTGATCCGAATTTAGCATTGTATTTATCTTTGAAATCTTCTGGCGTAAATATCATTTCTGTCACTATATGTTCTTCTATGTTGTTTAATGATTTTACAGTTGATAACTTTTTATAAATGATATTTTTCGCGTGTTTGATGGATTTCTCATCTGACCAATCGACTTTACCTGTTTTTAATTCTGAAACAGGCATTAATACATATACACCTGTTTTTCCTTCTGGTGCTAACGTTTCATCTTCTACGCTAGGAGCGTATACGTAAATGGATGGATCTTCTGATAGTTCCCCTTCGAAAATCTCTTCAATGTTATTGCTAAAATCTTCTGAGAAAACAATATTATGTATCAAAAGTTCATCTGTTAAGTCTTTGTCTAAACCTAAATACATTAAAAATGCTGAACAGGAATATTCCATATTATTAATTTTTTCAGTAGTATATTTTTTAGGCTGGTTTTCTTTTTTTATTAATTCTGATTTAGCATAAGGAAAATCTGCCGTGCATAATATTTTGTCATATTTTTCAATTTTACCATTTATTTTTAGACCTTCCGCACGCTTCAACCTTTGATCAATTATGATTTCATCAACGCTTGAATTCGTATAAATTTGAGTGCCTAATTCTCGATTTAACTGTTCAAGTGCATTTACAAAACTATACATGCCACCTTTGATAAAGTGAACTCCAAACATAAGCTCAATCATAGGTATAATTGAATATAAAGAGGGGCTACGTTTTGGATCTATACCAATATACAACGTTTGAAATGCTAATAACTTTTGAATTTTTTCATTATCTACATATTTTGCAATAAGCTTATCAGCAGTATCGAGTGTTTTTAATTTCGAGCCTTGGTATAAAGTAAATGGATTATAGAAATCTGTTGGCTTTCTAAAAGCACGCTCCAAAAAGTATTTACGAGCAATTTCGTATCTTTTGTATATGTCAGTTAGAAAAGACATGAAGCCGTGTGTGGAACCAGGTTCAATACTTTCTAACATGTCTTTTAGTTGAGCTAAATCCGTCGGAACTCTTACTTTATCATCCTCACTAAAATAAACATCATAAATGTAAGGTAACTGTTTAATTTCTAAGTATTCATCCATGTTTCTGTTTGCGTAACTGAATACATCACGATATATTTCAGGCATCATGACAATAGTTGGACCCATATCAAACGTAAATCCATCTTGTTTGATTTGGTTCATTCTACCACCAACTTGCTCCCCTTTTTCATATAGATCAACTTGATGTCCATTTGCAGATAACCTTGCTGCAGCAGCCAAGCCTGAAACGCCTCCACCTACAATTCCAATCTTCATGGTGTTCCCCTCCTTTTATATTTTGACATGATTTCATTATATATTGATATCTTTCTCACTTTATTTACATAAACTTTTGTATGCAAAGTGTAATTCGATTTTCTTACTTCTTCTAAAATTTCAAAATAAGCACGAGCAGCCAATTCAATAATATATTGCACATCTTCATCAAAATATTTAATTCTATTTAAAGCTTTTTCATACAGTAGACGTGCTTCATAAGCATAACTCTCCCATAGATTGATATAGGATTTTGTAACACCATGTTGATAAATGTCTGATAGTTTTATTTCATATTGATTTAACTTCTCTTCACTTATATAAACTCGATTTTCTTTAAAATCTTCCCCAACATCTCTTAATATATTAGTGATTTGCATTGCTTTACCTAAATCAATACCAGCTTCTCTTGCTGATGAATAATTACTATGATTTTTCGAAGCTAATATAGGTATCAATAGTTCTCCAACTGTACCCGCAACACCGTAGCAATAATTAAAGAACTGTTCTTCCGTCTTAATTTGACGTAATTCTAAATCATTTTTAACATATTGGATTAATGTTAAGAGAGGTTGATGTGGTATAGCATAATATTTCAGTGTGTCTTTAAATGCTCTCATAATAGCAACATTACTTTCAAAATCTTTAGAATCATCATTATAAATAGCATCTAAATCGGACTCTATTTTTAATAACTGATTTAAGTCTTGATCTCTATCAATACTATCGTCTATGATACGACAAACCGCATAAACAGTCCAAACTGCTCTTTTTTTATCTATTTTTAAAAAATCAAAAGCATTAGAAAAAGTTTTTGAGTGGGTCTTCATAATGTTATGACAATAATTATAGTCTTTATCTAACTGTTTCATTCCTTCTCACCTCTATATTCCAATTTAGCATTCAAATCTATTTTTCTATCTTTCCATTTAACTGTTTTAAAAACATGTATATCCATCCATGATTTTGCGTGAATGATGACAAAGCATAATGAAAAAACAGGATGTAATAGTGATATTACTTTATTAAAATTCCCTACTCTTTTAATTAAAATTAGAAATTGTAACGCATAACTTCCATACATTATTAACGATATTATCAGAGCTTTCATACTTTTCTTTAACCCAAATATTATGAGTAAGACAGATGTAATTGATCCAAATAACCAACTCATCGTCATAAACATCACACTTCGTTTCGTGATAGATGAACCTGAAGCAAAATGTTTAGACCACCCATTGACTAAGCTGGATAATCCTTCTGGATACATTCTAAAGTTAACGATATTTGCTCCTTCATATATTTCCACAGGTAAGCCTAACTTGTCATAAGCTTTGCTAATCGCAAAACCTTCTATAATAGCTCCTTGTGCGTTGAGATGCCCTTCAGTTGTTAAATAATCTTGTTTATTTGTAAATACAACTGGTCCAAAAGCTCCTATATTTTTATTGTTGTGATGCTTATATGAAAATGCGTTCATACCGACTAATGTAAATAAATTAAAGATAGCTGATAAATTTTCATATTTATTCTTAATCATATGGTATGGCTGAATAGATAATAGGCCTTTACATGACTGCTTCTCATATTGTCCGTATATACGTGATAAGCTTTCTTTTGCTGTCAATTCAACGTCAGCATCTATAAAAAGTAAAAATGAATGACTAGCTTGTAATGCTCCTTGCCAACACGCATTAGATTTACCTTTATATTTAGAGTGCCCGCTCACTTGGATTGCCTTGGCACCACATGCTTCAGCGATACCACGAGTATCATCAGTAGAGTCATCATCAACGACTATTACTTCAGTCCTTGTATTGTTTGCATTGATAGATTTTAATAACTTCGGAAGATTAGATCGTTCATTTCTAGCAGGTATAATAATACTAATTGGCGGTGTTTCTGCTGTCATTTGGTTAACATCAATCAATCTTCTGTAAAGGAACATCAACTTGCCGCTAATCATCGACCAAATAACAATCATTAATGAAATAAAATAGTTTATTACGATCATTTAATCACTGCTTTCTTTCTTTTGAATCAGCATATCTGCAACTTGCATTCCACTTAAAGTAACCATTGGCATACCTGCTCCAGGGTTAACTGTTCCACCAACAAAGTATAAATTATTAACGTATTTACTATGTTTAGGAAATTTAAAACCTTTATTTTTCTTACGATCAGATACTACTCCGTATATAGCCCCTTTATGCGAACCATACGTTGAAGCAATTCTATTGGGCGTCCATATATCTTCATATACGATATGTTTCCTTAAATCTGTTAAACCCATACTTTCTAACTTATCCAGAATTAACTCATAGAATGCTTTGTATTGTGCTTCAGTAAAAGGTTTATCTTGTATATAAGGTATATGCGGTAAAATTTTTATATTTTCGTACCCATTAGTTGCTTGAGTAGCGTCCGTTTTATTAGGATTTACAACATAAATCGTTGGATCTTGAGGTAATTGATATTTATGAAACACTTCGTCATAGTTCCTTTTAGAATTCGATGAAAAGAAAAAGTTATGATGCTTTAATTGAGGATACAGTTTATTCACACCTAAATGGATAACATAACCTGAGCTCGCAGGTTCGTACTTTTTTTCTAATTTATCTATTTTGTTTTGTTCGAAATTTAATAATTTTTGATATAAAGGCAATACTTCCATATTTGAAATAAAGTAATCAGCATAAATTGTTGGACCGTTTTCTAAAGTGATAGATTCAATATCTTTAGAATCATTCAAATGCATATCAATCACTTTCTCTCCTAAATGAATATTCACGCCTGATTCTTCTGCAAGTTGTTTCATCGCATCTGCTAATTTGTGAATACCACCTTCTACGTACCATAAGCCTTCTTCAAACTGCATTTGAGGTAAAAGTGTTAAAACTGCTGGGGCATCATAGGAAGAAGACCCAACATATTTAATGAAATAACCAAGAATTTCTCTTAAATATTCATTAGTAACCCTCTTGTTAATGGCTTGTTGCATCGTATGAAAATAATCGAATTTCTTTAAAGCTTCAAAAGGACCATGATATTTAACAATAGAAGTTAAACTATCTAAACCCTCATTAAAGTAGCCTTTTTCTGCAATATCATGAATGCTTTTCGCATAATTCATAAAATTGTTGAGTTCTTTTGCATCTTTTTCAGTTACCATTTCATTATTTTTTAAAATATCTTCTATTTGATCATAAAAATCTAAAACCGTGCCATCTGGAAAGAAATTTCTAATTTGTAAATCAAGCTTTTTAATAGTGACATAATCTTCTAAATTACGGTTACTATAATTAAAAAGTCGCTTAAATATTTTAGGCATCGTTAAAATAGAAGGCCCTAAATCAAATCCAAAGTCTTCAACATCTAAGCGATTTACTTTCCCACCAATATGATTATTTTGTTCATATAAATCTACTGTATAGCCTTCTTGAGCCATTCTAATGGCAGCAGAAATACCACCTAAGCCACCTCCAATGACAACTATATTTTTATTCATTGTGTTTCCCCTTTCTTTCAACGAACTTTTTATAATAAAACCTTTCTAATTTCGGCCTATTATAACGTTGGACAATGATAATAGGTACATTAGAAACAATTGCGTATACAATATTTATAAGTTTAACTTTTCTAGATGATTTCAAGAATACTAAAGCTGGCAACATAGATAACAGATGTATAAATTCAGCCCTTCTCGTTTCTAAAATAAAATCATTGATGTACTGTTCAGATTCTAATTTTTCTATAGTCTTTTTACTTTTAATTGCGTGATTCATTTTGTGTCCATCTGGAAGTAATTTCTTCCAAGATTTCACTTTAAATAACTTTTCCCATAGCCTTCCTTCTGATTCTATTGGCCATGATTTAAATAAAAAATGATATTTTTCGAAGTAACGTTTATCTATTAAAGTACCCAATGTAGAAATAATCATTTGTACAACAAACCAGTACACAGAAATGGATAGTATTAGCCTTTTCATTATTTAATCTCCTAATGAGTTTTATATTAATTTAAAATTCGTTTGTGATTAAAAAAAGCGAGTCAGGACTTTAATCCCTCTAACTCGCTTTCATGGTGAATAACTTGGCAAGAGCTCTAATCTCTTGTTTAAATAGTACCCTATATATACTTATGTAAACTATTATTAAATAAAATTATTATTTAAAATATAAATTAAAAAATAATTTGAAAAACATTGGTTATAAATAGAAAATATTTTAAATATTTATATAAAATAAAAACATCAAACCGTTACTTTTAACTAACAGCTTGATGTTTTTAACTCTTGTATTTTAGAACTTTTCTTGTGGACGGAAGCTTTCTATATAAGCTTCATCTTCTGAATAAGGAACATTTGTAGGTCCAACTTTATCCATATCAACAATAATAAAAGCAGGTTTATTAAGTTGTAGTGCGTGCTCGAAAGTTTTATGGAATTCGTCTATATTTTCAACTACTTCTGCATGTATACCTACAGACTCACTTAGCATTTTAAAGTCTGGTGTATGAAGGTCCACACCTTCGTTATAATCATAAGCTGCACTTTGTAAATAACGTAAAATACCGTAGCCACCATCTTTAAATAGCAAAGTGATAACTGGTAAATCTTGTTCAGCAAGTGTAGCTAATTCTCCAGCATTGACCATAAATCCTCCGTCACCAGCCATATTAACTACGCGACGTTGTTTTGTGCCCATTTGTGCACCGATAGCTAATGGCAAGCCTTGTCCAATACCACCGCCTACTGTATAAATTGATGTGCGAGGTTTCGTAAATTGAATTAAATGATTGCCCCACCAGTATGCTGGCACAGTGACATCTCTTACGACTACATCATCTTCTGCTAGCAGTTGATTCATACTTTCAGCAATTTGGTTGTAAGGTGAAACATCATCGCTTAATGCTTTATACATCTGAGCTTTAATATTAGCAATTTGTTTAACATAACTTTCATCAATTTGTACATGCTTTGATTTAAGTGCATGATTTAATGATTCTAAAACTGTGTTTGCATCCCCAATGATTGATTTAGATGCAATATAGTTCTTATTGATGTGTTCTGGGTTTGAATTAATATCAATATGTGTTTGCGGTAATTCGAGCTCCCAATTCAGCGTATCTTCACCACGCAAATGCGTTCCGATTGTAATTAAAACATCTGATTCTTTCAATAATTTCGTAACTTCAGGATGTACTGAATTATTTGCTAAACATAGATCTGAAGTTTCTGGATATGCACCTTTACCTGATTCGCTCGTAATCACTGCGGCCTGCAATTTATTTACAAGGTGTTGTAAAGCGTCTGTCGCACCTGCTTTAATTACACCGCCACCTACCCAAATGATTGGTTTTTTCGCATTTACAATCGTTTCTATAACTTCTTCAGGTATCACAATATCTTGTTGTTCAACTTGAGTAGCTGTTTCTATTACTTCATGCTTCGGCAGTTTCACATGTTGTAAATTCGTAGGAATAATTGCTGTAATTGGTCCCGTTGGGGTATTTTGTGCTTCTTTTATAGCATGAGACATAAAGTCATGAATTTGATATGGTGAATCTAATTGATAAGCAGCTTTACTTGCAGCTTCCATCATGCCTAACTCATCTTTACATTCATGAATGTAACGCTTATGTTTACCGATATAGTTTGAATCAATCTCACCCGTAATATGTAAAAGCGGTGTTTCTGCATTCCAAGATTCTGTTAAAGAGCCCGCACCATTTCCAGCACCTGCACCAGTACTTGTAAGCACTACACCCATTTTTCCACTCGTACGTGCATAACCATCTGCCATATTTACAGCACCACTTTCACCACGCGCTGTAACAAGCTTAATGCGCCCGTCTTGGGCAATCGCATTATAAATCGGCATATTATGTATACTTACAATCCCAAAAATTGTATCGACATCTGCCTCTGTTAATTTATCTACTATGACATTTGCAACTGTATAATCAATTTTATTATTCATATTAATAACCCCTTTTATAAAATAATTAATAAAATCTAAAAGCTAGTAATCGAACTGACTATATTATGGTAACACTGTTTATTATTAATTCAACTTTCCATACTTTTATTTTTGTAGCATTATACAAATAATATTTTTAAAATGTATTATATCAACTCATTTCACTCAACTCATTTCACAGATATATCAGTATTTTGAACTTATATGTGATTTTGTGCAATTTGCTAAAAAAACTAATTTTATCTAGTATTATAGTGAACAACATTTTGGGAGGTTGCAAATATGGGACGATTACAAATGTATATAGATGGAATTTGGCGAGATAGTTTAAAAACTAGAGAAATTATAAATCCAGCGACAAGTGAAGTACTTGCACAAGTTACAGAAGGGAAACGTCAAGATGCGAAAGATGGGATTAAAGCTGCAAGGCAAGCGTTTGATTCTTCAAATTGGTCGGAGTTAGATGTGGAGACACGCGCAAATTATTTAGAAAAAATTGCCGATCAAATTGAAGCGCATGAAGATGAACTTGCTAAAATAGAAACTTTAAATAATGGAAAAACTTTAGCAGAATCCCGTTATGATGTCCAAGATTCAGCAAGTTGCTTTAGATATTATAGTGAATTAATTCAGAATGAAACACAGGAACAAACAATTGATAATGACGAAACAGAAAGCTTCATTGTTCACGAACCTATTGGAGTAGTGAGTTTAATTGTGCCTTGGAACTTCCCTCTTTTAATGGCTGTTTGGAAAATCGCTCCTGCACTCGCAGCAGGTAATACGATTGTCGTAAAGCCAGCAGAAAGCACACCAATGACATTACATCGTTTATTTGAAATATTTGAATCGGTTAGTCTACCGGAAGGTGTTGCAAACTTGATTATGGGCGATGGCGCAATTATAGGAGATGAAATGACATCTAATGATGATGTGGATATGATTTCATTTACTGGAAGCACAAAGACTGGCCAACATATTATGAGAAACGCTACAACTACACTTAAAAATGTATCTTTAGAACTTGGTGGTAAATCACCTAATATCATATTTGAAGATACAAATATTGATGCAGCGGTAGATATAGCGCTATACGGTATTTATATGGGTGCTGGACAAGTATGTACATCAGGTTCACGTATTTTATTACATGAAAATATTTATGATGTATTCGTAGAAAAGTTTACTGAGCGCGCAAGCAAAATTAAAGTAGGACCAGGTATGGATGAAAATTCAGAAATGGGTGCAATTACTAATAAAGATCAATATGAAAAGATATTAAATTATATTAATATCGGACAAAATGAAGGTGCCAAACTATTATGTGGAGGTTATCCATTAACAGAAGGTGAACATCAAAATGGATACTTCATCGCTCCTACAGCATTTGGTGATACTACACCAGAAATGCGTATAGTCCAAGAAGAAATTTTCGGACCGGTCGCTGTATTCCAAAAATTCAAAACTGAAGCTGAAGCAATACAACTTGCCAATAATACAAAATACGGATTAGCAGGCGCTGTGTTCACAGACGATCAAGAGCGCGCCCTTCGTGTTATTCGTAAAGTAAAAGCAGGTATCACGTGGGTTAATGATTACCATACTGCTTTCAATGAAAATCCTTGGGGTGGCTATAAACATTCTGGTATAGGCCGAGGGTTAGGTACTTACGGTTTAGAATCTTTCCAAGAAGTAAAACAAATCAATATTAGTAAGCAATTAAATAAAATAAATTGGTTTAGCGAGTAATTAATAAAATACAATTTCAAATAGCCTCTTTCAAAGTAGACATTAAAACTTAATTCTTTGAAAAGGGCTTTTTCTATTAAAAATCGCAAATATAAAATAGAAAGATATTCTATTTTAATATACTGATATACCTATTACTATCACTTTTAGAGCTATATAATACCAAATAAATATAGTGATATAGTAAAAATATTATTGAATTGATTTTGAACATGGGTTATGATAACGGTATTGATTATTATAGTACATGGCATGTACTAATAGATAAGGAGTTGTGCTTTTGAAAAAACCATTTGAAATTTTTATAGAAGACATTAAAAATATAAGACGTGTGCCGTTTGTAATTATATTATTATTAGGGCTTTCAATTTTGCCATCATTCTATGCTTGGTTTAATTTAAGTTCTACATGGGACCCTTACAACAATACTGAAGGTATTAAAATTGCGGTCGTAAACGAGGATAAAGGTGCCAAAGTTGAAGGGAAAGATATTAACGTAGGTGACCAATTAGTTAAACAATTAAAGAAAAACGATAAGTTCGGATGGGAATTTGTAAATCGTAAAAAGGCTGACAATGGTGTCGAAAAAGGTGATTATTATGCTTCTATATATTTGCATAAGACTTTTTCTGAAGAAGTCACAAGTATATATAATAAAAAACCAAAGAAAGCAGTCATCGATTACAAAGTAAACGAGAAATTAAATGCTATTGCACCTAAAATGACAAACGCTGGTGCATCTTCAATTGTAGATTCTTTAAATAAAGAATTTGGCGAGAATGCTACGCAAGCATTATTAAAAGAAGCGAATCAAGTCGGTTTAGACATTGAAAATGAATTACCTACTATGAGTAAAATTAAAAATGCTGTATTTACCGCTGAAGATAATCTTCCTAAAATAGAAGAATTTAAAGAAAAGGTAATAGAAATTGACGAACATCAAGATGACATCACTCATTATAAAGATGAATTCGAAGCGCTAGGTAATTACAAAGGAGATATTAATGAAGGTGTAGACAAGATTAATGAAGTAAACAGTAAAATGGGTGAGATTAACCAAGCTGCTAAATTAATTACTGCGCTTAATGCTAAAATGCCTGAAATTGAAAGTGCATTAGCAAAAGCTAATAAAGTACAAGAGCAATTTCCTAAAATAAATAAAGGTGTTCCTCAAGGTATTGAAGCATCTGAAAAAGCATTAACGGCTATCAATAAAGCAGAACAATACTTGCCTGAATTAAATAATAAATTGGATAAGTATGAAGCAGATGCTAAAAAAGCTCAGGAAAAAACTGAAAAAGCTAACGAAAAATTGAAATCAGAAGAAGACAAAGATAATAAAGATAACAAAGAACAATCAGATTCAAATAAAGAAGAACCTAAAGATAATCAAAATAAAGAGCAACAAGATAATAATAAAGAAAAAGAAGAAAATAAAACTGAAGAACAACCTAAAGAGCAATCAGAAGAACAAAGCGAAGAAGATAATAATACTGATCAAAGTGCTGAGGAGCAAGAAAATAATAAAGAAAAATCAGATGCTTCAAAAGAAGAAACAGAATCAACTGAAGAGAATGAAAATGGAAATGATATCGTAACAACTCAACAAGCTTACGATGAAGATGGAGAAAACGCTAATAAAGAAGACAATCCAGACAACAATCAATCTTCTAAAGAAGTATTAAATGATCAAGAATTAAAAGAAATGAAATCAGCACTTAGCGAATCATTAACAGCGCTAGCAGACTACAGCAATGAACAAGCAACAATGAATAAAAAAGATTTAGAAAGTATGCAGTCAATCAATCAAAGTATATTGATGAGTCAAGACAGCAAACAACTTGCAGATACTGTGAAAAATAATCAATCACGATTAAAACAAGGTGTAGAATTTAATAATTCAATGATTGATATTTTAAATGAACTTAAGAAATCTGAAGGTATTGATACTTCAAAAGCAATTTCACAATTTGAATCAGCTAACAAAGATTTACAAAGTGTAATTAATGGCCAAAGCAACCTTATTAACGCTTTAAATGACGGTAAATCTGGAAAAGAAGAAGTATTGGCATTAGATAAATTAATAGATTCTAATTTACTATCTTTAGATAATTTAATGAAATATACGAGCAGTGATTTTAAAACTACCTTAATGGAAGGCGTCAATCAAATTAATCAAGCGTTAAATAAAGGTATCGACGATATCTCGACTATCAGAAGTTCAATGAACATGATAGAAAATGTCATTCAAACTGGAAAAAGCTCATTACAAAATGGGCACGATTTATTAGTAAGCATTAATAATGAATTGCCAGAACTTGAAAGAAAGTTTAATAACATTAATGAAGTTGCACAGACAAACTTCCCTAAATTTAAAGAACAAGTAGGTAAAGGTGCTTATTACGTTGAAAATGAACTGCCAAACGTTCAATCAGAAGTAGAAAATTTAGCACAGTTTTCAAATAATGATTTACCAGCAATGATTGATAAATACGATCGCGCTGTTCAATTAGTAGATGACAACTTGCCAGAAGCACAAAAAGAAATTCATGACTTAGCAGAATTTGCACGAAATGATTTACCAGGTATTGAAAAAGATATTAAAAAAGCTGCAAACAAAGTTAGAGAAATAGATGAAGATGATACTGTTCATGAACTTATAAAATTATTAAAAAATGATTTGAAGAAACAAGCAGATATTATCGCACATCCAATAGAATTAAAAGAAGAATCGTTATTTAGTGTTCCTAACTACGGAACAGCTAGTACACCTTTCTATACATCTTTAGCTATTTGGGTAGGCGCTTTACTATTATCTAACTTATTAACGACAGACATTAAAAATCCAGAAATTAAGAATAAGTATTCATTAAGACAAACATTCGTTGGAAAGAGCTTTATATTCATAATTATAGGTGTTATGCAATCAATCATCGTGTCACTAGGAGATATGTTTATCTTAGGCGCTGCTATTGATAATAGACTATTATTTATATTACTATCTGTACTCGTTTCGATAGTATTTATCAGCATAGTATATACATTAGTATCTCTATTCGGTAACGTTGGTAAAGCTTTAGCAATCGTTATAATGGTATTACAAATTGCAGGAGGCGGTGGAACATTCCCTATACAAGTTACACCAAAATTCTTCCAGGCAATACACCCATTCTTACCATTTACTTATGCTGTAGATGCATTAAGAGAAGCGGTTGGTGGTGTAGTACCAGAAATTTTAATTTATAATATAATATTCCTAGTATTATTTGGAGTCGTTATATTCACAATAGGATTTATCGTTAAACCGATACTGGATCCATGGAAAAACAAAACAAGTAAACGCGCTGAAGATAGTTATTTAATGGAATAACTTCATGTAGCAAAATTAGTCGCCCAATCCGTAGAAATTAACTACTGGATTGGGCGATTTTATTTATAATATTAATCTTGAAAGTGCATGCTTGCCTAGGGGTATGGTTCGAGCCTGTAGTCTCTCACTCATACTATTCCCCCGGGCGTCAGCACTTTCTAAAACCATTAAAAAAACAGCTACTTTCTAATATGACACTGCACCCTTACTAAGGGAACTCAATAAAAACACTATTTTCTAGGCTGCTAATTCCCTATATTCTATAGGGGATAAGTAGCCGAGTATTTGTTGAATTCTAACTTTATTATAGTTTTCAATGTAATTTTCTACAATATCTATTACAATGGTATTAGAGTTTCTAAGCTCACTGTTTAAGTAGAATGTTTCACTCTTTAGAGAGCCATGAAAACATTCTATTGGGGCATTATCAGCTGGCGTTCCCTTACGGGACATGCTTCTGGTAATGTTTTTTCTGTACATAGGGCATAGTATTCATAAGAGGTATACACACTTCCTTGATCACTATGTAATATAGTCCCTGGTTCCAATTGAAGTTGTTTTAATGTCTCATTTACTAGTTCTTGATTTTGGTTTTTACCAATTTTATATGCCACAATTTCACCATTGTAAGCATCCATGATAGATGAAAGATACAACATTGTATTCCCGAAGGGTATATAAGTGATATCTGTTAAAAGTACTTCTAAAGGTTTCTCTGCTTTAAAATTTCTATTCAATAGATTATGTGTCTTATAATATGGATTCCCTGGTCTTTTCGATTTCTTCACGCGTACTTTACAATTTAAATTATGTTTTTGCATAATTCTTTGTACTTTCTTGTGATTAATTGTTTTATTATTTTTTCTATTTAACAAGCCAGTTATTTTTCTATAGCCATATGTAAAACGATGCTTCTTACATAGTTCTATAATTTCATTTTCATCCTCAGATATACTGAAATCTTTGTTTTTCCATCTGTAATAATTAGATTTTGGAATATCTAAAACTTCTAAAATGAGTTTCACTGTATATTTAGATTTCAATTCATTTACTAACTCGACAACTACTTCTGGGACCACTTCCTTTCCAATTCTTTGTACTTTTTTAAAATTTTATTCTCTACTTCTTTGCGTTTCAACTCAATTTTAAGTGTTTCAACAGTACTTAACTCTTCGATACCTTTTCCGTAGGAATATTGTTTTCCTACTTGTTGATTGAACCTATGTGTTTCACCATTTCTATACCATTTCCACCACTGATCAACTTGGGACTTATTTTTAATGTTTAAAGTATCCATAATTTCTCTTGTACTATATCCTTTAAGTTTCATTTCTACTACTTTATATTTTATTTCAACTGAATATGCTACTCTTTTCATAGAAAAAACACCTCCGTATAAATTCATTTTAATATGAATTCAACGAAAGTGTTTTTATTTTACTCCCACATTCTGGGGTTAGTGCAAAACGTCCAGATTCTTTTTTATAATGTTTTGCTTTAATCATATAATTAAATTGTTGCTTCATCTTTCTTACTTAAAAATGTAACAACCAATAACATAATAATTGAAAGTGGTAATCCAACTAAGATTGGATGAATCCCAAACGGATGACCAAGTATTTGCCAAATAACGGCTGACCCAAGTCCACTCCACATCGAAATATTCCCAGCAATTTTTGTAGGTCTTTGCCAGAATAAACCGAAAACAACTGGCGCTAATAAACCTGATACTGACATCGCAGTACCTGTTACCATAAGGTTTACTAACCCAGGAATCATAAGTGATAATATCAAAGAAATAACAGAAACTATTAACACAGATACCTTACTATATAACAACATTTTCTTTTGACTAGAGATTTTGACATTTGGTTTTATAATATCGTTAGCAATAGATGAAGCACCTGCAATGAAGAACGAATCTGCACTAGATATAACAGCTGCTAGTAACACCATAATCATAACGACTACTAAAGGAAACGGGAAGACTTCTTGAATCACATGATAATAAACTAATGGTGTCTCAGTTATATCGAGATTCAAACCAAATTTACTGTATACACCGATTAAAACTGTCATTGCGCCTAATATCACCGCAATAATCATTGAAATCCAGTAACCATTTCTCGCAGTTTTTAAATTCTTAGCTGCCCAAATACGTTGCCAAACATCTTGTCTAATAAACTGATAAAAAGCTAATGTTAAAAGATAAATTAAAATTTCATTTGGTGTAATATTAAGAAAATCTAACATATCATTTTGATTCTGGTTAATAGCGTTAGCTTGAACTTCGCTCCAACCACCTGAATAATATATAACCACAAAGAACAACACGATAATACCAACCGTAAGTATCGTACCTTGAATAACATCTTGCCAAATGACAGCTTTTAAACCACCGAGATAAGTTTTGATTGTCAGCAAGACCCAACCTAGAATGATACCAACTGTCATATTTAATCCTAATGTTAAATTTAAAATAGAAGCAATAGCGACAAATTGCATACCTGTCATCGCACAATAAGCAAATAAGAAACTGATAACAGTAGGAATACGTGCAGATTCACCATAACGAAGCGCAGTGTAATCACCTATCGTTACCATGTTATATTTTTCACCTAATAATCTAATACGCTTTAAGAAGAATAATGCAAGAATGATAACGGCACTTATCATCGTAATATGTATCCATTGCTGGCCCATACCTAACGTATATCCATTTTCCATATACCCTAACAATGTAGCACCACCTACACCTGTACCAACAAATGTTAAAATCAATGGGATGACTGATACAGTTCTACTCGCCATATTATAGTCATCGTATGTTTTTATATTTCGCTTTATGTATAAAGACATGATTAGTAAAAACACAAAATAAATTATGATTATAAAACCTAGAACAAATTGTTCATTGTTATTAAACACTACAATACCACCTCGTAAATATGATGTTTTCACAATAAATTAAGCTTATTGTTATTTTTAACTCAATTGAAATCTTATCACTTAAGTAAGAATTATGAAAGCACCTTTTTATAGTATTGAGTTTACTTTGAATAATCCCCTGTTTCTTCCGGATAAACAACCTCGCCATCATCTTCTATAATTGGCATTGCACCCCATTGTCCGAGTTTATGTGGCACTATTTTTATTCCTTCTTTATCGTTCAATATAATATGTTTAACTTCTGTATCATGTGCCGCTAACCAATTGCTTATAATTAAACGATGACATCTTGAAGGATGTTGTTCTGCACATAAAATTGCTACAGTATCATTTTTAGTATCATTAATTAATGATTTAATACCTGTTTTGAAGTCGTCTGTTAATGTGTAGTCTGCATAATTATGAAATGATTGGTTTTTCCAACCTTCATTTAAAGTTTCCCCTACTTCTTGAGATGGTTTTCGTCTTCCACCTAATAAATCTATATGATGGTAATTTATATCATGATTTTTCAGCCATTTCTTAAATGATCCTTGATTGTACTGCGGATGTTTTTTGCTATTAGGAAATGCACGAACATCAACAATCATTGTGATATGAGCCTTTTTCAACATCTTTAGAAAAGTATCTAACTCATAATCAAAATGACCTATAGTATATACACACATAAATTTCATTACCTCCATATTTACAGATCTTTTTCATGTGAAACATCTTAGTTCCAAGTGTAGTTACATTTTATACATTGTATCATTTTAATTATTAATCCAACCAAAATAAAATCCTATCAATAAATGATAGGATACATAAACACTGAAGTTTAATTATTGAGTTTGAACTTCTGGAGCAATATCACAACTACCGCCAGAACCATAATTATTAGCCGTTTTATCACCAGGCTTAACTAACACATACAATGTATATAACGTCACTACTCCAGCTACAACTGTACCGAATGCACCAGCCATCAACGACGCACCAAGCATACCAGTACTTCCAGCCCCTGCAGCTGCAAGGATAGCTACAACAAACGTTACAGTCGCAGCCAAAGCGATAAGTCCACTAATATGAGAAACGATTGCAAGAACCATTGTACGATTTGAATCATGTAAACGTCTTGTCATAACAGTGAATGAAGGTATTATGACTGCCAATCCGAAAAGTCCGCTTAGAAACCCAGCTGAAACCATTCCTAAGAGAGAAGTTATTACAAAGTTGATCCAAAAAGGATGCCAAAAGTCTGGACGATTAGATCTTCCGTTTATGTCTAAAAAACGTACCCAAAAATCTTTGTAACTTTCTATAACTTGATTTTGTGAATTATTCATGAGTTTCCTCCTACCATTTGATAGTAATAGTATACAAAAGTATAACCTTATATAGCAAATGAATTTTAGTTATATTATTTTTAATATCAACTTTCAACCTCGCTCATGATTAATACATTTTGTTATATATGTTTTATCGTCATGTCCAATGAGTTTTCCTCGGTAGTGTTGTGGCTCATTAATGCCTGTTAGTAGTATAATATTTTCTTTTTTATTAACTTTATTTATTATTTTCTCTATTGTTTCTTTTCGAGATTTGCCTATAATGAGATTATTTAAATCGTATGTTTTGGGTAAGTTTTTAATCATTGTATCGATAATTAAATTTTCATTTTCATATCCAACTTGCTCAGAAGCTAATACTACTTGATCGATATACTTTGGAATGAGTTTCATAGTGGATTCTATTTTATCGTAGCCTCTTAATCCGACTCCTGTAATCATAACTGTAAGTTGTTTATCTATATTTGAAGCGTATCTTAAGGCGTCTTCAATGGATTCTTTAATTGCTAATGGTGTATGCGCGAAATCTAATATGAATTGATAGTCGTTTATTTCAAACGTTTCAAATCGATGTGCTGGGGGTTTCATCGTTTCAACTGCTTTTAATATATCTATAATATTAAAGTTTAATTTGTGTAACGTAAATATGCTAGTCGCTAGATTAATATAGTTATGTGTTCCATTGAATAGAACATCTAATTTATAAACTTCTTTACCAATTGATATATATAGTTTATTATTTTTCAACTCATATTTATAATAGGTATCGTTATTATTAGAAAAATGATATTTGTCATTACATATTTTTAAATATTCTTTAGTATCATAATTCACCATGCTTCTCTTACTTAATTGATCTAGCTTTAGTTTTGATTCTAAATAGTTCTCTATTGTGTGATGATATTCTAGATGTTCAGAACTAAAGTTTGTAAATACAGCTATTTCATTTTCAATAAAATCTACTCTTCTTTGATCTAGAGCGATAGATGTTGCTTCATATACAATATAATCATAATCTCGTTCAGCGAAATGCTTTATGATTTCAGCAAATTCAAAGTGCATAGGTGTTGTAGGAGTTGAATGTAAAAATTCTATTTTATTATAGTCATCATCGTAAACGCCTAACGTACCAATGGTAGCTACTTTTACATCCATTTTTGATAATAGCTTACATATCATATGGCTTGTAGTAGTCTTTCCATTAGTACCCGTAACTGCTATAAACTTTAATTGTTCTATATATTTGTCGTAGAATAAGTGGACAAGTTTAATTGCGACTGATTCATAATTATCTATATACACAACATAGACATTCCCTTTAATATCATCCAAACTATTTAATGGCATATTCGTGATGATTAACACAGGGTTTTTCTTAACCGCTTCTATTGCATATTTTTTTGAATGCTTTGATGATTTCAAAATAAAAATTGATGAGTCTTGAATATCTTGATACATAGATGTTACATCTGAACAATCTTTATTAAAATTAACTTTGTAACTATGATCATCAAATATGATATCTCTTTTTATTTTTGATAATACATTTGTAATTTCCATATTTTTCTCCCTTTAATGAATGATTCAGTTTTATCCATGTAAAAGAAAACTATATCCCCATGGGAAATAGTTTCCTCTTAAATCATTAATTGCTAATTATTTTTGTGCACCTGTATCTGGCATTTCTTTTGGCATATCCATTTCAAAATCTGATTTGTTCTGCATTACAATTGCGTTACTTAAACCTTTAGCTGGCATAAACATATGAGCGTATGCTTCTCTTACTTTCATAGTAGATGTTTTATAATCGCCTTTTGTATATGCATCAAATGAAGCTAGTAATTGATCTACGTGCATACCTAAACCGTCAGCTAATTCATTACTTTTCAGTTGATTATCTGTAGCTTTAGATAAGAATGCTCCAAACTCTTTACTGTAATTATCTAAATTGCTTTTCGCTTCTTGTTTAGCATCTTTATCGTTATTTTTAGAAGCTTCTACATAATCTACAAAGTAACCAATGTGTTCAGACCACATTTTTTCAAATTCCATTCCTGCGTCTTTACCATATGCGTCTTCTATTGCTTTTGATAAGTCTTTCGTATTCATTTCTAGCGCTTTTACAGAGGCTTTATAATTTTCAGAACCATCATATCCATTTTGCATTGCATCAGCTGCTAGTGCTGCATGCTCACTCATGAGATAATTTAAATCTGATCTTAAGTCTGCTGCTTTAGTAGTTGCACTTGTATGATGATAGTCTTCTGGGAACTGTTTAGTAATTGCGTCCGATAAGCCTTTACTCACCATATACATATGATGAATGGATTCTCTTTCATATTTATAAGCTTTGTCGTAGTCTCCATTTACCGATGCGTCAAATGCACTAACTAATTGGTTAACATGCATTTGTAAACCGTCTGATAATCCTTTAGCTTCTAATTTTTCATCAGTGGCTGTAGCCATAAATTGTGAGAACGTATCTCTATAATTATCTAAGTTATTCAACGCTTCTTGTCGTCCTTTTTCATCATTGTTGTTTGTAGCATTCACGTAATCTACAAAGTAACCAATATGTTCAGACCACATTTTTTCAAATTCCATTCCTGCGTCTTTACCGTATACATCCCCAATAGCTTTAGATAACTCTTTCGTATTCATATTTAGTGATTTTACTGATTCATCAAAGTCTTTAGAGCCTTCTGCACCTTTTCTCATTGTATCCGCTGCTAAATACGCGTGTTCACTTAGTAACATGTCTAAATTACTTCTTAACTCAACCGCTTTGCTATCTGTTTTTGTAACCGATTCATGCGATGCGTCGTGTGCTTGTGCTACTTGTGACATACCTGCGCCCGTCCCTAACAATGAAACCGATAATGACATAGCTAATACTTTCTGTGAAATATTCATCAAATCACTCCTTTATTTTTTTGTTCATAAGGTATACGTAACAAATAAAAAAAGAGATCACATTATTTAATGTAATCTCTAAAAAATTTTTAAACTTTTTCACTCGCCATAATAATATCCCCTTCAGGAGCTTGGTTATTAGGTGATGGTTCGAGTGTAATCGCTATTTTATCTTGTTTGTCTAATTCAATATCGCTTAGGTCAAAGACAACCATTCCGGAATCTTTGCTAGAAACAAATGTACCTGCACGGTATGGCTTTTCTCCTTTGAGTATCCACACTTGGTATGCTTGATTACCTTTTGTTTCTTGTAAACCGTTTGCTTGTACAACTAATTGCTTCTCATTATTACCCTTTGCTACAAAAGCTTCTCCTTGAACTTTATCTTGTTCGGTAGATTTTAATTTTATAACTTGTGCATCATCTTTATTGATTAATTTATTATCTTTCGGTTTCTTTTCTTTGTCTTGTGTATTAAATTGATAAACATTTCCTATCAAAGATATAAATAAAAGTGCAGCCATACTTACAAATGCTATATTTCTAATTATATTATTTTTTCGTTTTATAGGTTTTTGTTTCTTTTCAATAAACGATCCACTTTTTTCTTGGTGTGACGATTCTTCTTCTTTATTGTCTTCATTTAATATATTATTCATTATTCTGCTCTTCATCTCTTTAGGAGGAGTTACACGTTCAACATGATAAGGAAGAGACTCATTTAATATATTTAAATCGTTTAGTTCATCTTGGCATGCTTTACACGTTTTTAGATGTTCTTCGAATTCTTGCTTTTCTTCTTCAGTTAGTCGGCCATTAAAATATTCATATATTTTTTCACATTCCATATTAATTCATCTCTCCCTTCTTATTATTTTTGAATTTATGTTTTAAATGTTGAATGGATAACCTCAGTCTACTTTTGACTGTTCCTAGAGGTATTTCAAGTGTTTTCGATATTTCTTTGTGATTACAACCTTTAAAATAAAATAAATATAGAATTATTTGTTGTTTTTCATCTAATTCGTCTATACATTCTTTAATTTGTTCAGATTGTTCTTTCGTTATTAATTCGGATTCTGGTACATTATCAGCTTTTAAATTATCTCTTTCTTCATCATATTCATATGCTGACATTTTGGTTCTTCGAATATAATCAATTGCTAGATTTCTTGAAATTGTAATAAGCCATGTTGACATTTTCCCCTTGCTACTATCAAATCTTGCTTTTTGATTCCAA
Source organism: Mammaliicoccus sp. J-M40 (assembly GCF_022386395.1). NCBI lineage: Bacteria > Bacillati > Bacillota > Bacilli > Caryophanales > Staphylococcaceae > Mammaliicoccus > Mammaliicoccus sp. J-M40. The sequence continues at coordinate 50,060 of NZ_JAJNIQ010000008.1, forward strand.
ATTTTCATAAATACATCTTGAAGCACTTCTTCACTTGATTGCTTATCTTGTGTTATTTTATAAATAAAATTATACAATAAAGACTCATAGCGATCGTATAATATTTCTAAACTATTCGCGTCTTTATCTATAATTTTACCGTACACTTCTACATCCGACTCTTCCATTGTCACACCCCCTGACACTCACCATTATATGAGAGTGAACGTCATATGCAAAATCTCAACCACTTTTTAATTCTGTATACACAACTAATCTATTCGGTGTACTTCCTAATTCGGGGTTATATTCTCCTTCACAAGTGATTAAATTTAAATGTCTATTACTAGAATATCCAAATATTTTTTCTACTGGTGATTTTTTTAATTCATATAATTTTTTATCATATACTTTAAAAATTAACTTCTTATGATTTTTATCTTCTACCTCAATCTCATCGCCTTTTTTCAATTTATGCAGATCCGTAAAGACACCTGGATTTTGCCCATCATTTACATGACCAGCAATAACCGCATTTCCATTATCTCCAACCTTATAACCTTCTTTAAACCACGCAGGTGTATTGATATCTTTAGGTACTTCCATCTCGCCATCAGAATTAACACCAGTATGTTCTAATTTGTTAGAAATATTTAACCTCGGAATACTAATCTTCACAGGCACAATCTCACTGTCATAACTTTCGAACTTTTTAGGTTTTACCTTAGTAGATTTCTCACTCTTTAAGTTGCTATCTTTGTTTTTATGTACATCGCTATCTGTGTCATTAACATTCATACATCCACTTGTAAATATCGCTAAAATAAGTATTATTATTATTTTCTTCAAATCGCTCACACCCTTTATAGGGTATACGCATTAATTCTTTTAAGGGATCACATAAACACTAAGTGATTGCGACTTTTTTGTGACAAGTTTTCTCAAAACATTCATATATAATACTTCATGGTAATTAAAATTTATAGTCACTATTACTATTTAAATAAGCATAAAATAGTCCTATAATCACTCCTCCACCAATATAGTTACCTATACATGAAGCAATTATATTTATCATCACTGGAATCGTACTTAACTCTTCGCTTTGATATAATAGTCCTCCAGTAAATAATACAGTGTTATAAACTACATGCTCATATGCCATAAAAGCAAAGATTGACACACCAAACATAAGCACAAACATTTTAGCTAAAATATCTTTTATTTGCATTGCGATAACCAATGAAATATTAATAAAGAAGTTTGCAAAAATACCTTTAACTAATATAGCTGTAAAGCCTGCAGTTAATGTTTTATGAGCAATAATATTATCTAGTTGAGTTAGCATTTCTGGAGTCATTACATCCGATAAATAAAACAATACAAAAAATATAAAACCACCTAAAAAGTTTCCTAAAAAGCAAAGAGTAAATATTTTCATAACTCGAATAGGGTTTGTAATGCGATAGTATAAACCAACAGTAAAATACATAAAATTACTGGTAAGAAGCTCAGAGTTAGTAAACAGTATAAGAACTAAAGCAAAACTAAAACAAATGGACGCAATTAAATTAATTAAACCACCAGCAATTTGTCCATCTAATGATGCTCTTATCATTAAAACAAATACAGTAATCAACCCTAAAATAAACCCCGACATAGTAGCTCTTAGTATATATCTTTTTCTATAAAAACTTTGCAAAATATCTTTTGTTTTTATTGTATCCACAACATCGTCTATAAACTGTTTCCCATAAAATACTTTATTATTGCTATTAATATCATTCAACTTTATAACCTCACTTCTTAATATACAAACTAGATTATGATTTAATAATAACTAATTGTGAAGTATTTCACAATATATTTTTTAAATAAAATAACTTATTAAATGTCGTAATACTAGGTTATGCAATCAAATAAAAAAATAAATTCTCCTAATCCATTAATTAGAAATTATTACGGATTAGGAGAATTATTTTGAGCGAGGAATTATATGTTCCAATTTCTTTTCTATATATTCACACTTACAATACGCCTGAACGTTGAAAATGCTTTTTCAATATTTGTTTTGCGATAAAGCCTCCTGCTATTGCACCAAGGATACATAAGATGAAAATTACTGGAAGAACTTGATATGTAAATACTGAATCAAATGCTTTGGCATAATCTTCACCATGGTTTTGTTTCATGTTGCTAAAATATTTATTTCTCATAATATAAAATGGTAATAATCCTCCTGTTGTCCAAATTGAAACGACAACAGGAGGGTTATTATCCAAAACCATTGTTTATATTTACCAATATTCATAATTAAGTCACCAATGATTATAAGCGGAATAACGATGGCCATTTTCATAAGTAAATGAAATGTTTTTTAATTGGATCATATGTATAACCTCACAATAGATAATAAAAAATTGTTAAAACGACTGCTAAAACTAGTATAGATACGTCATACCATTTGAGCCTTAACTGTATAATTGCCGTTTTCGGACGTGTAATATTTAACCCTCTGGTTACCGAAGCAATCGTAAGCTCATCAGCAATTTTAATCACACTGTTTAAGACAGGAACCATTCTATACTCTATGTATGTGATCGGCCTATCGAGTGTATTGTGCAAAGATATGTTACGCATTCTCATCGCATCGTCAATATATGAAGACTCTTCTTTAATAGTAGGCAAAAAGCGAAACATGACAGCAATAGGGATTGTTATTTTGCGTGAACACTTAAGCCTCTCAAGACCTTCGATTAATTCTTCTACTTGCGTCGTGTTTAAAAAATAATACCCCATCACAACAGTTGGCATAAAACGTGTAACAATACCTGCTGGAACAAAAATTAATATATCGTATAACTGACTTTCTCCTCTTATAAGAAAAGCTTCGGCATACCACCCTAAAAATATAATTAAGCAAAACACAGTACCTTTAACAATTTCTTTATTAGCTACAACTAACAAACTAGGAATAAGCAAGATAACTAATCTCGCATAGATACTGTTTCCCGTAATGTTTCCTGTAATCGCAATAAAAGATATAATAATCATTAAAAAAAGTTTGGTACGAGGGTCCACTGTAAAGAAAACTCGTTTTTTGTTCATTTATATCATCACCGCACGTATAAAATATATTGCAATCAGTAGTTAACCCACCCATAAAATCATCCATAATCTAAGACAAAATAAAAAAATAATTTACACCTTAATAAATCGTAATCATTACGTTTTATATTATCACGATAATTACTAGTAATGTCAAGGCCATTAGTAAATTAATGGTTATCTCCACTTATTTGCTTAAATGAGTATTAGAATTTAAAATTGAATTAAGTATAAGAAATGAATTCAAAAAATTTCTGTTTGAATTCAAATTTTTAATGGAGTGATATAAGTATGAATCGTAATATTGAACAGTTAAAAGACACCATTGATGCTTCTAACAAAATTACATTTTTTACAGGCGCAGGTATATCTGTAGCAAGTGGTATTCCTGACTTTCGTTCTATAGGCGGTTTATACGACGAAATTTCAGAAAAAGGTTACTCACCTGAATATTTATTAAGTGATGATTATTTAAAAAATAATCCAGAGGGTTTTATTAATTTTTGCCATCAGTACTTACTATTTGCTGATAAAAAACCTAATATCGTTCATGATTGGATAGCACAACTTGAAGAAGATGGTCGTTCATTAGGTGTGATAACTCAAAATATTGATGGTCTTCATTCGGATGCTGGTAGTGTAAATACAGACGAACTACACGGTACTTTAAACCTGTTTTATTGTACGCAATGCGACCAACAATATTCGAAAGCTCATGTTATAGATAATGATTTACGACATTGTGAAAATTGTGGCAGCCCAATTAGACCTGACATTGTTCTTTATGGGGAAATGTTAGACCAAGGCACTATATTTAATGCACTTCATAAAATAAAAGAAGCAGAAACGTTAGTCGTCTTAGGTTCTTCACTCGTCGTTCAACCAGCAGCAGGACTTATTTCGAATTTTGAAGGACAAAACCTTATCATTATTAACAAAGAGGCTACCCCTTATGATAGTGACGCCAATTTAGTTATTAATGAAGACATGGTATCAGTCATTAAAAAACTTAAAAATATAGAGTAAATCATATAGTATGATTTATAATTAATATTTCAATACAAAAATTTCTTATCAATAATTGATAAGGAATTTTTTCGTGTACCAGTTCTATAATCTACTATTCATCAGTTCTATATATTAATTTTGAATATTATAAAAAAAGTAATCATATTATATAATTATTACACTTTATTAACTCGAAGGAACAAAGCAATTACAAGTGTTTATTTCACTCTATACCCATGATAAATTTGTATCAGTTATTTTAAGAAAGGGAAGGTTTAAACATAATGAAGAAATTATTAACAAGCTCTATAGCAACTATAGGGATACTTACAATGGGAATATCACAATATGAAGCAGATGCAGCAGAGCAAGATACCGCATCTAATCAAGCTACATCAGGTTATGAAAATGGAGCTTACTATACAATAGATTCTAACGGGAATTTTCATCACACTTTAGATGGAAATTGGAATCAATCAATGTTCGACAATAAAGAATATCAATCTTATGAAATAGATGAAAATGGTGTTTACCATTATTACTACTTTACTAAAGGTGGACAAAACTACGCACCTAGTCAATCACATAACTCGATTGAAAATAATGGTTACAATGTTGAACAATCAAACGTGAATAATAAAGCGTCAAATAATAATGAAACTTCAAACAATAATACAACTTATCAAGAGACAAATGTTAATGAAAATACGAATGCAGAATATAAAGCACCTTCAAATGAAACTGTTTCTTCACTAGAAGATACTCAGTCAAATACAGCTCAGTCAGAAGACACTAATCAAAATTCTGATCAAGCACAAGTAAATAATAACGAGAATGCAGAGAGTGCAGAAAATGTAACTGAGAGTTCTCAAAAATCTGAAGGCACTGATCAAGCTTCATCAAATTGGTTATCTAAAAATGCTAAACTTCAAGAGTATGGCCAATATCATGGTGGCGGTGCACATTACGGCATAGACTATGACATGGAAGAAAATACACCAGTATACTCACTTGCTGATGGAACAGTTATTCAAAGTGGATGGAGTAACTATGGTGGCGGAAACCAAGTTACAATCCAAGAAAAAGATAGCGATTATTATCAATGGTATATGCATATGAATAAATTAAATGTTGAAAAAGGCGACGAAGTAAAAGCTGGTCAACAAATTGGTGAATCAGGTAGCACTGGTAACTCAACAGCACCTCATTTACACTTCCAACGTATGAAGGGCGGCGTAGGTAACGAATACGCAGTTAACCCAGAATCATATGTTAATGGCAACCAATAAAATATAATATATAAATAAAACCACGTTTTTAGTAAAAACGTGGTTTTATTTATTGTTTAGTTTTACATGAACCCTTTTAACATTCCATACCAATACATCCTTGGTAATAAATCTTTTTTAAATATATACATACTTCTTCGTTCTTTAGCTTGATTAAAAGGCATTGTTTCTTGCGTTTTTTTATTATAATCAAATTCAGCTAATATTAACTTATTATAACCGGTCACAATAGGACATGAAGTATAACCATCATAATGATTAGTCAGCATATCATTATTCATAGCTTGCATTAAATTGTGTACCACAACAGGTGCTTGTTTTCTAATAGCTGCACCTGTTTTAGAAGTCGGAACATTAGATGCATCACCTAAAGCAAATACATTTGAATATTTTTTGTGTAGTAATGTCGTCGGATCAACGTCAACCCATCCGTCATTATCTGAGAGTGTACTTTCCTTTATTACGTCTAAAGGACCCATAGGCGGCGTAACATGTAACATTTCATAATCCAATGATTTTTTATTAGCCGTATGAATATGTTCAAATGTAGCCACTTTCTTCTCTCCATCAATTTCAATAAGATTACAATTATAATCTACAATAACATCTCTTTTTTTAACAATTTTTTCTAATTCTCTATTATATTTATCCACATCAAACAATGTATCTTTAGGTGTTTCATATATTACATTCGCTTTTGAGCGAAGATTATATTTTCTGAAATAGTCTTCAGCTAAATACATGATTTTCATAGGCGCCCCTCCACACTTAATAGGTGTATTAGGGTGCGTAAAAATAGCATTCCCACCTTTAAAATTAGAAATCTGTCTCCATGTTTCATTTACATATTCGGGTGAATAGTTAGAGCAAACGCCATTTTTACCGATATTTTCTTGTAAGCCTTTAATAGACGACCAATTAATCTGTAATCCTGGTGCAACGATTAAATAATCGTAATTGACAGTAGTGTTATCTCCTAAAGTAATACTATTATTTTCAGGTTCAAAGCCGGAAACAGCTTTTTTTATCCACTCAACACCTTTAGGTATAACATTCTTCATATTTTTACGAGAACTTTTAAATTTTGAGGCTCCAGCGCCTACTAAAGTCCATAAAGGTTGATAATAATGATATTGAGCCGGGTCAATAATGCTTATATTGCCTTTGAATTCTGGCTTTTGTCTTAAAATTCTAGAAGCTACTGTGATTCCAGCTGTGCCTCCGCCTACAATTACAACTTGATAATGTTGATTCATTTCCCTACATCCTTAAATTATTTTAATGATGATGGTAAGTCTTGGTAGCCTTCTCTAACGTTCACAACATTTGTAAATCCTTTATATTCTAATATACCCGTTGCAATAGAACTTCTAACGCCTGATTGGCAGTGGACATATATTTTATCATTTTTATCAAAAGGTATTTCTTCGTTTAAAAGTTTACCATGAGGGATATTGACTGCTTGTTCTAAATGACCATTATCCCATTCTTCATGATTACGTACATCTAGCACATATTCTTCTTCACCAGTCATTTCAGCACTATAAATAGATTGTGTCTGAACTTCCGATTTTGGCAAACGATAACCTGAGACGTTTTCGAATCCTATTAATTGTAAAGTATGCTTTGCTTGTTCAACTGTAGATTTATCACCGATTAAATCTATATCTTCATCAAAATCTAAATACCAACCGATTTGGTTAATAAAGTTTTTATTATAAGGAATATTGATGGTTCCTTTTGTATGACCGCCGTGGAATGCTTCTTTACTACGTATATCAAATGCAAATCTTTCATTATCCAAACTAGGATAAACATTATATGGTTGATACGAGTTCATGCCAAATTGATTAATTTTTTTCATTTTAGCAAAATGATGAGGTGGTACTGGTTGGTTTGATGTTAATGTTTCAATAAATGTTGCTTCATCCGTTACATTGAAAGCCCAGTTGTTTATTTTTTCATAACCTAACGTAGACATAGGCACTGCCCCTAAAGTTTTACCGCAAGGGCTACCTGCTCCATGGCCTGGCCAAATTTGAATATAATCTGGTAAGTCTTTAGCATTTTTTATAGATTGATACATTTGTTTCGCTCCGATTTCTGTAGAACCTTTCATTTGAACAGATTTTTCTAATAAATCAGGTCTACCTATATCGCCAACGAAGATAAAATCACCGCTAAATAGTCCCATTGGAACACTGGCAACTCCACCTTCGTCAGTGAGTAAGAAACTAATACTCTCCGGGGTATGTCCTGGCGTGTGCAATACTTCTAATTTAATGTTACCTGTATAAATAACATCATAATTTTTCACAAAATACGTTTGTTTTGGCATATTTTTATAACTTAATTCATCATTACTTTCACCAGATACATATATTTTTGCGTCTAACTTCTCTGCTACATCTCTAATACCTGAAGCAAAATCAGCATGAATATGCGTTTCAGCAGCTTGAGTAATTGTGAACCCCTCATTCTCTGCAACTTCCATATAGTTTGTTAAATCACGTATCGGATCAATAATCATTGCTTCTCCTGTACGCTGACATCCAATTAAATAAGATGCTTGTGATAAGTGATTATCATAAAATTGTTTGAAAAACATAGAAAGCTCCTCTCTTTAATATATTTGCTTTATTAAATAAATAAATTATGACTTGCTTGTTCAGTGTCACCGATATAAGTACCTACACCACCATATTCAACTTCATCTCTTAATTCTTCTTTTGTAATACCCATGACATCCATACTCATCGTACATGCGATTAATTTAATATCTTGCTCTATCGCTTGATTAATAAGCGATGGTAAAGAATCAACATTTTTCTTTTTCATTACATAACGCATCATGATATTACCTAATCCAAACATATTCATTTTTGATAATGGCATACGTACTGGTGTTTTTGGCAACATCAAATCAAACATTTTTGCGATGCCTTTTTTATTAACATTAACTCCATGTGTTTTTTTCAATGCATTAAGACCCCAGAAAGTGAAGAAGATGCTCACGTCTCTACCTGCAGCTTTAGCACCGTTAGCGATAATCATTGCTGCTACTGCTTTATCCAATTCACCACTAAATAAAACGATTGTAGTACCTTTAGTAGTATGGCTTACATCTAATCCTTTCGGTTGTTCTTTTTGAATGATTGCGTTGATTCCTTGGTTACTCTCATCAAGTTTTACAAGTGTGTGTCCAGTTTGTTTCACCCAGCTTTTAATATCACTAAGAAAACCAGAATCTGTGACTGTGACTTCTATTTGATCGCCATTTTCTATATTTTTTATCTCTTTACTAATATTAACAAGAGGCCCTGGGCACTGAAGACCGCTAAAGTTAAATTGTTTACGGTTTGGTTTAATTTTTATATTTTTATTTTCTTCTGCTGTACTTTCATCATTGATATGTTGTTTTTCGTAAGCAATATAACCACCATCTAAATTAACAATATCGTAACCTTGTTTTGCTAAATATTCACTAGCTTTGGCACTTCTATTACCACTTCTACAGTAAATATAGTAAGTTCTATCTTTATCTTTATTAAAAGTTTCAATACGCTCAACTGGGTGCAAGGTCGAACCATTGATGTGCCCAATTTCATATTCTTCTTGCGTTCTTACATCGATTAATTGACCTTGCTTTGCTAACTTTTCTAATTCTACGTTTCTTAGTTCGTTGATATGTTGTTCTTTATACTGTTTCATATTCTCCTCCTCAAAATACCCTCAAGGGTATATTAACAAGGGTAGTCTTTTCTGTCAAATACGGATAGGGGTATTTGACAATCTATATTAAATTTATTAATATAAGCTTATTCAATTAAAGTCGGAGGAAACGAACATGAATTATGATAAAAAAATGATAAATCGTATAAATAGAATACAAGGTCAATTAAACGGCGTTATTAAACTGATGGAAGAAGAGAAAGATTGTAAAGACGTAATCATGCAGCTCAGCGCTTCTAAAAGTTCAATTCAACGTTTGATGGGAATTATAATTAGTGAAAATTTAATAGAATGTGTAAAAGAAGCTGAAGATAATAATGAAAGTTCTCAAGAATTGATTAATGAAGCAGTTAATTTATTGGTAAAAAGTAAATAATGGATATAATAAACATGATTGTTATGTTATTAATTGGAGTGTTTGGAGGGTTTATCTCTGGTTTGGTTGGTATAGGCGGAGCGATTATTATTTACCCTGCCATTCTTTTACTACCACCATTATTGGGAGCACCTGCTTATGGCGCATTCATTGCATCAGGCTTAACTTCTAGCCAAGTATTTTTCAGCACACTGAGCGGATCATTAAAAGCCAGAAAGAAAGCTGAATTCTCTCCCAAGCTTGTAATGAACATGGGAGGAGGAATGATTATAGGTAGTACTTTAGGAGCGATTATAGCTAATTTATTTAGCCCTACTTTTATAAATATTATATATATAGTCTTTGCTATATTTGCACTAATATTAATGTTTATTAAAGTTAAACCTGCTTCTCAAGTTACCAATTTTAATATTCCTTTACTCATTATTATAGGGTTCATTGTTGGAGTCATTTCTGGAATTGTTGGAGCTGGAGGTGCCTTCATTATTATTCCTATATTGTTGGTTTTATTCAAATTACCAATGAATACAGTAGTAGCTAATAGCATAGTAATCGCTTTTATATCCTCAATTGGGGCCTTCGTAATTAAGTTTATACAAGGTTATATCCCTTTTGAAGATGCAATATTTTTAATAATCGGAAGTATACTCTTTGCTCCTATAGGATTAAAGGTTGGCAATAAAATATCTAGTGTTATACAAAAAAGTATTGTAAGTATCTTAATCACGATTGCAATTTTACAACTTATATTTTAGTTAAATTTAAACATAATACTATAGAAAAAACTCTTTCAAAGTTATCTACCTTGAAAGAGTTTTTATTTATATTAATATAATTTTATTCGCTACATAATCTTCATTTCTAATTGGTGTATTTGATGTGTAAGCAACGTATTTATTGGAGTCGATATGCCTAATTCTTCTCCATATGCTGAAATTTGTCCATTAAGATAGTCTATTTCTGTTAATCGACCTTTGTTATAATCTTGATGCATTGATGGATAATGAAGCCCTTGTGTTTCTTTAGGGTAAGCCGCTTCAATTTTATTTAATAGTAATTTACCGTCTAATTCAACATTTCTTGCTCTAGCTACAAACACTATTTCTTCAATCATTGGTATAATCATTTCACGTGAATGTTCATAGCTGCCAAATTCATAAATAGTTTTATCTAATATCGTGCACAGTGGGTTTAACACACTATTCAATGTTGCTTTGGACCATATCGATTTGAAGATATCATCACTTACTCGTGCATTTAAATTTGCATCATTTAGTAACTGAAGTATCGCATTAGATTGTTCATCGACAATACCGTCTGAACGATGAAAGTCTATATAACCCCCACCTTCTAGCAACAACTGACCGGGACCTCTTAATCCAGCTGTCCACATTACGACAGCAAGATAAACCTGTGACATTGGAACGAATTTTGATAATCTCTCTCCATGACCTAAACCGTTCATCATGCATAATATTGCAGTATCTTTATGGATTGAACCTGCCTCTTTTAAGCGTTGCATCATTTTTTCAGAGTTCATCGCCTTTGTTAAGATGATAATCAGATCAAATGAATCTGATACATCCTTAGACAATACTGCTGGAACATTGACTGTATAAACATCCGTTTCAGTTTTAACCTCAACACCGTGTTTGTTAATACGTTGAACATGTTCTTCCCAGTCATCAATTAGTTCCACATCATAACCAGCCTGTTTCAAGGAAATACCGATTCGACCACCCATTGCACCTGCACCAGCTATAGCTATTTTATACATATTGTACACTCCTCATTGCCATTTTAATGATAAACATCCAGAATAAAAGTACTATCCTTAAATGTTATATCAATAAACTATTTTTCTCATATAATATATTTACCCATAAACCACATTTTTTAAAATTAAAAAGAGAATATATTTATAAAGAACATAGACTACAATGAGAGTTGCCCATATAATTTCAATAATTGATATGACATTGACTAAATTCGTAATTGTATCGTTTAAATTGAGATTTTGATTCACATTATATAGTGATGCTGCAGTTGTCACCCATGGGAACGTCAGCGCTGAAAAGGAGACTTTAAATCCTTCTTTCATGATTTTAGGTAAAAATATTAAAGTAAATAAAAATAACAATTGCGAAAGTACTAAAAACGCCAATACATAAGCAATTGAGTAACTTGAATGATTTAAAATATAACTATTTAAGCAAAGAGCTGCCGGTGCACTCATAATAATTACCATTGGAAACTGTTCCTGATTATATGTTTGCCATGCTTTAGTAAATAATACATATCCAAGTATTAATATTAAAAATATTGATCCAAGAATGATCGCTATGTTACCTATACTAGTATTGAACGCAGACGATGTTTCACCAATTACGCCTATTCCAACAAACATCACAAACCAACTCGTATTTGGCCAAGACTTATAATTTCTAAATGCGTAAAATCCAATAAATATTATGATAAAACTCATATGTAATAAAATAGATACATACCAAATAACATTTAAAATATATGCGCCCACTAAAAATTGAGTTTTAACAATAGACACCAATATCATTAACGTCATAGGTAGCGCTGGAAGAATAGCAAATGTATTTATATTTTTAAGTTCTTTTAAAAACATAGTTGGATAAACAATCCATTTTAAAATGACAATTAAAAGTATTGCACAGGAAATAATAAAGAAAGACAAGCCAAATAACGTTAAGTTTAAATTATAAAATAAATTACTTAACGCCATAACACCTAAAGCCAATCCACATATTGCGATTGGGGTCCTTTTCAACCCTGTTTTTAACATGTTCAATACCCTCTCATAGATAAATTCATAAAATTATATTTTACCATATCTTTATATAACTGTTTGCTAACATAGACAAACAAACGCACCTTTTACATCACAGTAAAAGGCGCATTATGCTTATCTGTACATTTCTATACAAATTCGATTATATTTTATAAGGCGTTCTTATATGAATAATAATGAGTATAATTTTAGGAATTCTTGCAATTAAGTTTTTCTCTAATACATTCTAACTTCTTACCTTTTAATTTAATTTTAGCTTTTCTATTAATTTCACAATATAACTTTTGAGACTGCTCATCTGTTAATTCAAAAGCTTTATAAGAAGTACCTTTTTTATCAGGAAGTCGCGTGACATCAAAATTTACAACTTCCTTTAATAATTCAGTTATATCTGTTAAATTTCCACAAGCATCTTGCGGTTGAAAACTAAAGTTCTCATCAGCTTTTAAAGTTATTCTTCTACGTTTATAATTTGCTTTCCAAACATGGTCACCTTTCTCAACCCATGAATAATGATCTCTAAATGCGTTCTTCTTACCTTCAACAATATCATCGGTTATTCTTAAAAATTGATTATTGGCAATAGCGTTACTCTGTTCCTCTATACTCTTATACCAAAAACAACATTTTTTGACTTTAAAAACCAAATCACATATATATCTGTAACGATTTACTTTTTCATCTTCAATTATTGATATCCAAAAAATCACGTCTTGGTCTGTTCTTTTGTTATAAGAGTAATCAGTTATTTTACAAAAACTATGTAAAAAATTTTCATTCCAAATATAAGGGTCTTGATTACCATTGAAATCATCATAATAAATATTAATACATCCATGTTTACAACATTTTCTTTCAGGATGAAAAAATAGATAACTTGCCATAATTCCTCCTCACTTTCTCTATATACTAGCTCAGAATAATTATCTTTTTCTATTATTTTAACAATATTCTGACAAAATTTCACAAAGCTAGAGGAAATAGTTTATAGGATAATCTTAACAATATAAACAACAGTTATTAACTATGTGTTTTAACATTACTCAACCCTAATTTTTCTCGTAATGTGCCTTCGTTATAGTCTGTTTGAACTAAGCCTCTTTCTTTTAATATCGGCACGACTTTATTAACGAATAATTCAAATTGTGTAGGGTTTAATGGAGGCATTATATTGAAGCCATCTGCTGCGCCACGTTTAAACCATTCTTCCATTCTATCGGCTACATCTTCGGGTGTTCCCACTATAATATGGTGACCTCTCGCACCGGCTACATGTTTCATTACATCTTCTAATGTTGAATTATTTCTCTTAGCTGTTTCTTTAATAAGGTCGACACGACTTTGTATATTGTTTCCTTTATCGACTTCAACATCTTCAAATGGCGTATTTAAGTCATAACCACTTAAATCTGTATCACCTAAATAAGAAGATAATAATTCTAATCCCATTTCTGGGTCGATTAAATCTTGTAATTCTTTATAGTTAGCTTGTGCTTCTTTGCGAGTTTCTCCGATAAACGGGAATATACCTGGCATAATAACAACTTCTTGCTCTGGGCCACGCTTTTCTTCAACTTGTCTTCTTAATTTTTGAGCAAAATTAATAGATGCATCGATATCATTTTGTGCAGTAAATATAACTTCTGCATGCTTTGACGCAAAATCAGTACCCTTTTTAGAAGAACCAGCTTGAACTAGTAAGGGATAACCTTGTGGTGATTGATCAATATTTAAAGGTCCTTTAACGCTATAAAAATCACCTTCATAATTAATTGGTTCAGGTTGTTGATTCTTTAAAAATTTACCTGCCTTATGAACGCTTTGAGAATCTACATCTCGCCAAGAGTTCCATAACTTTTTCGATATTTCTACAAATTCATTCGCTTGATCATACCTTAAATCATGATCAACATTATTTACGCCACTAAAATTTTTAGCAGTATCATTAATACCAGAGGTCACAATATTCCATCCAGCTCTACCATCGCTGTAATGATCTAATGAAGAAAAAATTCTAGATAAGTTAAATGGTTCTGAATATGTAGTGGACCCTGTAATAATAAGGCCAAGATGCTTTGTTTCCATAGCTATTATAGACATTAAAGAAATAGGTTCGAACATTGTAAACATATCTGGGTGTGTTTTCTTATCGACATATAGACTATCCGAAACAAATAGAAAATCAAACTTTGCTTGTTCTAAAGACTTTGCTTGTTCAATCGTTTTCTTTAAATTCATACCACCACGCTCTACTGACTCTGGATGTCTACTACTTGCAACATGATGACCAAAACCAGTTAAAAAATATCCTAATTTCATTCTTTTCATCTTTGACCCTCCATAATTTACTATTCCGATTGATTTAATATGATTTATGTTACCATTGTATTTTTATAGAGTCAATTTACATTTTTAAAATTTAATTATTGAAAAACAAAAAAATCCACCAACACTTGTGTTGGCGGATTTTATTAGCATATTTGTATTCAATTAATTTTTTCTTTTAAGACCATCCGATTAATTGAGCGAATACTAATGAAATAATTGAAATTACACCCCATAGGATAAATAATGGGAAGAAGAACCGGATCCATTTTGTATAAGAAACGCCTGCGATTGCTAATGCTGCCATAAAGTAACCACTTGTTGGGTAAAAGACATGTGTAAACCCATCACCAAGTTGGAAGGCTAAGACTGCAGTTTGTCTTGTAATACCTAACATATCTGCTAAAGGCGCCATAATTGGCATTGTCACCAATGCTTGACCACTGCCTGATGAAATGATGAAATTAATCAGTACTTGCACGATATACATACCAACTACTGCAACTGTTGGCGTTGCACCATCTATTACGGAACCTAAACCATGCACAATACTATCCATAATTTTACCGTCTTCAAGTACTACAGCAATTGAACGTGCTAGTCCAACTATAATAGCTCCCATTAACACATCTTTAAACCCATCATTGAATGATTCACAAATTTCACGTGTGTTTAAGCCAGTCACTAGACCAACCACTATACCCATCATGATAAATAGACCTGACATTTCTACCATAAACCATCCTTGAGTAACGACACCATATACGAGAATTATAAAGAATAAAAGCACAACACCAATACCTATTTTTTGACGGCGCGTTGCAACTAATGGCTCATGTTTAGTAATTTCTTTGTACATTTTTCTTTTTTCAGTATCATCTTCATAAACTAAGCTGATTGATGGATCTTTTTTTACCTTTTTAGCATATTTCATAATAAATAGTACTGTCACTAAAAGTACAACTATAAAAATAACTAAACGTAATCCAATACCTGAAAAAGTAGGTATACCTGATAATTTTTGAGCTAAACCAGTATTGATTGGATTCAAGACCCCAACTGTAAAGCCAACTACCGTACCACATAAGGCAATGGAGGTTGCTGTGATAGAATCATAACCTAACGCAATAACTAACGGTATAATGACCGGGATATAGACAAGTGATAGCTCTGCTGTACCTATCAACGTAGCTATAATTGCAAATACGGTTGTTAACACTGGAATGATTAAAATACTTTTATTTATAAATTGACGTGCAAGTTTATCTACCCCTATTTCAATAATGCCTGTACGTCTCAATACCATGAACATACCGCCAATAATTAAAGTGAAGAAGACTATTTCTCCTGCCTCAATTAGGCCACGAGGGATAATCGATATAAAATCAACCAAACCCACAGGTGAAGATGCTATGTAATGGAAAGAATCTGCATCAACCATCTCTCTACCTTCAGGACCTTTAATACGTTTAAATTCACCTGAAGGTATTAAGTATGTAGAAATCGTTGCAATAACACCAAAAATAAATAAAATCACATAGATATGTGGCATACTAAACTTCTTGTTAGAACTCTGTTTCCTGTCTACTTTGTTATTTATCTTTACCAAATTGTATGACCCCTTTGCTTTACTAAATAAAACACCTTAATATTACCACGTAAAGGTAAGTTTACAATTATGCAAAGTAGACAACTTATAAAAATTTCTTGTAACATATAACAAAAAATCGAAATATTTACTTTTCTTGTTTTTCATTATCCTGTTGGTTAGGTTTTTGAGCGTCTGGGTTCGAATATTTCTCTGGGTTATAATCGACGCCTTTATTATAGTTACCTGATGCATCCCATAGTAAAAACTCATCAATACCATGATCTTTTAATGCTTGAATTTGTGCAGTTACTTTTTCTTTATTGTAATCTATATAACGACCTTCACCTAAGTAAGACGCTGTAAAGTCTTGAAGCCATGGACGTGATTTAACTTTTTCACTGTCTACATCTTTAAGTGCTTCTTTTTCTTTATCTAGATAACTGTCTATCGTTTTATAAGGTTCTGTATCTGGATTTTCTAATCCAAAATCACCAGTACCCCAATGTGATGGATAAACCATAGATGATATAACATCGACGTTTTCAGCTATTTTAGGAAAACTCTGTCCAATACCTGGTGTTTCTTTAACTGTAGCTGCGTAACCAAATACATCTGCGGATGTTTTAACGTCATATGATTTCAAATCTTTACGTGCTGTTTTTAAAAACTCTGTAATTGTATCTACACGTTGTTTGATATTATTTAAATCGCTACCTTTGTATTTTCCATTAGAATATTGTAATTCCGCGTCTTTGTTTTCAAACCCTTCTGGGAAACGAACATAATCAAATTGTACTTCTTTAAATCCCGCTTTAGCAGCTTCTTTCGCCACTTCTATATTATAGTCCCATACATTATCATCAAACGGATTTATAAAGCTGTCTCCACCTTCATTTTCCCATACATTACCATCAGACGTTTTAAACGACCAATCAGGTTTTTGATGAGCTAAATTAGAATCTTTAAATGTAACAACACGCGCGATTGGATAGATATCATTCTTTTCCATTTCTTTGATGATTTTTTTAACATCTACACTGTCTACTGTATTACTACTAATTAACTTATTATCACTTTTGAAGTCCATCGTAATATTACCTGAATCATCTTTAACATCGATAACCAATGCATTTAATTCTGTTTCGTTTATAAACTTAATCAATTCATCAAATTGTTCTCCACTTGCTGAATCTGGTGTCACGTAAATACCTTTCACACCATCTTTAGGATAGTCAATATCACTATATGTATCTTTCTCTGATTCATTACTATCTTTCTTATCTTTACTACTAGTTTTCTTTTGTTCACTGCTATTCTTCTTCTCGTTGTTTGAATCAGTATCTTTATTACAAGCTGACATAACCAAGATAACTGCAAGCGCCACTGCTAAAAACTTCCATGATTTCATCATTTTCTCCCCTTATTTCTATATATTGATTTTGAAAAAGTTTCTAAACATTATATTATTCCACGCTTCGCATTTTACATATTTTTACTATTTTAAACAAGGTATATTTTATTCTTTACTTCTTAATGAATTGATAATCAAAACACTTTACTAAACGAAACAATGATATCTTTGTATGTATCTATTGAATCTATAACTGCATATTCTCCATCCCCGTGCCATGCATCACCGGATGGTCCAAATTCGATTGCTGGTACGTTGTATCTCGAGAAATACCTTGTGTCTGCAAATCCATGCTGACCAAATATAGGTACCTCTTGTAGTTGAGAATGTTCTTGAATTTCTTTGATTAGTTGCTGTATGTGGGAGTTTGTTGTTTCATTTAAGACTGCCGGACCTGTTAAATTAATCGTTATTTCTCCATCAGTGATGTTTTTGATTTGTTCTAGTATTTCGTCTTTATCTTGAGTAGGTAAATATCGTATATCGAATGAGATTGTACATGAGTCAGGTACTTTATTATAGACTTCTCCTCCATTGATTTTGGCCAAGTTTATTGATGGTGCTTCGTATATATCTGTTGATTCTTTAGCGAATGGTAAATTCATTATTTGATTATGAATTTGTAATGCTTTTTCTATCGCATTTTCTCCTTCCCATGGTCTACTTCCGTGTGCAGATTTACCAAACAGTTGGACATCAAATTGTAAGATGCCCTTTGCTTGGAAACCTATACCGAGTTGTGTAGGTTCCGCACATATTACAAAGTCTCCTAAATAACCTTGATCTGTTAAATATGCTGCACAGTTATTTCCTCCAATTTCTTCGTCGGTCACGAGTTGTAGTTGTACTTTCGTGTCATTTAATTCTGAGTGTTGAATTTCGCTCATCGCTACCATAAACGCTGCTACACCTGCTTTCATGTCTGCGGAACCTCTTCCATATATTTTTCCATCTTTGATAACTGGCTCGAACTGCCCTTCTTTACCACTTACGACATCTACATGTCCATTTAGCACAAGCGTTTTATTTCCATTCCCTATTGTACAAATCAGCATTTTATAGTCGTTGTTTGTTATAATTTCTGATTCAAGATTATGATTTTTTAACCATTTTTGGCAGTAATCGATTATTTCATTTGCTCCTTCTTTACTAGAACTATCGTAAGAAATTAATCTTTGTAATAGTTTTAATGTTTTACTCATGTAATCATCCCCTTATCATTTTGAGGAAAGTATAGTATATTGACAGAATATTGACAAGATTTAAAAATTTTAGTAAAGTTTAGTTGTATTAATACATCTTAAATATAAACTAACAACTTATTTTAAAGTGAATATATTAAGCAAAGGCGCTTATATCCCAACATTCCGTGTTGGGGATATAAGCGCCTTTTTGCATTTTAAGGGGGATATTTATGACACGAGATTTAAATTATAACTGGGTTAATGGTGAAAAAGTCACAACTGATGAGGTGATTTCAGTATTCAATCCTGCCAACGGTAACAACATTGGAGATGTACCAAGTGTTTCTAAAGATACTGTTCAAGAAGCGATTAATTCTGCTGTTTCTTCTTTCGAAAAGTGGTCTAATTATACTGCTGAAACGAGACAATATTATTTAGAACAATGGGCGGTTAATTTATTAAACAAACAAGAAGAATTAGCACAAATTATGAGTGAAGAACAAGGTAAGCCATATGCCGAAGCTTTTGGAGAAATTGGCGTTTGCGCCAAATTTATACGATGGTTCGGTGAAGAAGGTAAACGTATATATGGAGAAGTTATACCTCCATCTTCAGAAAATCAACGTATTTCAGTGATTAAACAGCCTGTTGGGGTTTGTGGTCTCATTACACCGTGGAATTTCCCAGGTGCAATGGTGGCACGTAAAGTAGCACCCGCCTTAGCTGCCGGATGTACTGTAATTGTTAAACCATCAAGTGAAACACCTAGGATAGCTATTGCAATCTTTGATGAATTAATGGCTACAGGAATAGATAAAGGTGTAGCTAATATTGTTACAGGTAGTTCTTCATTAATTTCAGACACTTTATTCGCAGATAAACGCGTTAAGAAAATATCGTTTACTGGTTCAACTCAAATTGGTAAGACTCTAATGAGTAAAGCATCCGATCAAGTTAAACGTATCTCGCTCGAACTCGGAGGGAACGCACCTGCAATTGTACTTCCTGATGCAGATTTAGATAATGCAGCAGATGCGATTGTTGATAATAAATTCGAAAACAGTGGTCAAATGTGTAACGGCATTAACGTCATTCTCGTACATAAAGATGTGAAACAAGAAATGACTGAAAAAATAATAGAACGCGTAAAGAAAATTAAAATCGGATCAGCTGATGAAGAAAATGTTCAAGTCGGACCTTTGATTAATAAAAAAGCTATAGATAAAGTAGAACAACTCGTTTCTGAAGCTCAAAAAGAAGGGGCATTTATAGAATTAGGTGGAAAGAAGGCTAATACAGGAGAATCTGAACTATTCTATCAACCTACTGTTATCAGTGGCGTTAGGGCTAACATGACAATTGCCCAAGAAGAAATATTCGGGCCAGTAGCACCTATTATATCGTTCGACAATGAAGATGAAGCAATAGATATTGCGAATGCTTCGCCATATGGACTTGCAGCTTATTTCTTCTCAAGCAATATCAATACAATTTATAAAATGAGTGAAAAACTCGAATTTGGCATGATTGGTGTTAACGGTACTCAATTAAGTGTCCCTCAAGCACCATTTGGAGGAATTAAAGAAAGCGGTATGGGTCGCGAAGGCAGTCACTACGGTTTAGACGGATTTTTAGAATTGAAGTATATTTCATTATCTTTACTTAAATCATAAGGGGGTTGTCATTTATGAATACTAATGGCAAAAAAGTAACTGGAGATATTACGAAAGATCAATTAATTGAATTAGTAAAATCTGAAGACATCGACACGATTATTATGGGATTTTGTGACATGCAAGGACGTTTGATGGGGAAACGTGTTACTGGCGAATTCATATTAGAAAATGATATTTCAGAGGGTACTCATTTCTGTAATTACCTATTAGGTACCAACTTCACAATGGATACAAATGAAAACTTTGAGTTCATGAATTGGGACAAAGGTTATGGTGACTATTTAGCAGTTCCTGATTTAAACACATTAAAAGTGATTCCTTGGCTAGAAAAAACAGCAATCGTATTCTGTGATGTATATACAGTGGATGGAAGTGAACCAATTTGTATAGCGCCACGGAACATACTTAAAAATCAAATTGAAAAAGCAGAAAAACTTGGATTTTCTCCACATATGGCAAGTGAACTTGAATTCTATCTTTTCAATCAATCATTTGCCGAAATTGACAAAAAAGGCTATGACAACTTAGAAACTGCCGGCCATTTAAATGAAGATTATAATTTATTACAAGGTAGTAAAAATGAACCTTTATATCAAAGAATAAGAAATCAAATGCATTTGATGGGTATACAAATTGAATCTTCAAAGGGTGAAGCTTATAAAGGTCAACATGAAATCAATTTGAAATATGCAGACGCTTTAAAAGCAGCTGATCAACACATTATGTTTAAACACGGCATGAAAGAAATATGTATTCAAAATGAGAAAGCTGTAACATTTATGGCTAAACCATATGAAGAATGGACTGGTTCGAGTGGTCATATTCATTTAAGTTTAATGGAAAAGGGAACAAAAAATAATGCTTTTTATGCCGGTGAAGACGCAGTTGATCCTAAATCAGAAACAATGCAGCACTTCTTAGCAGGAATTATCAAATATACGAAAGATTTTGCATTATTATTTGCCCCATACGTCAATTCTTATAAGCGATTCGCACCTAATACTTGGGCGCCTGTAAGCATTGCGTGGAGTAAAGATAATCGTTCAGCTGGATACCGCGTAGTCGGTGACGGTAATTCATTAAGGTTTGAATCTAGAATTTCAGGTGCAGATATGAACCCGTACTTAGCATATTCAGCTTTAATCGGTGCTGGTTTATACGGTATTGAACATAAAATTGAATTACCTGATGAATTAGTTGGAAATGCTTATGAACAAGAAGATATAGATCGCATACCATCTTCTTTACACGAAGCAATTTGGAATTGGAAGAACAGTGACGTAGTGAAAGAAGTTCTAGGTGAAGATGTTGCTAAACACTATTTAGAAGCTGCTAGATCCGAGCAAAATGAATTTGATTCATTCGTCACAACTTGGGAACGTTCACGATACTTTGAACAAAGTTAATGTTGATTTTAAGGAGGAATATATGATGAGACTCAAAGATAAAGTTTGTATAATTACTGGTGCAGGCGGTGGAATGGGAAAAGTAGCTGCTGAAACATTTGCTAAAGAAGGCGGTAAAATAGCTGTTTTTGAAAGAGATGAAAAAGCAGGGCAAGCAACAGTAGATTCTATTCATAATAATGGTGGAGAAGCTTCATTATTTGTAGTAGATATTTCAAATGAAGAAAATGTTAAAAGTGCGGTAGCTGAAACAATAACAACATACGGAAGAATAGACGTTCTCTATAATAATGCTGGTGTAATGCCAGAAGCAGATAATTCTGTAGTAAATACAGAAGAAAGTGTATGGGATTTAGTCATGAATATTAACGTTAAAGGTATATTCTTTATGACGAAGTATGTCATTCCAGAAATGGAGAAAAACAGTTCTGGATCAATCATAAATATTGCTTCATTCGTCGCTCAAATGGGTTGTTCAGTACCACAAGATGCTTATACCGCTTCTAAAGGCGCTGTAGTAGCCTTAACAAAATCATTAGCAATACAATTCCGTCCTAAAGGCATTCGTACAAATGCGATTAGCCCTGGGCCAATTGAAACGCCATTGTTAATGGAGTGGCTTGTATCAGATGAAGAAGCTAAGAAAGTACGATTAGACAGACAACCCGCAGGCAGATTTGGTAAGCCTGAAGACATTGTAAATTGCGCTTTATATTTAGCATCAGATGAGTCTAATTGGACAAATGGAGCTAACATTAATGTAGATGGTGGTATAACTTCTAATTACTTCTAAGTATTATGAAATAACAGCAAAAACGCCCAACACTTTAATCAAGTGTTGGGCGCTTACTATTTTTAAAATTTATCTTCTAAGTATTCTTTCTCACCTATAATTCCCATTTTTCTATCCAGTTTTTCTAACTTTTTCGCTTTCGGTATACATAAGATATAAGCAAATATGATAGCTATTATCCCTCCACTCAATTTCCCAATTAGCACTGCGGGTATTAATGTAGGCTGAAAATTAGCTGAGTATGATAAATGGTCACCTAATAAGAACGCTGCACATACACCAAATGCTATGTTCAACACTTTATCTTTAGGTGGCATATCTCTTACCAACTTTAGCATAGCTAGTATATTAGCTATAGTAGCAATAAATCCTGCGCTACCTACTTCACTCAGTCCAACTTTATTACCTATTCGATGTAAGCTACTAGAGAAATATTTACGAATTAGGTATACCATAGGGAATGCACCAGAAAGCATAATTGCAATGTTACCTGCATTCTCCAATGCTCGGAAATTATCTTTTTTATCAGCCATAATTGGATCAAACCCCCAACCACCAAATACGTTTGTAAATAAACCTGTAAATATTTCTACTACCGAGAACACAAATACTAATTTAATACATGCATCTAATATTCTTCCGAAGAAAATAAATAACTTTATCATAATATCTGAGAAGAAGTATAATCCTATTGCTGTAACAACTACAAAGATAATAAGTGGCAGTAAATTCGTAAATATTGTAGTCATACTTATTTGAAACAAATGCGTTGGGTCACTAGTTGTATCAATCGTAGTTCTTATTTTCGTATTGCTAAATAGAATTATTACCGTGGAAATAAATACACCGAACGGTATTGCTAACAAACCAGATAATATACCTAAAGCCATATATTTATGATCTCGTTTATCAAGCATTGGCAAACCAAGTGGTATTGTAAACACTATTGTTGCCCCTGCCATCAGCCCAACAATCATCGCCATTATCCAACCTTCGTAGCTCGCCTTTAATACATCTGCCAGTTGATATCCTCCCATATCCGTAGCAAGTATAGAAGTAGCTGCAATTGCAGGATCTGCACCTATCTTATCAAACATAGGTCCAAAAAATTTCTCAATAAACTTTGAAATGAATGGAATAGATGCCATAATTCCTGCTGAATTTGCAAAAATTGGACCAATTGTATATATCCCTTCCATAAACTCTTTACCAATACCTTCGTTTGCATTTCGAATTGCACCAAACGCACCTAATACTGCACATAACATAATAATATAAATAATAATTGTACCTATATGCTCCATATTAAATCCCCCTTATTTTAAATCTAAAAATGCAAAAAGGTGCCTATTTGATTAATTCAAATAAGCACCTTTGCTTGGTTGTATTCACTTTTAACATATTACCCTAATTCATTGATAATCTCTGTAGCTTCTATTTCAATTGCGATTTGCTTATCCATACTCTTTCGCCGAAGTTTTTGATAAGCCGCTTCTTCTGATAAATTCAGTTGCTCCATCAGAAGACCTTTTGCTTTTTCAACAAGTTTACGATTATTCATTTGTTTTTTCGTATTATCCACTTCTATTCTTAGTTGATTCAAGCTGTTAGATTGCGACAGTGCAATTTCAACAGCTGGCAACAGTTGCGCTTCTGAAATTGGTTTTACAATATATCCTACAATATTAGTTTGTTTAGCTTCTTCTACGTATTCACAATGACTATAAGCAGTTAGTATTAATATTGGAATATCATATTTCTTTGAAATGATTTTACTAGCTTTCAGACCATTTAATTTCGGCATTTTAATATCCATAATGACTAAATCAGGCCGAAATTTATCAACCAACTCTAACGCTTTTTCTCCGTTACCGGCTTCCGCTACTACCTCGTATTGAGCTTCTTTAAGCATTTCTATGATATCCATCCTAACGATAGATTCATCTTCAACAACTATAATTGATGTCAATTCAATCATCCCCTTTGTATTGAAATTGAACGCGTGCTAAAGTGCCGATATTATTACGCTTAATACTAAATGTGCCTTCTAAATCATTTTCCGTAATAGTTTTTACAATTTTCAGTCCAAAAGAATGGATAAATTCGCTTTCTGTTATACCTGTATCTTGAACTTCAAGAATATGCGATTGGTTCTGTTGGTCGTACCTTAAATGTACATCAATCTTTCCATCAGTCTGATAATTAAATGCATGGTTTAAACAATTTGTAATAAGTTCATTTGCGATGAGTGCCACTGATACAGCTATATTTGATACAAGATGAATTTGACCTTCAGTCTTATAATCTATATGTATAACTTTATCTGAAGTCTCATTATAGACAATCATATTTCCTATCTTCTTAACTAGTTTATCAATATTGACTAAATCCGTTGATGATTCATCTAGGATGACTTCATAGACAGAAGCAATACTCATGATTCTATTCAAACTTTCTTGAAAATATTGTTCACTACCATCTGGCAATCCCCTTCTCATTTGTAATCTCAATATACTCGCTACAGTTTGAAGATTATTTTTAACACGATGATGAATTTCACCAATTGCAGCAGATTTGGAAATCAATTCTCGTTCTTTTTCCTTTAAATCCGTTATGTCTTTCATAAGAATAAGATGACCTGTCACAACCCCATCTTCAAGTAATTGAATACATTTAATTTGAAAATAATGATTATGAAGTTCTTTTTCTTCAATTGTAATAATTCGACCATCTGTTAGCATACTTTCGACCGTTGGAAAGAGTTCTACAAAACACAAACCAGTTTCACACTTAGTTCCCTTAATATCACTTATCATTTTCTCTCCAGTTAGATTGAAATAACGTATATTCAAATCATTATCCAACTCAAAAAAACTTTCTTCAATCATATCTGGGAAAAAAACCTCATTATTTTTTGAACGAGAAACAATGTTACTCAATGTACTAGTTGCTTGAGTTAATGCCTTCAAACGATTTTCCTTCATTACTTTACTACTTATATCTTTCTCCATAATCAATGTACCAATAATTTCTTCTCCCAACATAATCGGTGTTACACTCTGTTCAACCACTTTACCTTCTTGAGTAACAGCCTTATATTGAGAAAAATCTTTACCCCTTAATGCTTCAAAAACGGCTGGTTCAAACTTCTCATAAACATTCTCACCAATAACTGATGTTTGATATAAACTCTTCACATTTTTAGGAATTGCTTCAGCAACAACGACCACTTCATCCTTATTGTCAGTCGGGCAATCAATAAATACATTTGCACGGTTGAGATCAGCAACCATTTGAAGTTGATTTGAAAGGTTAATAATCTTATTATAAGCTTCTTCCGACAAAGATGTAAGCGCTTTACTAACTAAGTTGATATTCCCAATAATACACCATCCCCTATGATAATTGTATGAATATTTCGAATATTTTTATATTACTATTATGAAATCGAATTAAAAATATGTCAATTCAAAACTTAGTATGCCAAATTTCTTCCACTGTATTACTAATAGTAATGCTTTTCACTAATTAACCTCACTCTTATAATTAATCTTTAGACCCAACGTTTTATACACACACTTCTTATAGATATATTTGCAATTATGTGTATTTGATGTACAATAAAAGTGAATAATTACACTTGATAATAGCGAATGATAAAGGAGTGGTATTCCCACCTAGCAACTTAAATTGAAAGGGCATTGCATGTGTTTGAACTGGAAAAAACGACAAATAAGTAAAGATAGTACTTGTTCAAGGATTTATGCATTTGAATGTTGACTAAGCAGTTATGGTCAAAGGTACTCAAAAATTAAGGAGTGGTTTATTATGCGTAAAGTAGGAAAGTTACTTTCAGCATCTGTCGTTGTATCAACACTTGTCGTAGGTTCTTCAGCAGCATTTATAACGACAAGTGGTCCAGAAGCTCAAGCAGCAGAGCAAGTTCAAAAATGGGGGCATGGTGAAGGAGCAGCAAGCGGTGCAAGTACACAAGGCGCTTCAGAAGAAATGGCACAAACACCTTGGTATAACTATTACGGTTATACAACATATGATCCTTCGTTTACACAAGATTATAATTTTGTACGTGCATTGAAATATGACAATGTTTCAATTGATAACTATAAAGTAGATCCAAAAGCTTATAAAAATCATGACCATAGTATAAAAGTTTATGATACAACTGTAGATTTTAACGATGATAATGAAGTTATTCAAATTAGCTTTAATACTAAACCAAATACGGTAACTAAAGAAACTTTCAAAAAAGCACATGCTTCTAATGATATGGGAGGAGAAGGTGATTCAGGTATCGGAGATGGTACAATGGTATATTATAATACTAATGATGGTTCATATAAGGCTTTCTTTGATGAAAATGATTACTTAACTAAAATAATCATTGGTCAATAGAATGAAATAACAACTATCGGAAGTCGTAATCTTAAAAATGTAGATGACAAAATAGTAAGCACATCACTCTACTGATGAAATTCAGTACACAAAGTGATGTGCTTATTTTATATTATGAATTTGGTTAATGATGATTATTTTAAACTACTATAGTTATGATTCTGTCATTTTAATAATAATTCTACCTACATCGCCATTTGCTAATTGATCAAAGCCTTTATTTATCTCATTAAGTGAAATGACATCACTGATTAATGGATCAACGTTAAGCCGATTACTTTGATACAAACTAACAAACCTAGGTATATCACGATCAGGAACACAACTTCCAACATATGAACCTTTAATCGTTCTTTCTTCAGCTGCTAGAGTTACTTGAGGAATTGATAATTCTGCTTTAGGATCAGGTAAACCTGTTGTAACTGTTGTTCCACCTCGTTTTGTTATTGCATATGCTACTTTCATTGCTGGCACTACACCTGCTGTTTCAAATACATATTCAGCCCCGCCTGTAATATATTGCTTAACTTCTTCTATTACATTTTCATCGCCTGAATTATATACTGCTGTTGCACCTAATTTTTTAGCTATTTCAAATTTATCTTCATTTATATCTAATGCAATTATTTCATTTGCACCGGCCAGTTTTGCACCAATAATAGCATTTAATCCTATTCCTCCAAGTCCTACTACAGCGACATTACTACCTGGTCTAATCTCCGCTGTATTTATAACGGCTCCTATACCAGTAATAACAGCACAACCAAACACAGCTGCACGTTCATAAGGAATATTTGGATCAATTTTTACTATAGAATTTTCTGATACAACAGCATATTCAGAAAATCCAGAAACGCCTAAATGGTGATGGATGACATCATTATCTTTAGATAAACGAAATCCACCTTCTAGCATTTCACCTTTTTCATTTGAAGCAGCACCATTTTCACATAATGCCGGTCGTCCTTCACGACAAGGTATACACTTTCCACAGCTTGGAATAAATGTACAAACAACATGGTCTCCAACTTCAAAATCGGTAACATTTTCACCTAGTTCTATAATCTCTCCTGCCGCTTCATGTCCTAACGCCATAGGCATTGGTCGCGGTCGACTTCCGTTAATCACTGATAAATCAGAATGACATAAACCTGCTGCATGAATTTTAATTAATACTTCATTTTTGTTAGGATTATCAAGGTTTAATGTTTCTATCTTTAAAGGTTCAGCTTTTTCATAAGGACCTTCTACACCCATTTCATATAATACTGCTGCTTTTGTCTTCATTTATATACACACCCTTTATTCATAATAACCATCAGTAGACTTTCTAAAAGTCTCAAATTGATTACCGTCATGACCAAACCAGATTTCTGCGTTTTTTTCTTTTGCGAGTCGCTTAATGTATTCAACTGAGTTTGCCCAACCAATAGAATCATAAATAATTCCAGGTGGCTGCAATTTAGGTTCCATACTTTCTCGTGTGTAAATAGCATCAGAAGCTAAGATTAACGTGCCTAGCTCTTCCGTTTCAATTTCAAGACCAATCATTCCCCAAGCATGGCCACTACCAAAATTCAGTACCTTCACTCCATCTACAAGGTTCAAGTGGTCTTGATCACGTGAAATTGTGTGCCAAGTTAAATCACTTTTAATCCAAGCATCAATATCACTCCAAATATATGCACCTTCTTGTTGGTTACGTGCATAGCACTTCATCGCACCACTGAATTCATCATCATGAACAATAACAGTTGCGTTTGAAAAATATTCTAAACAACCAGCGTGGTCTAGATGTAAATGTGAAGCAACTACTATATCTACATCTTTAGGGTCAACGCCTAACTGTTCTAGCCTATTAGGTAAATGACACGAGTCATCTGAAAAATACGGAAAAGCTTTCTGTGTCGCATTAATCCAACGACCCTCTTCACCCATTGAATTAGGATTACAAGCAGTATCAAATAAAATTTTAGCATCCGGATGGTCTATAAAAACTGTATAAATCGGAAATTCATGTAATTCATTTTCTTTATTAGGATTGTCGAGCGTGGCTTGGTTTGAATTAGCTATCATTAGATTTTTGTCCATTTGCATGCGTCCATTATCCAAAACATAGATTTTCATACGTTCTTTTTTTATATTTACCAATACAATCAACCCCTTTAATTATATGTTACTCCCCATTGTAAACCCTTTCACTTTTGGTGTAAAATTATACCTATCGAATTATATTGTTTCTATATTTTGTATAATTATTTGATTTTTGTTATTCATTCAACATGTTATAATGTTATTATTTTCACGAAGATTACATTTTTAATATAAAGGGGTATAAAAATGAAAAAATTAATAATATTAAGCGTATTATTATTGGTATTAAGTGCTTGTAATAATAAAGATTCAAATAATAGTGCAATAGATAAAATTGAGAAAAAATATGATGCAAATGTAGGTATGTATGCTCTTAATACTCAAAACGGTGAAGAATTATCATTTAATGAAGATAAACGCTTTGCTTACGCTTCTACATTAAAAGCTGTAAGTAGTGCCATGTTACTTGAAAAAGTACCTTCTAATAAATTAGATAAAAAAATTCACATAAGTAAGGACGATATTGTTACATATTCACCTGTGTTAGAAAAATATGTCGACAAAGAGATAACTTTAAAGAAACTTATAGAAGCTAACATGTTATATAGTGATAATACTGCTAATAATAAAGTTATTGACGAGCTAGGTGGTTATAAAGAAGTTAAAAAAAGATTAGTAGACTTAGGTGATACAATGACGTATCCATCAAGAAAAGAACCCGATTTGAATTTATATACACCAAAAGACAAACGAGATACAACCACTCCCTTAGCCTTTGGTAAAACATTGAATAAACTTATAATCGACGGCAATCTTAGTAAATCAAATAAAGATTTCTTAATGAACCTAATGTTAAAAAATAAAAGTGGAGATACGTTAATTAAGGATGGTGCTCCATCCGACTTTAAAGTTATGGATAAAAGCGGTCAGGCAGTTACGTATGGTTCAAGAAATGATGTTGCTTTTATTTATCCAAAAGGACAAGATAAACCTATAATATTAGTTATATTCACTAATAAAAATAATAAAGACGCTAAACCTAATGATAAAATAGTAAGTGAAGTAGCTGAAGAAGTTTTGAAAAATATTAGTGAATAATTAATAATAAAACAGATAGAGATCCAAGAATAGCTACTTGAATCCCTATCTGTTTTTACATTTCTATACCATTTTGATGTATCACTTGTTTATACCAATCAAATGACTTCTTCTTTCTACGTTCTAATGTCCCATTACCAGTATCGTCTTTATCTACATAAATCATACCGTATCGTTTACTCATTTCACCCGTTGAGGCTGATACTAAATCAATAATGCCCCAACTAATATAGCCTAGTAGTGGTACACCATCTTGAATTCCATCATACATTGATTGAATATGTTGTTGCATATAATCTATACGATAATCATCTTGAATACTACCATCTGCTTCTATTACATCTTTCGCACCTAATCCATTCTCTACAACAAAGAGTGGCTTCTCAAATCTTTCATATATTTGATTCATTGTAATTCTTAAACCAAGAGGATCGATGACCCAACCCCAATCACTCATTTTTAAGTAAGGATTTTTGGCAGATACAATAATATTACCTTCATTTTTTTCTACTCTTGATATATCTGCAATGGAAGTACGAGATGCATAATAACTAAATGCTACAAAATCTACAGTGTGTTTTAATATTTCTTTATCATTTTCATTGATTTCAATATTGATACCTTTAGATTTAAAGAATGAATCCATATAATAAGGGTATTTCCCTTTTGCTTGTACATCTACGAAGAATGTATTTTTTCTCTCATCATTCATAGACTTCCATACATCTTCTGGGTTGCAACTATAAGGATAGAAACTACCGCCAGCAATCATACATCCAATTTTCGCATTAGGTGTGATACGATGACAACTTTCAACAGCTCTAGCACTTGCTACTAACATGTAATGAGCTGCTTGATATAACATTTCTTCCTTATTTTCATTTACATCAAAGTACAAACCCCCACCTGAAAACGGGCTGTGTAACACTACGTTGATTTCATTAAATGGGATCCAGTAGTTAACATATTCTCCAAAGTATTCAAAACACGTTTCTGCAAATTTAATATATAAATTGATTGTTTCTCTATTCTTCCAACCATTGTATTGCTCAACAATACCCATTGGAATATCAAAATGCGCAAGTGTTACAAGCAATTCCATATTATGTTCTTTACATGTTTTAAATAAATCAGTGTAATAATCTATACCTGCTTGATTTGGTCTTGCTTCATCACCATTTGGATAAATTCTACTCCAAGAAATAGACGTTCTGAAGACTTTCAATCCCATTTCAGCAAGTAAAGCAATATCTTCTTTATAACGATGATAAAAATCAATACCTGTATGGCTTGGATAATATTCATCATCGCTCAGTCCTGGTTTTTTATACCCTAATTTTACTTCTTGACGATTAGTGCCATGAGGTATTAAATCTATATTACTTAATCCCCTGCCACCTATATTCCATGCGCCCTCAGTTTGGTTTGCAGCAATTGCACCACCCCAAAGAAAATTTTCTGGAAATGTTTTTATTGTCATTATTTAACCACTCCTAATATCGATGTATGTGCTTGAACGTCGTCTCTATCAAATGACGTAATCGAATCATAATCATCTGTATTTGTAATTACTACTATCGTTGTAGGATCATAACCCGCTTCTATAATTTGTTCTAAATCAAATGTCCCAATAACGTCACCAATATTCACATGATCCCCTTCTTCTATTACGGATATGAAAGGACCACCATCTAATTTCACTGTATCAATACCAACATGAATTAATACTTCAATTCCATCGTCACCTGTAATACCAATAGCATGTTTTGTCGGGAAAACAGAAGTAACTGTTCCTGTTACAGGTGCGTAAATTGTATTTCCTGTTGGTTCAATTGCGATACTTTTTCCAATAACTTCTCTACTAAATACATCATCTTCAACACTTTCAATCGGTTTAACTCTACCTTCAACTGGCGCTGCAACAGTAATATCATCTTTTGTACCCAAATCTAATAATTCATCCTCTGATTCTGGAATATCTTCAAATCCAAGTATTAACGTTAAAACGAATGAAATAACAATTGATAAAACCATAACTACAATAACCCAAAATATACTCATAGGATTATTTTGATCTATAAATTGAACACTCGTAAATAGGCCAGGTGCTGCCATAGAGTGACTCGCCAGTCCTGCAAGACCTGCAACCGCACCTGCAATAAAGCCTGTTATAACAGAGGCAATCATTGGACGTTTTAAACGAATAGCTACCCCATATAATGCAGGTTCAGTAATACCTGCAATAATCGCTGATGATGCTGCAGCCAATGATGTTTGACGCAATTCTCTATTTTTAGTTTTGAACGCTACTGCAAGTGAAACTCCACCAAGAGATAAGTTTGCACCAATCTCAGATGGCATAACCATACCCTCTTTACCTGTTTCAGCAATTGTTTGAACAATTGTTGGTGTGAACACACGGTGCATACCTGTCATAACTAATAATGGCCATAATGCACCAACAATTGCTACAGCTAAGAACCCTAATTTATCATGTACAAAGAATACAATTTGAGATAATCCTGTACCGATTAAAATACCACTTGGCCCAACAATAATAATCGCAATAGGCGCTGCAATTAATAAGATTAACATAGGTTTTAAGAAGTTTTTCATAACAATTGGCGTAATACGGTCTGCAAAATCTTCAATGTATTTCAATAACCAAGTCATTACAATTGCAGGAATAATCGTATACGTATATTTCACTGACATGACTGGAATAAATGCAAATGTTGCTTCTTTACCTTCAGATGCTTTCAACATAATATCCATAAATTCTGGGTGAACCATAACCCCAGCAACTGCCAGTGCCAAGAACACATTACTGTTAAACTTCCTAGCAGCGGATACTGCAACAAGCATTGGTAAGAAGAAGAATGGTGCATCTCCGATAGTATTTAAGATATTAAACGTTGAGCTTTCTTCTGATAATATACCAGTCATACTTAAAAGCATTGCTAATAATTTAATCATTGATCCACCGATGATGGCAGGGATTAATGGTGACATCGTGCCAATGATTGCATCTAAAATATTAATGCCTATCTGTTTGAATGTTAATTTTTCCTTTTCAACAGGCTCGTTACTTTTAGCACCACCACTCACACCTAATTTCATCAATTCAGTATATGTCTTCGAAACGTTATTACCAACGATTACTTGATATTGTCCACCTTGTTTACGTAAACCCATTACCCCATCAATATTTTTTATGCCCTCATCATTTGCCTTGCTTTCATCCTTTAACACAAATCTTAAACGCGTCATACAATGCGTTAAATTCTTTACGTTATCACTCCCACCTATATTTTTCAGTATTTCCTCGGCAATACTTTGATTATTAGCCATTTCCTTCACTCCCATCTTGTTTAGAACAATAAAAAAGACCTAAACCACAAATAGACAGACTTATCCTAAGATAAATTCATCTATTAATGGTTTAGGTCTCGCCTGCCGAACAGTCACAATCCTAAACAATTAATTGTTTATTTTGTTTTCTTAAATTTAATATATCACACGTTTATCAATTGTCAACGCTTTCATTTCTAGAAATCAATCTTTGAATATGAATTGTTAAATATAAAGCTTCGTCACGCGTCATCTCATATTGATATTTTTTCAGTAAAAACACTTCAATCTTTTTCACACACTTGAACGCAGTTTTATATTTTACCTTCACAATATCGTAAAGCTCAATTTCGCTTGTGTCGAGTGGATTATCTGAGAAAATACGTTGTGCAAGAAACTTTAAATGCGTCACAAATCTAAAATAAGTTAAGCTTTCTTCATCGAAATCTAATCTAAAATGATACTTCACTAAACTTAAAATATTCTGCACCATTTCAGTTACTTGATTATAATCAGCTAAGTTATTATGCTCAGCATTTAACAAATGAATAGCAACGAAAGCCGCTTCATCAATTGGTAATTTAACGCCTACAATTTCATCAATCCAATCCAAAGCACGCACGCC
Organism: Mammaliicoccus sp. J-M40; assembly: GCF_022386395.1. Classification (NCBI taxonomy): domain Bacteria; kingdom Bacillati; phylum Bacillota; class Bacilli; order Caryophanales; family Staphylococcaceae; genus Mammaliicoccus; species Mammaliicoccus sp. J-M40. Next base: position 84,340 of record NZ_JAJNIQ010000008.1, read on the forward strand.
TATTTCATACTCAGTAGGATAGAATTTTTTAATTTCCCATAGCAGTCCATTTTTTATTGCCATCCCCTCTTGTTGACGTTCTATAGCAAAGTTAATATGATCAGTAAGTGCAACATAAATCGTATCACTTAAATCTTTATTATATTCAATCTTTGCAACCTCAATTATCTTCTCAACAGCTTGAACAACCTCAATGGGTACTTCAATTAATAACGTTTTGAAACGATCTGATATCTCTTGGCTACTTAAATCAAAAATTTTATCTATCTTTGACTCTTCTACAATGTCACCCTCTTGTTTTTGAAACCCAATCCCTTTTCCCATCACAACATGCTCTTGGTTGTTTTGAGTGACACTGATTACATTGTTATTTATGATTTTATCTATCTTCATATGGCACCCCTTATTCTAGTAAATACATTGTGCCATATTGTTAGAATGAATATCAATAATATAGTGGTCAATCGAATATTCAAAATTCCTTCCATGTATTCCACATAATATATTTTATAAATTTTTAGTTAATTAATTATATAAATACTATTCATTTGTAATGTTTTGTATTTTTTATTAATGTTAGGTCTATAACAACTAAGGAGGCAATTTAATGGTTAGCAAATCTGATATTACTTTTTTAGAAAGGTGTGTCGAGTTAGCGGAACAGGCGCTGAATAAGGGAGATGAACCTTTTGGATCTATTATAGTAAGTTCTGAAGGTAACATTTTATTTGAGGATCATAATCGTGTTAGTGGCGGTGATCATACAAGACATCCTGAATTTGAAATAGCGAGATGGGCTGCAAATCATTTATCTCCTGAAGAACGTAAGTCAGCAACTGTTTATACTTCTGGGGAACACTGCCCGATGTGTGCGGCTGCACATGGTTGGGTAGGTCTTGGTAGAATCGTTTATGCAAGTTCTTCAGAACAATTAGGTAAGTGGTTGAGTGAGATGGGGGTACCACAATCACCAGTAAAAAGTCTACCTATTCAACAAATTATAGAAAATGCTGATGTCGATGGCCCAGTTGATGAATTAGCAGAAAAAGTACATGCATTACATTTAAAGTTACACGAAAAAAATTAATATATTCTTAAATAATTCCCCTCAATATTCGAAAGATGTTGAGGGGATTTTTATATTCAAAAAATCTACGTGTGTGATTAATCCCCTTCATTTGTGATACACTTCCCCGTTATTAATTTCTTTGCTACCGTTAGCCATCCCTTCATTCAGTCTGTGACTGGTCAATATCCTTTTGTGTAAGTTGAAAATTTATGGTAATATCATCATGGATAAATAGACGAGATATTAATAGAAAAGAAGGTTTAAATATATTATGAAAGAAAATTTTTGGAGTGAATTACCACGTCCATTTTTTATTTTGGCACCTATGGAAGACGTTACAGATATCGTCTTTCGTCATGTTGTTAGTGAAGCAGCTAGACCTGATGTGTTTTTCACTGAATTTACGAATACTGATAGCTTTTGTCACCCTGAAGGTATAGATAGCGTTCGCGGACGCTTAACATTTAGTGAAGATGAACAGCCTATAGTCGCTCATATATGGGGAGACAAGCCGGAGCATTTCCGAGAAATGAGTATCGGTATGGCTGAGATGGGCTTTAAAGGTATTGATTTAAATATGGGTTGCCCCGTAGCCAATGTTGCAAAAAAAGGTAAAGGTTCTGGATTGATACTTCGACCTGAAACCGCGGCTGAAATTATTCAAGCATCTAAAGCAGGTGGTCTACCGGTAAGTGTAAAAACCCGCCTCGGATATTATGAAATAGATGAGTGGAAAGATTGGTTAAAACACGTCTTCGAACAAGACATTGCAAACTTATCTATCCATCTCCGTACTCGTAAAGAGATGAGTAATGTAGATGCACACTGGGAATTAATCGAAGCAGTCAAAAATCTGCGTGATGAAATCGCACCAAATACATTGCTAACTATTAACGGTGATATTCCAGACAGAAAAACAGGGCTTGAACTTGCAACAAAATATGGCATTGATGGTGTAATGATCGGTAGAGGCATTTTTCATAATCCCTTTGCTTTTGAAAAAGAACCACGCGAACACACGAGTAAAGAACTGTTGGACTTGTTAAGATTACATCTAACATTATTCGACAAATATTCTCAAAAAGAAAATCGACAATTCAAAAGTTTACGCAGATTCTTTAAAATCTATGTACGAGGGATTAGAGGTGCAAGTGAACTGCGACATCAATTGATGAGTACACAATCAACAGACGAAGTTCGTGCATTGCTCGATGAGTTTGAAGCGAAAATAGAGGAAGATATAGAATCTTAAAGCAGCTATGAGCAAGTATCAGGTTTTAACCCTACAATTATAAACTTTATCGCAGATATGTATATAGCCCCTGTTAACATTATTGTTAACAGGGGCTATATTATTAATTATAAATCTTTATATTTAGTATTTGAATCTTTGCTTTTGTTTATTGGGTACTTTTCAACATTTTTCACTAGTTTCTTACGGATAATTTCATTAATATCAAAGTCTAAATTATCTGCCAACATATAACTATAGATTAATACATCTGCTAATTCTTCTGCTAACCTCTCACGCTTAGTATCCACTACCTCTTCAGATGATTTCCACTGAAATAGCTCAAGTAATTCTGCTGCTTCTAAACTAATTGATAAAGATAAATCCTTTTCATTGTGAAATTGTCTCCAATTACGTTCATCTCTAAATTGATTGATTTCTTTTAGTACATCTTTTGTTTTATCCATTTTTATCACCTTTAGACGCTTTTTTAAGTGCTTCTCTTAATTGTTCATCTACTGCATAAATATATAAACCATTTACACCACGTGTAAGTAAAACATTTAATTCATTTTTCAATAGCATTTCCGAAAAATGATGCTTTGAACCATCTTCTAATGTTCTCCGACGTGTAGCCTTTTTATTAGCACTACTATCTTTATCAAAAACAATCCTACCATCTCTATATTTTACAGAAGGTCCAATTATTACTCCAGCATAGTTTAAGTCTAAACCTTGAATTGTGTAAGTTGAGCCTATCTCATTTATTGATTGATCTTGTTCAACCCAAGGCAAGTTCGACTGTTTTTTACTAACTTCCAATTGATAATTCCATGGCATTGAAAAATTGCCAATATCCACTCTCCAATAGTCCTTATTTTCAGGAGGTTTTTCTTTATATTGCCAATCAAAGGTGGCAAGCATTCTCGATATACCACTTTCTGTATTTTGAGACTTGTCTTTGATAGATTTTTTTAATTCCATTGGTGTATCAAAGATTTTAATTTCATAACCTTTTTTATCAAAAGGAATATTGTTTATTACTTGATCATCAACCAAATTTCTTATCCAATTAATTGTTGCTTCATCACTATTAATGCGCATTTGATTTTTTAATGTAATATGATTATTTTTATTTTTGGCGTAATCAAAATAATAATTTAACTTATCTACTTCCCATATTTGTTCAGTTGTAAGTACTTGTTTTAAGTCAAAAACAATAACTACAACTTTAGCTCTTTCCAATAAATCATTTAAATGATTTTTTCCTTGATAACTCTGTTTACCTTGAGTTAAAAGTAAATGTGCTTCATCTACAATTACAACATCTACTTTTTCATTTGATGAATGACTATTAATAAAGCTAGTTGGTTTACTAACAATTTTATTCTTCTTAGTAGAAATACCCAATTTAGTAACTATTTGATTATAAATTGATACATGCTCATTTTGATTTACTAATAAATGAATATCTAGATTATCATCTAAATCTAAATTGTACTTTCCAATTTCAGAAAGCAACGTACTCATTAAAACAGTTTTTCCTGATCCAGCTTCTCCCTCAACAATTATCAATTGTCCTTCTTCATCTAAAATTAGCGACTCTTTAATTTTATCTAATATCTCTTCCTTAGCATTAATTTGCTCTTGAGTTAATTTATGAAAAGGAGATGCTTTAAATATTGCTGAATCTTTAATGATGCTTTCAATTGGAAACAAAGATTTATTTTTATTATTTAATGTTTTCCAAATATCAGAAAAAATTTCATCTAGCTTTTCAGACGTATAGTATTCATTTTGTTGATTTGTTCTACTATTATGAACCCTAGAAATACTATCTACACTTAACAAATACTGCATTAGTCTATTTTCAATATCTAAGGTTAATGACTTATTAAATAATTCATGACCAATCACATACATTGATGAACTGTTTGATTCAGAAAAGCTTTCCCAAAATGGTTTCATTTTTGTATCCGCATTAAGATGTTGTCTAGTTCTATTTCTAATATCTGCTGTTTCTCCAACGTAAACTTCAAAGTTATTTTCACGTTTTTTGTCGTTTATTATGTATACAGTTGGATACCTTAATAAGTATTTTCCATCTGCCGAAGTTTTCCATTTTTGGATTGAATCATTAAGATTTTCCATTGAATATTTCATATTTTCTATCTTTAACAAGTTTCCCATCTGCATCACCTATTAAATTATTATCTATTAAATTCTATTTTATCAATTTTGTAATAATTTTATATGTTTTTTTAAAATTTAACTTAAGAAACCTCAATTTTTATAATTTAACCTTATTTATTATTAAGGTAATGAAATAAATAAGGATAAATGAGCAATGTTTTACTCATTTATCCGATATATTTATATGGAAACTAATTTAAATATATTAGTCATATTTTTACTTCTATTTAAATTATCACTATGATAAGTAGATATTGTATATAAACTTTAGAGAAATAACAGTGGCTCTAGACCATGAAATGAATAAACTAAACCTTTCATTAAAAAATATAAGTCGCGTAGATTCTAATTTCTCTGTAAATATTTTAACAGAAAAAGAAAATAGTATTACACCTCAAAGTTGGATGGAAGGTTGGACAATTGAAGCTGGCATGTTGGCAATGAAATATATATTGGAGTCAGGTCAATCCACCGAAGTTGTCTTGACGGCTAACGATATGATTGCAATTGGCGCCGGACAAGCCATAAAAAGTAGTGAAATAAAGGTGCCAGAACAGCTTCAAATTATTGGAATTAATAACAACGAAATGTCTTCGCTAGTGTCTCCGTCTATCTCAAGTATTGATATTCCGAAGACTACCCTAGCAAAAGAAGTGGTTTGCTTAACTAACAAACATATTAAAGGGAACGATACAAACGCTTATCATATCAATATAAATACACACTATATTAAACGTGAAAGCACACAATTTTAAGCTAGTTTAATAATTCTAATAATACATCTTAATTTAGGATGATAAGAAGTAGTATCTCAATAATATTTGAATTCGACAAATTCACTTTCAATTAGTGTTACAAGAATCTCATTTACAAATTGTGATATATTACTATTGAATTTTTAAAATAGAAAATATACTGTTAAAAATAAGAGCATCTTCCAAGTATAGTGAAAGATGCTCTTATTATTTTTTTGTTATCTTGTCAATAATTCTACTAATTTTTATCCTTTGCGATGGATGTTATATATAAATCATTTTCTCTAAGTTTTATATAATACGCATAGGTATCATGTTTTACAAATTAATCTACCGATAGATGCTTGATATAAAAATGATCATTCATTTGGTAGTTATTTAGTTTGAAGTATTTTTTTGTGTATATTAGAATTCAAATAAATATTAGCTACTATTTCTATAGTTTGAACAGTTGTGCATTAAACGGACAAATCGCCTTTTTGCTTTTGATATTTTGAATTAAAAAACCATTGGGTGTTGAGATTTTCACTTATATTTCATGCAAAGTCTCTGTTGTCCAAACAATAAACTGAAAATACTTAGAATAATAAAATTCTCAAAAACAAGTAATTTAAGTTGTAGTTATTTTGTCTGAGATTCATATGATAAGAAACAAAAAGAGAGGATTGAGTTAAAGAAGCTATAAATGTACAACTCTACATTATTGAAGCATTTTTAAAACATTCATTTCCTAATTACATATTACTCAATATACTTTATAAAAAACACAAAATATGGCAGTCATATTTTGTAATATATAAATTAAAGATGCTCACGATTGGAATCGAGCATTTAGGATACTTGCTATATATATACCTAAAATTACAGAGTACTAAAACGGTGTTGCGTTCAACATTTCTTCTGCGTACATATACCTTATACCTAAAATTACAGAGTACTAAAACACGCTAAAGCACACACAAAAACAGACGCAGATATACCTTATACCTAAAATTACAGAGTACTAAAACCACTATGTGGCGTAGTGAGGGGTTTTTTTAATATACCTTATACCTAAAATTACAGAGTACTAAAACCAGGTGAAAAGGATAGTACAGATGCATTTAATATACCTTATACCTAAAATTACAGAGTACTAAAACCTCTAGCACAATTATAACCTTGAAATATAATTAAGAAAATAGATAAGTTGATAACGCTAATGAAATTTTTGTTTTATCGATATCTAATTGATATTCTAAATTACAATGTTTTAAAAATGAAATAATGATATAAAGATCAATATCTTTAAAAACAATAATATCCGCAAGCAAATAGTTAGAAATAATTGGTTTTATTTCTAAAACTGAACAATATTTTACAAATAAATATTCAAACCTCTCTTCAATCTGTTCTTTTTCCACATTAATTGGCGCATTCCAATAGCTATCTTCAAAAAATGATTCAGTAATCATTTGAACATTATTAATAAAATAATTTAGTCCTTTAATACTCTCAGATAAAAAACATGGTGATTCGGTTAAAACAATAACCGGAACAGGTAAGTTGTTTAGTATTTTCCTGAACCTTATTTGTTCTTTAATACTAAGTCCAGCTTCTGGATATAAATAGATTACAAATGCTTTTTCTTTTGCTTGATAATCCATTTCATCCACTACTAGTGGGACAACTTGTTCTAAACGAGTAATTAGTCTGGCATAATCTTCCGAATAATCATATTTAAATGAGAGTAGTTTGATGAATAGTTTTAAATCAAAAGACTTAATAGTAAGTGGCAGTGTACCTTTTAAATTATCTCGTAAATCATCTAACAGTACATTGATAGAATTAATATAACCTTCTATTTCCATATCACTTTGCATTTCTCTCATAATCTTCATAGTCATCATACTCGTTGCTGATAAATGGTGTTCATTTTCAATTGTAGAATGATCTAAGAGAAATCCTCTAAACCGATTATGTGATACTCTTTCATAATCTGTAAGGTTTGTAATTGTAACAGTATCTTTATTTGAATTTCTAGGTTGAAAATAATTCTTAAGCATATCTAAAATGTATTCTTCATGCGTTGAATCCTCATTATAAATAGATGTATATATACTAGTATTTAAAATAACTTTTGGTATTGCATCAATGTTGATTTCTAAAATTGCTTCATACATAGGTTTTCTCCTAAAATAAAATTGTACGATTATCTCCTAATATTTCGATATTTTTATCTTCATCTCCTAACAATATTTTCATTTTTTCATATTGCTTTTCGGTAATAGTTAAAGCTCTAACATGACCATTTGGTGGTAAAATACGTTTCACATAATTTACACTGCTATTCGCCGCATCTTTATTGATACAACTTTTAATGTAAATAGAATACTGCATCATCAAAAACCCTTCCGAAATGAGTCCCTTTCTGAACTTACTATATAAACGTCGTTCTTCTTTTGAGTCAGTTGGGAGATCAAACATAATCAAAACTCTCATAAATTTATAACTCATGATTTGTAAAATGAATATTGCTTAATATTTGGTAATTTGAGTGTTTCATATCTCCCTGTTCTGAAATACTCAATAATTGATTGAATCATAATTTCAATCGCCCTAATAACTGTATTCTGCTGCCCATCAATTTGTACCCTAGCATGCATCAGATTTATCAGCTCTAGCCTATACTCTTTAGTCATATATTCCACTTTCGGAGGATGTTTCAAAAGATATAAGTCTACTAATGGTCTAAATACTTCAATGATATCTGATGCAAGGTTAAAGTGGTTTCTTGCACCATTATGATGTATTCCTAAAGCTGGAATCAATCCTTTAGCCACAATTGTTCTTGCGATTGCCGAATTTAAAATAGTGTAACCAAAATTCAACACCATATTTTCTATTAAAAAATCATCATCACGTCTAAAATTTTTAAAAAATGTATTAAAATAATACTTAGCTGCTTGGCCCTCTATGTTCATTTCATCTCTAGGTGAAACCATTGTTTGTAATGTTTTCATTTTGATTATTCTTTCTTCATGCACTTCAAAATGTTTCATACACTGAATTTGATTTTGTATTTTTTGAATCAAAATATATTTCCATAATTCAGCTTTTCTTTCTTCCGACCATTGAAGCTGTTCCTTCATTTGGCCATATTGATTAAAATGACCATTAATCGGCTGAATCATACACTCTGGCAAATGATGTTGATTACAAAAAATAACTAAAATATTATATTTAGATAACCCAACACAATATGAATATACAATTAACTTTAAAGGGTTTCGGAATACATATTTTAAACAGCTTGTAAAAAGATATTGTAAGTTAAGATTGAACATGGATAGCTTTTCCTATGTAAGTGATATTGCCCAAAAACTTAAAGAGTTCTTTAATTTTCTGGACATAAAGTTTAAACACGTTCAGAGAGTACACCAATTAACGAGAGTGGAAATTGAAGCATATTTAAGTGAACTAAACATGATGGGGATAAAACCTAGTACAATAACTGGGAGGATCTCTATATTGGAAGGACTATTTAGTACCCTTCATAGGCTAGAATGGGATGATGTTCCTTCCAAATTATTAATTTATCCCGAGGACTATCCGAAAATACCAAGAGCAAAACCTCGCTTTATAGACGAATTCGTTCTAGAGCAATTGAACAGTCATCTTGATAAATTACCCGAATATATAGCTACGATGACTATGATTGTTCAAGAATGTGGAATGAGGATAAGTGAATTGTGCACCTTGAAAAAAGGCTGTTTATTAGAGGACAAAGATGGAGATTACTTTTTAAAGTATTATCAATGGAAAATGAAAAAGGAGCATATAGTTCCAATATCTAAAGAGGTAGTTTTACTTATTAAAGTTCGGGAAGATAAAGTTTCAGAGGAATTTCCAGATAGTGAATACCTCTTTCCAAGAAAAGATGGATCGCCATTAAAACAAGAAACATTTAGAGGCGAATTAAATAAATTAGCTTATGAGCAAAATATAGTGGATAAATTAGGCGAGATTTATAGATTCCATGCCCATGCCTTTCGCCATTCAGTAGGAACAAGAATGATTAACAACGGGGTGCCCCAGCATATTGTGCAGAAATTTTTGGGACATGAAAGCCCAGAAATGACAAGCAGATACGCTCATATCTTTGATGAAACTCTAAAAAATGAATTTACTAAATTTCAAGAAAAACTGGTTACCAATAATGGAGATGTGCTCAATCTAGATGATGATAGTGAAGTCGATGATGTAGAGCTTCAATGGTTCAAGAAAAATATAAATGCACAAGTGCTTCCAAATGGTTATTGTAGATTGCCAGTAATAGCAGGTGGTTGTCCACATGCGAATGCATGCTTAGATTGCACTCACTTCTGTACCAGTAAGCAATTCTTACCACAGCACGAAGAACAGTTAGAGCGTACAGAAGAGTTATTAACCATAGCAAAGGATAAACAATGGCAAAGACAAATAGAGACTAATAGCCGTATTAAAGAGCGTTTAGAACAAATCATTGGAAGTTTAACGGGGTAATTATCAATGAATAAACAAGTTAGAAATACAACAGAAATTGTACGTTTGGCGAAGCAGAAATCACAAAAGACAAGAGAAAAAGTAGACAAAGCGATTTCTAAATTTTCGATTGAAGGTAAAGCTATTAATTTTAATTCAATAGCAAAGGAAGCTAATGTTTCTAAATCATGGCTTTATAAGGAACACGATATTAGGCAAAGAATCGAATCCCTTCGTGAGCGTCAAATAACATCAAATGTAGTCTCAAAACCCAAGAAAAGTTCTCGTTCGGAGGAAATCCTTATAAAAACCTTAAAAAGAAGAGTTATGGAATTAGAAAAAGAAAATAAAAAATTACAGAACCAAATTCAAAAATTATATGGAGATCTGTATAATAAAGAGTAGTTTTTATTATTAATCTGTAGACAGATTGTGAAAGGATGCACTTAAACTAACGGGGCAGTTATGTTTAAGATACTTTAAAATTTGGTTAAAATCTCCGAAAGGATTGGTTTCTAACATTAGAAACCAATCCTTTTTAATATTAATTATATATCATTCAAACAATCATTTGACTATTTGTTTATAGTGGGATATATTATAATCATCAAACAAACAGTCATTTGAATAAGGAGGGTAATTATGACAAAAGATATGTGTGAAGTTACCTATATTCATGAAGATAAGGTAAACAGGGCTAAAAAAGACCTTGCTAAACAGAATCCTATGGATGTAGCGAAAGTTTTTAAGGCTCTATCAGATGATACAAGAGTTAAAATTGCTTATGTTTTGTCTTTAGAGGGAGAGTTATGTGTTTGTGATGTAGCTAATATCATTGAATCTTCAACGGCTACGGCATCCCATCATTTAAGATTATTGAAAAATTTAGGTATAGCAAAATACCGTAAAGAAGGAAAATTAGTCTATTATTCACTAGATGATGAGCATGTTAAACAGCTTGTAGAAAAAGCTTTCTTGCATCAAAGGGAGGTTGCTAGTATTGGATAGTTCAACAAAAACATTAACAGAAGATAAACAGGTTTACCGTGTGGAGGGTTTCTCGTGTGCGAATTGTGCTGGGAAGTTTGAAAAAAATGTAAAAGAACTATCAGGGGTGCATGATGCTAAAGTCAATTTCGGAGCTTCCAAAATTGATGTCTTTGGCAGTGCAACCGTTGAAGATCTGGAAAAGGCTGGTGCTTTCGAGAATCTTAAAGTGGCACCAGAGAAGGCTAGAAGAAGGGTCGAACCAGTGGTAACAGAAGATAAAAATGTTTACCGTGTGGAGGGATTTTCTTGCGCAAACTGTGCTGGGAAGTTTGAAAAAAATGTAAAACAACTAGCTGGAGTTCAGGATGCAAAAGTGAACTTTGGCGCTTCTAAAATTGATGTATATGGAAACGCATCGGTTGAAGAGCTTGAAAAAGCAGGTGCTTTCGAGAATCTTAAGGTAATTCCTGAAAAACTGGCGAATCCATCGATACAAGCGGTCAAAGAAGACACTAAGGCTCCTAAAGAAGAGAAAATACCGTTTTATAAAAAACACAGCACATTGCTGTTTGCCACATTACTGATTGCTTTTGGTTACCTTTCTCACTTTGTAAATGGAGAAGATAACCTTGTAACGTCCATGTTATTTGTAAGTTCGATTGTAATTGGCGGATATTCACTATTTAAAGTTGGTTTTCAAAATTTGATACGCTTTGATTTCGACATGAAAACCCTGATGACCGTTGCAGTTATTGGAGCTGCCATCATTGGTGAATGGGCAGAGGCATCCATTGTTGTCATTCTCTTTGCAATCAGTGAAGCACTTGAACGTTTTTCTATGGATAGAGCAAGACAGTCCATTCGTTCATTGATGGATATTGCCCCAAAAGAAGCACTTGTTAGGCGGAATGGTCAGGAAATAATGATCCATGTGGACGATATTGCCGTGGGTGATATTATGATCGTCAAACCAGGGGAGAAAATTGCCATGGATGGGATCATTATAAATGGTGTGTCGGCTGTCAACCAGGCTGCTATAACAGGAGAATCTGTCCCTGTTGCCAAAACGGTAGATGATGAAGTATTTGCAGGCACGCTTAACGAAGAGGGACTACTTGAAGTAAAAATCACCAAATACGTAGAGGATACAACTATCTCCAAGATTATTCATCTGGTTGAGGAAGCACAAGGGGAGCGCGCTCCAGCGCAAGCATTCGTAGATAAATTTGCGAAATATTATACGCCGATCATTATGGTTATTGCGGCGCTCGTTGCAGTCGTTCCACCTTTATTCTTTGGTGGAAGTTGGGATACTTGGGTTTATCAAGGATTAGCGGTACTTGTAGTTGGATGTCCGTGTGCATTAGTTATTACTACTCCAATCTCGATTGTCTCGGCAATTGGAAATGCAGCTAAAAAAGGTGTGTTGATTAAAGGCGGTGTCTATCTAGAGGAATTAGGAGCCATTAAGGCAATCGCATTTGATAAAACAGGAACACTGACAAAAGGTGTACCAGTGGTAACAGATTTTAAAGTGTTAAATGATCAAGTGGAAGAAAAAGAGCTGTTTTCCATTATTACAGCTTTAGAATATCGATCACAACATCCACTTGCTTCAGCAATAATGAAGAAAGCAGAGCAAGATAATATTACTTATTCCGATGTTAGAGTGAAGGACTTCACTTCTATTACAGGTCGGGGCATTCAAGGGAATATAGATGGAACAACCTATTACATTGGCAGTCCAAGGCTTTTTAAAGAATTAAATGTTTCCGATTTTAGCCTTGAGTTTGAAAATAAAGTGAAAGTTTTACAAAACCAAGGGAAAACGGCCATGATTATTGGAACGGACCAAACAATCCTCGGCGTGATTGCTGTAGCAGATGAGGTCCGCGAAACAAGTAAAAATGTGATTCTAAAACTTCATCAGTTAGGAATCAAGCAAACAATTATGCTGACAGGTGATAATCAAGGTACCGCAGAAGCAATCGGTGCTCATGTAGGCGTTTCTGATATTCAGTCCGAATTGTTGCCACAGGATAAGTTGGACTATATTAAAAAAATGAAAGCCGAGCATGGTAATGTAGCTATGATTGGCGATGGCGTCAATGATGCTCCTGCACTTGCTGCATCCACTGTTGGCATTGCAATGGGCGGTGCTGGAACAGATACTGCCATCGAGACAGCTGATATTGCATTAATGGGAGATGATTTAAGTAAGCTTCCATTTGCAGTAAGACTTAGCAGGAAAACGCTAAATATCATCAAAGCGAACATCACGTTTGCCATCGGAATTAAGATAATTGCCTTACTATTGGTTATTCCAGGCTGGCTAACCCTTTGGATTGCGATTCTTTCCGATATGGGAGCCACTATTTTGGTAGCATTAAATAGTTTGCGACTGATGAGAGTGAAGGATAAATAGGTACTATATGTGTGCAATTTACGGAAGGACTTTTCATTTTGAAGAAAAGTCCTATCCCTAAAATATTTGGAGATGATAAAATGATCGCGACGATACTGACGGCTACTGCGGTATATGTAGCAACAGGAATTGATTATCTCGTCATATTAATTCTTTTGTTTTCGCAAGTAAAAAAAGGTCAGGTAAAACATATTTGGATAGGACAATATATAGGGACTGCAATTGTGATAGGAGCAAGTCTTTTAGTTGCACAGGGGGTTGTAAATTTAATTCCTCAGCAATGGGTTATCGGACTACTTGGACTTTTACCACTTTACCTAGGCGTGAAAATATGGATTAAAGGAGAAGAGGATGAAGATGAAAGTAGCATTTTATCTTTATTCTCCTCTGGAAAATTTAATCAGTTATTTTTGACGATGATTTTCATCGTATTGGCTTCCAGTGCGGATGACTTTTCCATTTATATACCGTACTTCACGACCTTAAGTATGTCTGAAATCTTTATTGTCACTATTGTCTTTCTAATTATGGTTGGAGTTTTGTGCTATGTCAGTTACCGTCTAGCTTCCTTCGATTTTATATCGGAAACAATTGAGAAATATGAACGTTGGATTGTACCAATTGTATTCATTGGGCTAGGTATTTATATATTGTTTGAAAATGGAACATTCAATGCTCTGATTTCATTTCTTCTTTGAAGTGGCGAATCCAAACCATAAAGTAAAGTATAAAGAGGTTATCCTATTGATTGGGATAACCTTTTTATATTTAACTAATTATCATTTACGTTAAACACATGTACTTAAAGTAAGAACATTGATTTAAACCATTTTTTTCATAATTTACTCTTGATAAGATCCGACACCTTCTCCAGGAGATATCAAAATAACTCAGAGAATAAAAGAGATTAGTGAAATGATGGGCATTATATTATATGACCACATAATATTTTCAGAAAATGATCATCATTCAATTATCAAAAAAATTGCACTTTCTACTGGTATATATCCTTGCATTAATTTTATAAAAAATGCCCCTACTGAAGATATAAAAGCAATTGCTATGCTATTGTTCACTACCGTATTCATTGGTAATTTAAATAATGCTAATAATACAGGAATGATGATAAATGCTCCACCTGCACCCACAATTCCCGAAATTACACCAATTCCAAATCCAACTATAATAAATAGCAAAGGTTTAGATTTCGTCTCTTGTGTAGTAGGTTTAACTTTAATAAACATCAATATTAAAGCAAGTATGGCGATTATTACATATACCGTATTTACAAAAGTAGCATTAAACAAACTAGCTAAAATTGCCCCTAACATGCTTCCAATCAACATACCCCCTCCCATATATATAACAAGTTTAGGAGAGAAAGCTGGTTGTTTTCTTGCATTTAATGATCCACTAAGTGTACTGAAAAATACTTGACTAGAGGTAAGTCCCGAAGCAATATATGCACTATACGCAGGTATACCTATTAATGGTGGCAATATAAGAATAGCTGGGTAAATAATAATTGCGCCCCCAATACCTATTAATCCAGATATAAATCCACCCAGTACGCCAATTAGCAACATAATAGTCATATTTGCTATATCCATTATTTACTTTTAACTAATAAATTAACTGCTTCATTAATTAATTCTTGAGAACTTTCATTATTTTCTTCTGCTGTTTTAACGCATTCTATTAAATTTTCACTAATTATAATCCCCATTAAACGTTGTATAGAACCTTTAGATGCACTAAGTTGCGTAATTATATCTTTGCAATCTTTTTCTTCTTCCATCATTTTTACGACACCATTTAATTGACCTTGTATTCTATTTATACGATTAATCATTTTTTTATCATAAGTCATATTCATTTCCTCCACATAAATTGATTAAGTTAATAATAATAAATTAAAACAAAATTGTCAAATACCCCTATAGGTATTTGGCAAATGATTCTATCCGTTTTATTATACCCTCATAGGTATTTATAGGAGGTAAGTATGGAACAATACAAAGAAGTACACATTAATTCATTAAACAAAGAAGAATTAGAAAAATTGGCAAAAATGGGTCAATTGATTGATGTTAGAACAAAAGAAGAATATGAATTAGGACACATTAACGGTTCAACTTTACACCCAGTAGAAGAGATTAAATCATTCAATAAGAATAGCAACAAAACGTATTATATACATTGTAAAAGCGGTAACCGAAGCACTAAAGCTTGCGATTATTTAGCCAAACAAGGTTATGATGTCGTGAATTTAAAGGGTGGATATAAAGATTATGAAGCAAAGAACTTCAATAGTGCTCCTTTAATAGAAAAAGATATTGAAATCAAAGAGAATCGTAAACAATTTGATTTTAGAGGTCTTCAGTGCCCTGGACCTATTGTTAATATCAGTAAAGAAATTAACAATATTTCAACGGGTGAGCAAATCGAGGTAACAGTTACAGATCCTGGTTTCAATAGTGATATTAAAAGTTGGGCGAAACAAACAGGGAATACCCTTGTAAATCTTACTGAAGAAGCAAATGTAATTAATGCAATTATTCAAAAAGAAAAGCCAAAAGAATTTGAAATCAATGACACTGCTACAGGTACAACAATTGTTTTATTTAGCGGTGAGTTAGATAAGGCAGTAGCAGCAATGATCATCGCAAATGGCGCTAAAGCAGCAGGTAAAGATGTAACTATTTTCTTTACTTTTTGGGGCCTCAACGCATTAAAAAAAGCGCAATCAACTCGCGTTAAAAAGAAAGGTATTTCCAAAATGTTTGACCTTATGTTACCTAAGGATCCAATACATATGCCATTATCAAAAATGAATATGTTTGGACTAGGTAATATTATGATGCGTTATGTAATGAACAAGAAAAATGTTGATTCTTTATACTCACTTATCGATCAAGCAATCGATCAAGATATAAAGTTAATTGCTTGTACCATGAGTATGGATGTTATGGGAATTTCAAAAGAAGAATTAAGAGATGAAGTCGATTATGGTGGCGTAGGTACTTATATTGGACATACTGAGCAAGCAAATCATAACTTATTTATCTAATCAATAAAATCTATTTTAAAAAGGAGTTTTTTTTTGTTTTTCAAACAATTTTATGAAGACAATTTTTCACAAGCATCTTATTTAATTGGATGTCAACGTACAGGAGAAGCAATGATTATTGACCCTATACGAGATTTAACAAAATATTTAAAAGTTGCAGATAAAGAAGGATTCACAATTACTAAAGCTGCAGAAACACATATTCATGCTGATTTTGCTTCAGGTATTAGAGATGTGGCAAATAAATTGAATGCAAGTATATACGTATCTGATGAAGGTAAAGATGAATTTAATTATAAAAATATGCCTAAACAAACACATTTCGTTAAGCATCAAGATATTATCTATTTAGGAAAGATTAAATTAGAAGTCTTACACACTCCAGGCCATACCCCTGAGAGTATTAGTTTTTTACTTACTGACGAAGGTGGGGGTTCCAGTATACCAATGGGATTATTTAGCGGTGACTTCATCTTTGTTGGTGATGTAGGTAGACCAGATCTATTAGAAAAAGCTGTAAATGTTGAAGGTTCTACAAAAATCGGAGCAAAACAAATGTATCAGTCCATACAATTTGCTGCAACATTACCAGACTATATTCAAATTTGGCCAGGTCATGGTGCAGGGAGTCCTTGTGGTAAAGCGCTAGGTTCATTACCTACAACTACTTTGGGTTATGAGAAAATAAACAACTGGGCTTTTAATGTTAAAGATGAAACTTCATTTATCGAAACTTTAACACTCAATCAGCCAGCTCCACCACACCATTTTTCACAAATGAAAAAAATAAATCAATTTGGTATGCAAATGTACCAACCATATAATGTTTACCCTAGTTCAAGCAATACACAAACTGCTTTTGATCTTCGAAGTAAAGAAGCATTCCATGGTGGTCATATGCATGGAACTATCAATATTCCTTTTAATAAAACTTTTATAAATCAAATTGGTTGGTATTTAGATTATGACTAAGATATTGAATTAATTGGCGATAAATCTACCGTTCAACAAGCTATTCATGCTTTACAATTAATTGGTTTTGAAAATGTAAAAAGTTACCGTTTGCCACAAACAAATATCGTCACATCATCTATTCATAGTTCTGAAATGACTGGTGAAGAACATAATGTATTAGATGTTCGTAATGATGATGAATGGCGTAAAGGTCATTTAAAACAAGCAATTCATATTCCTCACGGTAAACTTTTAAATGAAGATATACCTTTCGATAAAAATGACCTAATTTATGTACATTGTCAATCAGGTGTTAGAAGTTCAATAGCGGTAGGAATATTAGAATATAAAGGATTTACGAATATTGTTAACGTTAGAGGTGGCTATCAACATTTACCAGCATTTTTAAAATAGTTTTCTTCTGCAATAGAACTATAAAAATCCCTCAATCCGAAAATTCAATTCGGATTGAGGGATTTTTTTATAAAGACAATTACGAACTTTGATTATTCATTTGAATTAGTTTTTTATGCTTTTATATCTAAGTAAATATCATTAATCTGTAGTACTTTTTGGATAATTGCTAATGTACCACCTAGCAAAGTTGCAAATTTGACATTAGATGTTAACTTTATTTGAATTTCGTTACGTGAATATTGTTTGAACTGGTTCTTAATTGCTTCTAATATTTCAGGCATTTCATTGAACAATGGACAGTTAATGTAAATTGCATTCGGATTAAACTGGGTGTTTAAATTATGTATTAAAACAGCAATTTTATTTATAAATTGTTCCATTTCTTCAACTACGACTGGATTTTTTTCATTATAAAATTGAATTAATTTGCTAAGCGTCATCTTCTCATTTAGTTGATTACTTAAATTATGCAGTAAAGCTTCTTGTGAAAAAATATCTTCAATCTTATGAAAGATCTCCACATTATCGCTAACTTTTGAGACAAGTGTTTTTCCAATTTCACCCGCTTCCCCATTTGCACCACGATACAATTGATTATTAATAATAAGCCCAGCACCAATACCTTTATGTATACTTAAAGCAATAAGATTATTGTAGGATAAATTATGATTAAAATTACGTTCATATAACGCTGAAAGATTCGCTTCATTTTCAACTACGACTGGAACATTAGTAATTTCTTTTATTTTCTTAGCAATTGAAATTCCTTCAGTTTCATGGAATGGTAAATATGTCACATGCTGCTCATTATCCACAACTCCATGTATAGAAACAGACACACCTAATAGTCCGTTATAAGTATCAAGTTTCTCCTGAATATCAATATGTTTTTTTATTATGCTTAATATACTACTAACCTTTTCATCAGGTAAATCATAAGATTCATGCTTAATGACATTACCATCAAAATAATTGTACATCACTTCAACAGAACTATAAGTTAAATCCAAAGAAATAAAATAACCATAAAGATGATTAACCTTCAGAAGAATAGGTTTTCTACCACCACTCTTCGTGCTATCACCCTCACCAACCTCATTAACAAGAGATTTATACTTTAACTTATTCAAAATACTAGAAATCGTTGCCTTATTAATCTCAAGATTTTTAGATATTTGAGTACGCGAAATATTATGATGGTTATAAATTTCCCTTAGCACTCTTTTTTCATTATCATTTATATTTAAAATATTTTCCATAATTGCCTACCCCATAAGTTATTTTGAATTTAGTTTATAGTTTATCATGTATTTTTATACCAACTATTTTAACATAAATTAAATTAAACCTTAGAACAACTTAAAACCTCACTTAGGTTATCATCTTCGTTCTTTTATTTTTTTTATTATTTCAATAAATTACGTATTTCCAATATGACGATTTTTTATGCAAAGTCGTTGTATGTTTTTCAAATTTTTGACATTTATGCAATCTAAATAGCCAATTAGGGAATTTTTAACATTTTTTATTTGTTTGATATTATACTTAATGTATCTTAAATAGAAAGAGGGTATGCATATGGATTTCACTGGTGTTATTACAAGCATTATTGATTTAATCAAGACTTGCATTCAGGCTTTCGGTTAATTTTTTCAACTAAAAAACAGAGGAAATATTCAACGACTTGATTGTTTCCTCTGTTTTCTATGTATTGTTGTAAACACAACAATTTTATTTTTTATTCAATATATTTCTCAATTCTTCTATTTCATCTTGTGATAGATCTTCTTTTTCTACAAAGTTTAAGACAAGTGAATTGAAACCGCCTTTGTATACTTTATTGATAAAGTTTTTAGATGTTTTATATTTTATATCACTTTCTTCTACAAGAGAGTAATATTGAAAAATTTTATTGTCTTTTTTACGATCTATAAATCCCTTTTTATACAATCTCGTTATAAGTGTACGAATGGTTTTTGGACTCCAGTCCTTTTGCATTTGTATTTCTTCTATTATATTATTCGCACTTGCATATTTTTTCATCCAAATGATATTCATAACTTCCCATTCTGCAGATGATATTTCATACGTTTTATTATCCATTATATTAACTCCATTTCTTTTAAAATACGCTCAGAAATTTGTTGTGCTTTTTCGCCATTCGCATTGTCTTCGCCTTTTAAATGTGTAGCAAAATAATACGTATTATCTTTCGTTTCAACATAACCTACGAACCATCCATTTGCTTCTTTGTGATTCACGATTCCTGTTCCAGTTTTACCTACATATTTATAAGTATCTTTTTGTTTCAAAGTCATACTATTTTCAACTTTTTCAATAGCCTTATTATCAAAATGCATGTTATGTTGTTTCATATTTTTCAACAAATTAACCTGTTCTATTGCAGAAATTTTTAATGAAGATTCATTCCAATAATTTTCATTCCCTGATATTTCTTCATTACCATATTCAATTAGATCTAAATAAGATTTAACCTCATCTTGTCTTAAATGTTTGTTTAAATTTTCGTAATACCAATTTACTGAATATTTCATTGAAGAATTTAAATTTTGATCTTGGTTCCATTCTTTAAATGGATATTGATGTTTATCCCATTGTTGTTCAGTATGATTTAATGAGAGTAAATTTTGGTCGAATGCCATTAACGCTAAATAAATTTTGTAAGTAGAATTAGGTGAATATCGTTGTTTACTTTCTGGTTCATTATAAATAGAATAAGCTTGCTCCCGTTCATTATAAAGCACAAAACTTCCATCAAATCCTTTGAAATACGGAGCTAGTTGATTTAATTTTTTATATGATACATTTGTTTCATATTTGTCTTGTTGAACATGTGCAGATAGTAACGGTGCTTGTATTAAAAGCGATATACTACATACAATATACGCAACAATACGCTTGTTTCGATTAGGTTTAGGCATTGAATCATAAAGTGCAATATACTTAACACGTTCTTTAATATTTGAATTAAAACCTAGTAAATATTGTGCTGCCACATTATTTATGTGCTGAGATTTTAAAATAGAGCATTTTAATATCGATTCACCATAACGTATATGTTCATGGCGATTCAAAATTTTTAAAACGTTTCTATCACATACTTTTTCACAGTCATTGTCCATCATTGTTTTACTTATATATAGTGCAGGATTAAACCAGAATATCATTTTAAAAACAACATAAAGCTGGTTGAATATTAAGTCATGACTTTTCACATGTGATAGTTCATGTAGAATAATATATTCAATTTCTTTGTCATTCATGGTTTCGACTACGACAGTTGGTAGTACAATTTGGGATTTCACTAAACCAAATACCATCGGATTATCAATGTTTGAACTATAACTAATTGTTATATGCTTTTTGTAGAACTGCATCTTACTTTGACATACTTTAAGTCGTTCATTAAGATATGACGATTCCAATGACGAACTTTTAATAACATCAATTTGTCGGAATGCCTTAATCATATAAAATAAGCACAACAAACTACCAAATACCCATATCAAAAGAATCATATACGTTATATTTGAGGTCTCAAACTGATTAACATTAATTGCTAAGTCTTTCGTAACAGATGATTGTTGACCATCTAACATATGACTAACCGAAGAAGTCGTGTCAGATACATTTCGATTCATCATATCTTTTGAAAATGTAAAATTCGATATTTTGTAAAATGGTATTAATGGAATTAACGTGGAGACGAGCACTAATAACCAAATCTTATGTGACATAATATTTTGAGTATATTTTATATAGAGCATTCTCACTAAAAAAATTACACATATCGTGAGCAATGAACTGATTATACTTAACATTAAAAAAGATGATAACACCTTCTACACCTCCATATCACAAAAATTATAACATTATTTTGACATAAATACTACATTTGTAATATACTACAAATGTAGTCTTATATAAGGAGGATATTGATGAAAAAGATAAAAATTGTTCCACTTATTTTAATAGTTGTAGTTGTCGGGTTTGGTATATATTTTTATGCTTCAAAAGATAAAGAAATTAATAATACTATTGATGCAATTGAAGATAAAAATTTCAAACAAGTTTATAAAGATAGCAGTTATATTTCTAAAAGCGATAATGGTGAAGTAGAAATGACTGAACGTCCGATAAAAATATATAATAGTTTAGGCGTTAAAGATATAAACATTCAGGATCGTAAAATAAAAAAAGTATCTAAAAATAAAAAACGAGTAGATGCTCAATATAAAATTAAAACAAACTACGGTAACATTGATCGCAACGTTCAATTTAATTTTGTTAAAGAAGATGGTATGTGGAAGTTAGATTGGGATCATAGCGTCATTATTCCAGGAATGCAGAAAGACCAAAGCATACATATTGAAAATTTAAAATCAGAACGTGGTAAAATTTTAGACCGAAACAATGTGGAATTGGCCAATACAGGAACAGCATATGAGATAGGCATCGTTCCAAAGAATGTATCTAAAAAAGATTATAAAGCAATCGCTAAAGAACTAAGTATTTCTGAAGACTATATCAAACAACAAATGGATCAAAATTGGGTACAAGATGATACCTTCGTTCCACTTAAAACCGTTAAAAAAATGGATGAATATTTAAGTGATTTCGCAAAAAAATTTCATCTTACAACTAATGAAACAGAAAGTCGTAACTATCCTCTAGAAAAAGCGACTTCACATCTATTAGGTTATGTTGGTCCCATTAACTCTGAAGAATTAAAACAAAAAGAATATAAAGGCTATAAAGATGATGCAGTTATTGGTAAAAAGGGACTCGAAAAACTTTACGATAAAAAGCTCCAACATGAAGATGGCTATCGTGTCACAATCGTTGACGATAATAGCAATACAATCGCACATACATTAATAGAGAAAAAGAAAAAAGATGGCAAAGATATTCAACTAACTATTGATGCTAAAGTTCAAAAGAGTATTTATAACAACATGAAAAATGATTATGGCTCAGGTACTGCTATCCACCCTCAAACAGGTGAATTATTAGCACTTGTAAGCACACCTTCATATGACGTCTATCCATTTATGTATGGCATGAGTAACGAAGAATATAATAAATTAACCGAAGATAAAAAAGAACCTCTGCTCAACAAGTTCCAGATTACAACTTCACCAGGTTCAACTCAAAAAATATTAACAGCAATGATTGGGTTAAATAACAAAACATTAGACGATAAAACAAGTTATAAAATCGATGGTAAAGGTTGGCAAAAAGATAAATCTTGGGGTGGTTACAACGTTACAAGATATGAAGTGGTAAATGGTAATATCGACTTAAAACAAGCAATAGAATCATCAGATAACATTTTCTTTGCTAGAGTAGCACTCGAATTAGGCAGTAAGAAATTTGAAAAAGGCATGAAAAAACTAGGTGTTGGTGAAGATATACCAAGTGATTATCCATTTTATAATGCTCAAATTTCAAACAAAAATTTAGATAATGAAATATTATTAGCTGATTCAGGTTACGGACAAGGTGAAATACTGATTAACCCAGTACAGATCCTTTCAATCTATAGCGCATTAGAAAATAATGGCAATATTAACGCACCTCACTTATTAAAAGACACGAAAAACAAAGTTTGGAAGAAAAATATTATTTCCAAAGAAAATATCAATCTATTAACTGATGGTATGCAACAAGTCGTAAATAAAACACATAAAGAAGATATTTATAGATCTTATGCAAACTTAATTGGCAAATCCGGTACTGCAGAACTCAAAATGAAACAAGGAGAAACAGGCAGACAAATTGGGTGGTTTATATCATATGATAAAGATAATCCAAACATGATGATGGCTATTAATGTTAAAGATGTACAAGATAAAGGAATGGCTAGCTACAATGCCAAAATCTCAGGTAAAGTGTATGATGAGCTATATGAGAACGGTAATAAAAAATACGATATAGATGAATAACAAAACAGTGAAGCAATCCGTAACGATGGTTGCTTCACTGTTTTATTATGAATTATTAATAAGTGCTGTTACTTCTCCCTTAAATACAATTTCTTCATTTTCATTGTATGTTGAAAGTGACACTGTAACGAGTCCATTTTCTTTTTTTATGGATTTCTTATTTGTAATTTCAGCGATAACGTACAATGTATTACCTGGGTATACAGGTTTAATAAATTTAACGTTATTCATTTGTGTTCCTGCTACAACTTCTTCTCCGTATTTACCTTCTTCTACCCATAATTTAAATGATATTGAAAGTGTATGCATGCCAGATGCAATGATACCTTTAAATCTACTTTGTTCTGCTTTTTCTTTATCTATATGCATATATTGAGGATCAAAAGTTGTTGCAAATTGGATAATTTCTTCTTCTGTAATATGAAGGCTTTTTGTTTTGAATGTTTCTCCTACTATAAAATCATCGTATTTCATATATGTCTCTCTTTCTTATTCAAATTAATTTTTTAGTATGTAACATGTTAAAGGTAAGTCTACCGTCACTGAAACGTAAGACTCACCTCTAACTTTCTATTGAGACAAATGCACCATTTTATCTGCATTGTCTGTAAAGATACCATCAACTCCCCAATTAGCAAGTTGGTTTGCACGTGCTGGTTTGTTTACAGTCCATACGTTCAATTCATAACCCGCTTCTTTTACCATTTTTACTTTTGCTTTAGTAAGTTTGGCATCTTCAGTGTTTACTATTTTAGCATTACAGTAATCTAAAAGTGTTCTCCAGTCTTCACGAAACGAAGTTGTATGGAATATAACTGCTCTGTTATATTGTGGCATGATTTCTTCTGCAAGTTTAACAAGCACAACATTAAAGCTTGAAATGAGCACTTCTTGATTCTGATTTAAGTTTGTTAATTGTTCTTCCACTTGCTTAACCATACTTTTAGAAAGTGCTAGTCCATTCGGTCCAGTAATACCTTTTAATTCTACATTTAAATTCATATTATATTCATTTGCTATTTTTACTACATCATCGAAAGTTGGCAAATGTTCATCTTTGAATTTTTCACCAAACCAAGATCCTGCAGAAGCATCTTTAATTTCATCATAATTCAATTCAGTTATTTCCCCGGACATATTTGTAGTCCGTTCTAAATAATCATCATGAATGATAATCAGTTGTTCATCTTTTGTAATTGCAACATCTAACTCCAACCAGTTTATACCTTCTACTTCTGAAGCAGCTTTAAATGATGCAATTGTATTTTCCGGAGCTTTACTAGGTAATCCTCTATGTCCATATACAGTTAGCATATTACCTCTCCTTGCATTTTTATTTTTTTAATTAACGTAACTGTATTATCACATTAATCGCACTTTTATTTCCATTAAAAAGAGATGAATATCATAAATAAAGAAGTCGATAGATTCGTATTGATTATGGAGTTAATCTACGTCTCATCTCATTTTTAAAAAATCATTTATGTCCCAAGCTCCATTTTGTAATCAAGTCTAGTTTTTCTGTACCCCTTATCTGCAATTTTACTTAGGATTGCTTTTAACTTACCTCTTATCTGCAATTTTACTTAGGATTGCTTTTAACTTACCCCTTATCAGCAATTTTACTGAGAACTGCTTTTAACGCACCTCTTATCTGCAATTTTGCCTAGAACTGCTTTTAACGTACCTCTTATCTGCAATTTTACTTAGAACTGCTTTTAACAAACCTCTTATCTGCAATTTTACTTAGAACTGCTTTTAACGTACCTCTTATCTGTAATTTTACTGAGAACTGCTTTTAACAAACCTCTTATCTGCAATTTTACTTAGAACTGCTTTTAACAAACCTCTTATCTGCAATTTTACTTAGAATTGCTTTTACTATTCCTCTTATTAGTATAATCTCAGTAAGAATGCGTATAAAAATGAAAATTACAACCGATTTTGTAAGTGCTGACGCCTGAGGGAATAGTATGTGCGAGAGACTAATGGCTCGAGCCATACCCCTAGGCAAGCATGCACGTACAAAATCGTAAGATAAAAAAATAAGCATATCACTGTAAACTTTAAAAAATCAGTTTAGTGATATGCTTATTTATTTCGAGTTAGGATTTATGTCCCAAGCTCATCAAGCACAATCGGCCACTAGTTTATTTCTCTATCTTATATGTTCTGATATGGTCTTCTATACTGTATAAGTATACTTTTGAATATGGATCTTGTGTCAATTCACGTTCGAAATCAAATTCTTGATTATCAAATCTGTTAAAGAATGTTTCGTATTCTTCGACTGATAATTGCTCTCTAGATTCTAGCATATTTAAGTGTTTCTCTTTATCTAATGCTTTGTCATATCCTTTAACGATTGAACCACTAAAGATTTCTCCTACTGCTCCTGAACCATAACTAAATAGACATACTTTCTCTTCTGGTTGGAATGTGTGGTTCTGTAATAACGAAATTAAACTTAAGTATAATGATCCTGTATAAATGTTACCAACATCTCTATTCCATAATACGGTTCTGTTGCAAAGTTGAATTTATAGTATAATTTTAACAAAAAGGAGTCTTCTGTATGAACTATTTCAGATATAAACAATTTAACAAGGA
>NZ_JAJNIQ010000009.1:0-100448 GCF_022386395.1 Mammaliicoccus sp. J-M40
GTAGAGTACCTTTTGTTGGATTAAGTAAGACAATAATCCAATTAGAGCACCTTTTGTTGGATTAACTAAGACAATAATCCAAGTAGAGTACCTTTTGTTGGATTAAGTAAGACAATAATCCAAGTAGAGCGCCTTTTGTTGGATTAACTAAGACAATAATCCAAGTAGAGTACTTCTTATTTGATTTACTAAGACAATAATCCAAGTAGTTGCACTCTTAAAAGTACTTTCGTATATCTTCACGAGAAAAGTCTAAAGTGAAATATCATTTAAGAGTTGATATAATAGTTGTAAACATAAGAAAAAATGGTAGAACAAGAAATAACAAAATGAGGCTGGGACATAAATACATGTCTCAGCCTCATTTATTAAAATGGCAGTAGCTGACTGGATTAAAAATGCGCTTATATCAAGCTTTTTCCAACCCTATTTATCCTTGCCGGGGTGAGACTACGAAATCTATTTATTAAAATGAGATTTCTGTCCCACTCCCATTTTTATCTATTTTGTAATATCTTTTTTTACCTTACTAATATGAATGTCTCGTGTAATAGCGATTAATGGTCTTATAAGCATTTGAATACTACCAATTACAAATAAAACAGTACCAGCAAATGTTGTAGACTCTTTAAAAAATAAAAAACTACCAACGATAAAGAACATTGCTAAGATTATATCGTTAATTTGATAAAGTAATTTATAGAAAGTATCAATCTTAATATCGAAGCCTAAAACGGTGAATTCTAGTTCTTTTTTATCTTCAAATCTCATTTTTACCACCTCAAATTAATGATATCAATATACAATAAATATTCAAGTTAGTGAATATAAACTAAGTATTGTTATATTCATGTTATATTTTTTAACAGAAATTTTACTTATGCTTTTTAATTGGTATAATTTAATAAGTTTTAGAGGAGGTCGGGTTATGATTAGATATGCTACTGAAAATGATTTAGTTTATATTTTAGATATTTATAATGATGCTATTGTAAATACTACAACTGTTTATACATATGATGAAACGGACATGGAAGAACGTAAAGTGTGGTTCGAGAATAAAAGAGATACTGGTTTGCCGGTAATTGTTTTTGAAAGGGATAACCGTGTTGTTGGTTTTGCAACTTATGGTCCTTTTCGTAATTGGCCTGCATATCAATATACTGTTGAACATTCTATTTATGTTGACCCACGTTATAAGAGGTTAGGTATTGCATCAGCTTTATTAGATGAAGTTATTTCGCTTGCTACTGAAGCAGGGTGTAAAACGATGGTAGCTGGTATCGATGATAGTAATGAAGGTAGTGTAGCTTTACATAAGAAGAAAGGGTTCAATCAAGTTGGTACATTAAGTAATGTTGGGTTTAAATTTGATAAATGGTTAACATTAGTGTTTTATCAACTGATGTTAAAATAACTCGAATGTTAATTATAATGAATTATATATAAGTGTTAGAAATGGTATAATAGATATAACTATTTTAAAGAGTCTGGGACATAATTAATTGTCTCAGACTCTCTCATTTTTGTATTTTGAAGTTACATTTAAAGGGGAACTTATGAATATTTCATTATTAATTCTAGTAGTAATTGCTATTTTGTTAGGTGCTTTAGTAAGAAATATATTTGGTTTTGGTGAAGCGCTAGTGACGATGCCATTACTTTCATTATTGAATATTGATTTTAAGTTATCTGTATCTATAGTCGCAATAATTGGTATTCTTGTTGCTTTTCCTGTATTTATTAAAAGTCGAAAAGACATTGATTGGTCGATTATTAAAAGGTTGCTAATTGGTTCTATTATAGGTGCCCCGATTGGAATTTTTATTGTTAAATGGACTGATGAAGCTGTAATAGTAAAGTGCTTAGGTATCTTTATATTAGTATATGGTCTAGTTAATCTCATTAATCAATTTGTAAAGGTTTATCAAATGAATAAAAAAATACCAAATCAATTTGATTATATTGCTGGTACTATAGCGGGTCTTTTAGGTAGCGCTTATAATAGTCATGGTGTGCCAATCGTTATTTATGGTACTTTGAAAAAGTGGGATATATTTGATCTTAAAAAGATTTCTCAAGTACACTTTTTTATAACTGGATGCTTTATTGTTACGAGTCATGGTGTTTCTGGATTTTGGTCACCATCATTATGGTATTTGCTCATTATTGTTATTCCTCTACTCGTACTAACGTTGCTATTTGGTAATATGATTAGCAAAAGAATAGATCCAAAATCTTTTATTAAATACGTATATATATTATTAATCGTATTTGGTATATTAATGATCTTTAAGTAAGATAACTATAATTGATTTTGTAAATGATGATGAGAAGTTTCTTTTAAAGCTTTAATGGCGTTTTTTAAACTAAATAACATTGTCTCGAATTGATGTTGTGATGACTTTGTATTGTGATAAATATGGAATAATTCAACAAAATATAATTCATAATCGCGTCGTTTGTTGTTTATTAAATTCTTGTTATGTTTTAATAAATGATCTACTCTGTTCATTTCATTATATATGAAAGATTCATTTATAAAGGTAGCCGCTTCATTAGTTGATTCAAAATGGTCTAAAAACGTGATATAAGATTCAAAACGATTAACGATTAAATGTAAGTATTTATCCATTTCAGAACACTCCTTGGAATAGTTAATACTTACATTATACGAACATATGTTCTGCTTTGTAAAGTGAAATATCAATTTTATATAAAAATATACTAGAACTTTAAAAATGTCCCAGCATAAAATGATATATTATTAAACTCGTGTTAATTTATTTATCAGTCTGTACATATATAATATGTTCTTTAGCTACATTAATAACATGATCTGGTGTTTCGAGTAAAATATGTTGAAACCCATCTTTAAGTAATTCTTCAACTTTAAATAAATTATTATGAACAGTCATAATATATACATTTTTATTGGCTTTTAAACCTTTTTTTATTGCCGTGCTAAATTCCATCAAAGTTCACTCCTTTTCTAATTAACGATTATTGTATCATAAAATAAATATTGCTAATATACTATGATTGAGTTGGTACCAAAAGGGTAAAGTAATATATGAAAGATATTTATAGGAGGTAATTTTCATGGATGATCAAGTATACCAAAAAATATGGACGAAACTTAAAGATGAAATTGATTTAAATATTGTCGAACTTAAACAAACAGAAGTGGAAAAAGAGTCTCCAGGTTTAGAAAAAGCTAGAAAAATGATGGCACATTTAGAAGATGAATTTATAAAAAAATAATATTTATTTAATAACAATCAAAATAAATCAAAAACATTCAAAAACATTCAAAAACATCAAAATTTGATATTTCATTCTACTAAAAAAATAACGATTTGTATTTAAAAGTGATAATTTACATGATTTGCCTCTAGTATAGGGCTTAGATATTTTGTAGTATTTATATATTAAGTTTTTTTGGAGGCAATTATGTTTTTCGATAAAAAAATATTAGTATTTGAAGATTTAGAGAACAAATACAATGAAGAAGAAGCTCAAAATATATTTTTAAAACATTCAATTGATTATGATTTTATCACAGTTAGTAGTCAGTCTATTATGTTAGGCGGATTGAAATATCAATCTAATGATAGTAGATCTCAATTTATTCGTGAATTTAATCAATATTTAGGTAACTAAATTTAATATTCATTACCAATAGAGAAGATAACACTCTTGGTGATTTTGTAGAGGCTGGGACATAAATACATGTCTCAGCCTCTTTAATTATAATGGCAGTAGCTGACTGGATTGAAAATGCGCTTATATCAAGCTTTTTCCAACCCTAGTCATCCTTGCCGGGGTGGGACTACGAAATCTATTTATTAAAATGAGATTTCTGTACCACTCCCTTTTATTTAATCTAACAAAATTGTCACATGATAAGAGATTTTGTTAGGTATAAATTGGGTATTAATAAATAGAATACTTTATAATAATAAGTGTAGTTAAAGGAGGGGTACAATGTTAGTTAATAAATGGATTTATATTGCTTTAGCAATCTTATTAGGAAACTTTGGCGTTCATAAATTTTACGCACAAAAACCAGTTGTAGGATTATTACACTTAGCATTCTGTTGGACGGGAATTCCTCATATCATCGCGTTTATAAGCGCAGTTCTCGCATTATTGAGACCGTCTGATGAACATGGTAATATATACGCATAATAAAATAGAATAGGGCTTAATAGTCCTGTAAAATAAAAAACAGCAAAATTCTTATATAAGAATTTTGCTGTTTTTATTTATATGTTGTTTATTCTTCCATATCCAAATAAAGCAATTTAACACGTTCTTTTAATACTTTGACTTCAATAGGTGTATTATATTGAATTTCTCCATCGATATCTAACCTAGCATCTGGATCTGTTTTGAGATACGCATCTTTACACGATATGTGTGTAATACTGTCGCTAATTTCATTCCAATTCATACTATCTTTTACTTTGAAGAAATCATTTATAATACTAAAATTATGATTTTCAAAAACGAATATGTTCATATTGCCATCGTTTGGAGATAAATCTTCTAATGGAATTCTATTGCCGCCTACATGTTGGCCGTTAGCAATTAATATCATAGATGTTTCACCGCTATATTCTTTTTCATCAGCTATTAGATGATAATCATATATTTGCGGATTAGAAACAGTTTTTAATGTTGAAAATACATAGCTAAATTTACCTAGTAGTTCTTTTTGATTAGATTGTACATTTTCAGCATTTTGAACCATAAGTCCAATACCTGTAAAGTTTAGAGCATACACGCCGTTTACACTTAGAACATCAAAGGATTTAATTTGACTGTTCAATAAGTCTTCAGAAGCTTGCATAGGTTTTTGTGATAAGTTTAATGTCTTAGTGAAATCATTAAATGTACCGCCAGGAAGTACACCTATAGGTAGTTGAATGTTATTTTCAACTACACCATTTACAAGTTCATTTAAAGTACCATCTCCGCCTAAAATAAATAACACATCATAAGGTGTAGCATAATTATTGTTACTTATTTCTTTGCAAAATGATTTAATGTCTCCTTCTTCTTTACTTAATTTAATTGTTAAATCATCACAGAATTTTGTTAAGTTTTCTGTTATTTGACCAAGCTCTTGGTGTACATCGCCTTGGCCAGAAGCTTTATGATAAAACAATATTCCCTTATGAAAATGTTGTGTCATATGAGTGATGCCTCCTGAAATATTTTTTATTACCATACCATGTATGAGATAAGATATACAGTTTCAAGTTTTATACTTTTATATGTTAAAATGATAAAAAGAAATAAAAAGGGGAGAATATAAATGGCCTCACAAAATGATTATATCAATTATTCTATGGATAAAAGAGAAAAACCATTATTAGGTGTTGTTGTTCATAATGATGCGAGTGAATTAAATGCTAATGAATGGCGAGAAGTATTAAAAGACGCACCGGAAGATAGATATATTCAAGGTATTGCTCATTATTACATTGATCGTAATTACCAATGGCAAGCAATTGATACAGAAAATATTGCTTGGCATACAGCAAACGAAGTAGGCAATGAACAATATATAGGTTACGAGGTACTGGAATCACTTTCGAGTTCAGATGAAGAATTTTTATTAAATGAGCAAGAAACATTCAGAGTCATAGCAGCAGATATGACTGATTATAATTTAATGCCCAATAGAGATACAGTGAGATTACATTTAGAATTTAGTGAAACTGAGTGCCCTCATCGTTCATTAGAAATGCATACTAACTGGCGTACAACAGTAGATGGCATACCTGATGATTGGATTATTAATGAAATGAAAGACTATTTTATAGAACAAATTAAGCAGTACATGTTGAATTAAATTATATATTTTACTAAAAAAGCGTTAAGTCATTTAGATGACTTAACGCTTTTTTAAAATCCTTATTGTGCATATTGTTGTTGAATTTCTACTAATGCATTATAGAATAATTCAGGTTGTTCAGGTCCATTATAAGTACCTTTTTCTAAAGCATTTAATGAAGCTTTTTCAGGATTAGTTAGACCGCCGTTATATTCTTGTCTCCATTCAGCATTGATAGAATTAAGGTATGGGTTTACACCAGACTCATTATATATTTGCTGAGCTTGTTCTGCACCTAAAGCTGATACAGTTTCGTTATTATTTAAGTTGTTGTTATTCATAGAATTACTTTCATCAGCTTGCTGTTGATTATCGTTCGATTGTGCTGAACTATTTTCATTTGTAGCGTTCTCATTTGCTTCACTGTTAGAAGCAGAGTTAGCACTATTATTTGATTCAGTAGATGATGAACTATCTCCAGATGTGTTTGAATCTGAGTTTTCAGCGCTATTAGATGATGAATTAGAATCTTCTGTATTAGAGTCATCTGAATTAGAGTCATCTGAATTAGAATCAGAAGATGTAGAAGAGCTATCATCAGAGGAATCTTTATCGCTACTGTTAGCTTTACTATCAGAGCTCTTATCTTCAGAGCCACTTGCTGAATCTTTACTAGAGTCTTTCTCAGAATCTTTTTTGTCACTTGATTTAGAGCTATCATCAGATTTTGAACTTGAAGACTCTTTTTCAGATGATGAATCTTCTTTACTATCGCTGCCATTACCGCATGCAGCTAAAAATAGAAAAGAAGATAAAAGTAATATTAAAAATTTCTTCATAAAATACACTCCTTTATTTTGATAATGAGATTGACACTTATGTATCAATATTCTTTAAATACCACAATAATTTTGAATAAAACCCAATTAATTTTAAATTATTTTAAATTTTTCAACATCGTTATTAATATTAGTTAAACAATATTTACAAATAATCAATACAACGAAATATCGACCTATTTAATTTTAAAAATTTTTGATTTTTCTAACAAATCGGTATAATACAAATATGAAGAAGTTATTAAGGAGGAAAATTTATGAGTAGTAAAACAATTGGCTTCGTAGGTACAGGCGTCATGGGAAAATCAATGGCTGGCCATTTAATTGATAAAGGTTATGAAGTGAATTTGTATAACAGAACTAAGTCTAAAGCAGATGATTTAGTTGAAAAAGGCGCAACTTGGTGTGACACGATAGCTACGCTTTCTGAAAAAAGTGACATTATAATATCTATAGTGGGATATCCAAAAGATGTTGAGTCAATTTATTTAAGTCAAGATGGTATTTTAAATCATGCCAAAGCAAATAGTATTGTGATTGATATGACGACATCAAGTCCTGCTTTAGCTCACGACATTTATGAAAAAGCAAAAGAACGAAATATTAAAAGTTTAGATGCACCAGTTTCTGGTGGAGATGTAGGCGCAAAAAATGCTGCGTTGACGATTATGGTAGGTGGAGATCAAGAAGCCTATAATCAAGTGGAAGATATATTTAATTTGTTAGGTAAAAATGTAGTATATCAAGGTAAAAGCGGAAATGGTCAACATACGAAATTATCAAATCAAATAGCTATTGCTGCAGGTATGTTAGGAGTAGCAGAAGCAATTATTTATGCTGAAGAAGCAGGATTAGATATTGATAAAGTATTTAATTCCATTGAACATGGAGCAGCAGGAAGTTGGTCTTTATCTAACCTTGGGCCTAGAATGGTAAAAGAAGATTATGCACCAGGATTTTACGTAAAGCACTTTATTAAAGATATGAAATTAGCAATTGAAGAAAGTGAGAAGATGGGATTATATATGCCAGGTTTGCTAAAAGCAAAAGAAGTTTATGATGCTTTAAGCGAAGCAGGATACGATGATAACGGAACACAGGCAGTAATACAACTATTGAAAAATCATATTAAAAAGAGGTAATTGAAATGGAACTAAATGAATACCAAAAATTATCAAAAAGAACAATGTCAAATATTCATAAGGACCCGACTCAAAGTTTAATTAATGGTGCATTAGGTTTAACAGGTGAAGCGGGCGAAGTAGCAGATGTAATCAAAAAACATGTATTCCATGGTCATGAATTAGATAAGACAGCGCTGAAAAAAGAATTAGGCGATGTTATGTGGTACATATCGTGTTGTGCTACAGCACTCAATATTGAAATGGATGAAATAGGGCAGAGTAATATCGAAAAATTACAAAAAAGATATCCAAATGGATTGAGTGAAGAAAATTCACGAAATCGTAAAGAATAAATTATTTCTTACCTATTGGATAAAGATTCCAAATCTGTTAAAATGAAAGTAATTGAAAACGCTTTCTTTGGAGGTTGAAAATGGAATCTAACGAACAATATTTAACATTAGAAGAATTGAAAAATATTATGTCTGACTATCCTTTGCAATATATTGTTTGTGGAGAACTTGC
This sequence comes from Mammaliicoccus sp. J-M40, assembly GCF_022386395.1. NCBI lineage: Bacteria > Bacillati > Bacillota > Bacilli > Caryophanales > Staphylococcaceae > Mammaliicoccus > Mammaliicoccus sp. J-M40. Next base: position 8,334 of record NZ_JAJNIQ010000009.1, read on the forward strand.
TGTAGATTTATTTTTGAATGAGTGTACACATATAAAAGAAATAATTGGTATCACAATAAGTCGAGAAGAAATGGACGAATTAAATGCTTACTTTAGAAAGCGTAATTATCAATTTGTTGTGAAGACACCATTAAATGAATATGAGCATATCTCAGAAAATGAACTGTCAGATTACAGTAAATACTTTATTTATGATCCGGTAACAAATGCGAGGATAATTAAAGTATACATTTACGAAACAAAAGATGAAAAGTGGCAATTTAGTCATGATCATAATATTGAAATTGATGATTACAAAATATACTTTCATAGTTTAGAATATGACGTGAAATATTTAAGGCCAGAAATACAAATGATGTATAAGTTGTATCATGAATTAAGACAAGATGATATTTATAAATATCAAAAGCTAATACAGCATTTAAGTTATTATCAATTTTTTATGCTCAGAAAAGTTATTGGTGCAGATAAGCTCAATCACATTATATTAGCCGAAACATAGTAAATAATAATGATTCTGGGACATAAATCCCTTATTCAAAAAAATACTCCTAATCCATTAATTTTAAATAACAATGGATTAGGAGTATTTATTTATACTCGGACTCTTTTGCGATTTTGAAAGTCGGAGGTATGACTCGAGCCTATAGTGGACGTCAGCACATTATAAAATGATAGGTGCATTCGTTCTAACGTGCTTGTTAGAAAAGTCTAGCATATTAGAAAATGTAACGTGCAAGTGATAAATATCTAGCACGTTAGAAGTTTTAATTACATGTATTTAAAGTAAAATGGCATATAAATCATAGAAAATATAGTTCTAACGTGCTTGTTAGAAAAGTCTAGCTCGTTAGAAAATGTAACGTGCAAGTGATAAATATCTAGCACGTTAGAACTTTTATATTTCTTTCACTGAATATAAAAAATCAAGCTGAGCCAATTTCATTTGGCTTAGCTTGATTTTTAAATAACTTCAGTTGGTTGTTTCGTAAAGTACTCATCATAAATAGCTTGAACGGCTATATCAGAATAATGTTCATCGATACCAAACATCATAGATATTTCTGAAGAACCTTGGTTAATCATGTTTAAGTTTATTTTGTTTTTGCTCAATGCATTTGTTGCACTTGCAGCTGTTCCAATTGCTCGATTCATACCTTCTCCAACTATCATCAATATCGCTAAATCATAGTCGATTGTCAGTTCATCAACTTGAATTTGATTTCTTATTTTATTAAGTACATTTTGTTCTTTACCACTTATTTGTGTTGTTCTCATGATGATACTTAAGTTATCTATACCTGAAGGAATATGTTCGATAGAGATATTTTCTTCTTCTAATATGCTTAACACACGTCTTGTGAATCCAACTTCTCTGTTCATTAAGTATTTTTTAATATTGATAATCGTAAATCCTTTGTCACAACTTACGCCTGAGACGATTTGTGACAGACTAGATATGTCACGTTCACTTACGATAAATGTTCCTTTGTCATGAGGTTTGTTAGTATTTTTAATCACAACAGGAATTCTATCTTTATATAATGGTTCTAGAGCTTCATCATGGAAAACTCCGAATCCAGCATATGATAGTTCCCGCATTTCTCGATATGTGATTTCAGGTATGATTTCAGGTTGGGATACAACAGTAGGATTAGCTCTAAATATACCGGACACATCTGTAAAGTTTTCATATAAGCTAGCTTCAATGCCTCTCGCTAAAATTGCTCCAGTAATATCTGAACCGCCTCTAGGGAAAGTTACAATATCTCCATTTTCTGAATAGCCAAAGAAACCTGGGACGATAAGTGTTTCTTCATATTCACGTAATTTATGAATTTTTTCGTATGAAGATTCTAATATCATAGCGTTACCGGGTTCATCAGTAACGATAATTCCAGCGTCTTTTGGAGATAAATATCGAGTAGGAAAACCTAAATCATTATTATATTGTGCGATGATTTGAGCGTTAAAGTCTTCACCACAACTTTTTAATGCGTCTAATAATCGTTTAGGTTTATCTTCGTAAGTATCAATTAAGCAATTTAAGTCATTTTTTAATTGTTCTAAAATGATTTCATCCATTTCTAGTTCTACTACGATTTCTTGATAACGTTCAATGATTTGTTGGAATTTATGTGTGTAGTCTAGCTTATTTATAATTTTTTCATACAAACGTATAAGTAAGTCAGTTGTTTTTACATCTTCTTTAAAACGTTTACCGGGTGCTGATACTACGACAATTTTCCTTTCATCGTCACTATTAATAATGTCTAATACTTTTTTGATTTGTGTGCTATTAGCAACGGAACTTCCGCCGAATTTTGAAACTTTCATTTTATCAGTCCTTTTACTGGGGGTATTGTTATTGTACTACTTTACAAAGCTTGGAATAGTGTTAATATTACTATTAATTCAAATAATTCAAACTTTACAAAAATCTTTAATGAATTTATACTATAATAAAGTTGAGTCTATTTCAAGTAGACATTTGTATTTTTTACAAGAACAATATATTAAGGTGAGTGAGGAAATGAAAGTATTAAATGTAGCAGTATTAGGACTCGGTACGGTAGGTACAGGAGTTGTGAAGATTATTGAAGAAAATAAAGAGCAAATAGAAGACACAATCGGAAAGTCTATACATATTAAACATATACTTGTTAGCTCTATTGGAAAGAAAAGAGCGATTAATACTTCAAGATATCATTTAACTGAAAATATTGATGATATTTTAAACGATGATGAATTAGATATAGTTGTTGAAGTTATGGGTGGTATTGAACCAACTGTAGAATGGCTTAAATCATTCTTATCTAAAGGTATTCATGTTATTACAGCAAATAAAGATTTATTGGCTGTTCACTTAAGAGTATTAGAAGATTTAGCAGAAAAAAATAAAGTAGCGTTAAAATATGAAGCAAGTGTTGCCGGTGGTATCCCAATTGTTAACGCAATTAATAATGGTTTAAACGCGAACAATATTAATCAATTTATGGGTATTTTTAACGGAACATCAAACTTTATCCTTAGCCAAATGACACGAGAAGGTAAATCTTATGAAGAAGCACTACAACTTGCAACAGATTTAGGTTATGCAGAAGCAGATCCTACTGATGATGTTGAAGGCGTAGACGCAGCTCGTAAAGTAGTTATTACGAGCTATTTATCATTTAATAGAGTTATTTCATTAGAAGATGTAGAAAGAATAGGCATTTCGAATGTCGAAATTGAAGACATAAAAGTAGCTGAAAAATTAGGTTATAAAATTAAACTTATAGGCCAAGGTAAATTCGAAGATGGTCAAGTTGTAGCAAGCGTAAAACCGACTTTATTACCGAACAGCCATCAAATGTCTCATGTAGAAGACGAGTATAATGCTATTTACGTTATTGGTGATGCAGTAGGAGATACTATGTTCTATGGTAAAGGTGCAGGCAGTTTAGCAACTGGAAGTGCAGTTGTATCAGACTTATTGAATGTTTCGCTACAGTTTGAATCAGACTTACACACATTGCCACCACATTTTGAACTAAAAACTGAGGCAACTAAAGAGATTGTAGAAGATGATGTCGTGAAATTCCCTCTGAAAAATAGTCACTTTATCATTGTAGAAAGTAATAAAGATGAAGATCAATTAAGAGAAGATATTAAATCAATAATAGATTTCCATAGAAGTGTTAAAGTAGAACAAAGAACTGAAAATACTTATGGCATTGTTATTAGAGGTATAGATGAATTACCAACTGAAAAACTTAAAGAAAATGGGTTAAATATTTTAAAATATTATCCAATCGAAGGAGACCAATAGTATGGGAAGATGGCAAGGACTTATTCATAAATATAAAGAATATTTACCAGTAAATGAAAATACACCAGAATTAACATTAAATGAAGGTAATACACCATTAATTCATTTACCTTATTTATCAGAGCAATTAAATATTAATCTATATGCTAAATTCGAAGGCTTGAATCCAACTGGCTCATTTAAAGACAGAGGTATGGTTATGGCCGTTGCTAAGGCTAAAGAAGAAGGTAAGAAAATTGTTATTTGTGCTTCTACTGGAAATACATCTGCTTCAGCTGCTGCGTATGCAGCAAGAGCTGGTATGAAAGCGATCGTTGTAATACCTGAAGGCAAAATAGCTTTAGGTAAGCTAGCACAAGCAGTTATGTATGGTGCAGAAATCGTTTCAATTAAAGGAAACTTTGACGAAGCTTTAAATATCGTAAAAAAGGTTGCGGAAAAAGGCGAAATTGCTTTAGTTAACTCGGTTAATCCATATAGAATTGAAGGTCAAAAAACAAGTGCGTTTGAAATCGTAGAACAGTTAGATGGTAAAGCGCCAGATACTTTTGCTATTCCAGTTGGAAACGCGGGAAATATCACTGCATATTGGAAAGGTTTCAAAGAATTTGATAATTTGAATCAATCTGGATTACCGGTAATGTGTGGTTTCCAAGCAGAGGGTGCATCACCGATAGTTCAAGGTAAAGTTGTTAAAAATCCTGAAACTGTCGCTACTGCTATCAGAATTGGAAATCCTGCAAGTTGGAAAATGGCAGAAGAGGCGAGAGATGAGTCAAATGGTTTGATTGATAGTGTTACAGATGAAGAAATTTTAAAAGCTTATAAATTAATGACTAGTAAAGAAGGCGTGTTTAGCGAACCAGCAAGTAACGCATCAATTGCAGGTTTATTGAAATTACATGAACAAGGAAAATTAAAACCAAATCAAACTGTAGTTGCCATATTAACTGGTAATGGATTGAAAGATCCAGATACAGCGATTGATTTATTGGATTCACCAATCACACCACTAGAGAATGACGAACAATCTATTATTGATTATATCGAGAGTGCTTTACGATGAAGAAATTACAACTCAAAGTACCAGCATCTACAGCAAATTTAGGAGTTGGGTTTGATTCTATAGGGATGGCTTTAGATAAATACTTAGAAGTTGAAGCAAGCGTATCAGTAGATCAGCAATGGCACTTTGAGCACATTGGACCTCATTTAACAGGTTTACCTGAAGATGAAACACATTATATTACTCAAATTGCACAACAAGCAGCAAATAAATTCAATCAAAAAGTACCTCCACTTCGATTGAAAATGTATAGTGATATACCATTAGCAAGAGGTTTAGGGAGTTCCGCTTCAGCATTAGTAACAGGTCTCTTTTTGGCGAACCATTTTGCAAACTTAAAACTATCTAAATATGAATTGCTTCAATTGGCAACAGAAATCGAAGGACATCCTGATAATGTTGCACCGACTATATATGGTGGCTTAGTCTTAGGTGTTTATGATCCAGAAGAAAACCAAACCGATGTATCTTATATTGATATTCCAAAAGTGGATGTCATAGCGACGATACCGTCTTACGAATTATCTACCGAAAAAGCTAGAAAAGTATTACCAGAGAATTTAGCATTAAAAGATGCAGTAAAATATAGTGCAATTAGTAATACAATGATTAGTGCTTTAATTCAACATAATTATGAACTAGCTGGAAAAATGATGATGAAAGATGGTTTTCATGAGCCTTATAGACAATATTTAATTCCAGACTTTGAAGATATTAAGACAATAGCATTAGAACACGGCGCTTATGCCACAGTTATTAGTGGTGCGGGCCCAACAGTATTAACACTTATTAAAAAAGAACTCAGTGGTAAATTAGTGCGTACATTACAAGAAAAATTTAAAGATTGTGAGTCAGAGCTTGTAACAATCAATAGATTTGGCGTAAAACAAACAACAATTAATTTATAAAATAAAGATGATGCTTACATTCTTCTTATGGTAGAATGTAAGCATCATTGCATTTAAGGAGATAGTTATGACATATAAATACATAGTTATGGATATGGATGATACATTGTTAACTTCAGAAAATAAAATTAGTGAAGAAACACATGCATATTTATTAAAAAAACAACAAGAAGGCATGAAAATTATACTTGCTTCTGGTAGACCAACAGCAGGTATGACAAAGCATGCAGAATCTTTAAATTTGAAACAAAATGGTGGATATATTGTAAGTTATAATGGTGCAATTATTACAGATGCAGCAACAAATGAAGTTGTATTTAAACAGACGATAGATAAAGAAAATGCACATAAAATTATAGATTTTTGTAGAGAAAATAATTTCTTCAGTTTAACATATATCAATGATGAAATCGTTTATGATTCTACGCATGAATATATGAATATTGAAAGTGAATTAACAGGCTTGCCGATGGTATCGGTATCAGATTTAAAAGAAGTCATTACTGAAGATGTACCTAAAGTTATGGGAATAGATTACGAAGAAAATATCTCAAAAGCTAATCAGTCTCTAAATGGACAATTTAACGATCATATTTCTTCAACTACAAGTAAGCCTTATTTTTTAGAGTTTATGAATAATGAAGTATCTAAAGGAAAATCACTTCAAAAGCTTTTTGATAAAATAGAAGCGGATTTTTCAGAAGTTATTGCATTCGGAGATAGTTTAAATGACTCAGATATGTTAGAGAAAGCAGCTATTGGTGTTGCTATGGGTAATGCTAATGATACGATTAAAGAACTTGCAGACGTTGTAACTGATGACCATGATAATAATGGTATCGTGACAGCTTTAGAAAAATTACTTAAGTCATAAGAATAATTAAAAGCCGTGAAGTAGGATAGAATATCCACACTTCACGGCTTTTTTATGTCTAATAAAGTCTATCCTCGTTAAAAGCAATAGAAGTCATTTCAATAACTAAAATTGATTTTGCACCTAGTATTTTCAACTGTTGAACTAAATCATCTATTTCTGTTTTGTGTCTCAATCTCTCAACTAATACAATGATTTGATCATATTGATCTATTTCTAAGTTATATAAATAATGAGTGATTGATCTCTCTAAAGGAGACATGAAGCTAATTTTTTTGTTTGAATGGTTCAGTGTACTTGAATCAAAATTAAAACGTGTTGTACCTTGAACTTTTACTTCCTTCCCAGGTAAATATCTAGCAATTTGCAGAGGTACATATAGAAATTCTCCAATACCGATAATCATTTTAGATGAATCATCTAATAAATCACCGAGTAACTCGCCCATACGTTGGAATAATTCTTCAGAAATTTGTTGTTCTCTACCGTTTAAAGTAAATCTACCTGTTGAAATAAAGTATGGATTATCATGGATTGTTCCATTACGTAACATATTTTGAGCTTTAACGATAAAGTAATCATTTATAATATGTCTTAACGAATAATATTGTACTTTTGTTTCATGGTGGTTATTTTTTAATAGTTCATTATGAGTAAGTTGATGCGTAACATTTTGTATATCTTGGACTTCTACATCGAAAGACATTAATGAAATGATATTAATCTTGATATTTAAAGATTTTTCCAAACTAGAAAATGATTCTTTAACACTTTGTGATCTTAAATCGATAGGTGTTAATACCGTAAACATTTGTCTAGATGGATATTTTTTATGAATTTTCATAATTAGATTAATTACTGAATGACCATTTAACAAATGATTATCTATAATGGCAATCCTCTCATCATTATCAAAAAAGTCTTTATCTTTAGTATAGAAAAACAGTCTTTCTTGTGTATCAACAATATCACTATGATCAAGTAAAGGTGGGTGAGAGATCACTTTATCTCTTGTAGAAGCCAAGAACATAACATCATCTTCAAATAAACTAAATATAGAATGTCCGAGATTAACTGCACGCTCACTCAACCCTAAAAATCGAGTAGGTGGGTAATGTCCAAGTTTGTTCGTTTCTACTAAATTTAATGCTTGAATCATCTTACCTCTGTTTTGACTATTAATAGCACTTGCAACAGTCTCCATCCTTTCATCAGTTTCACCGGTTAAGGCTTCATGATATAAAAATCCTAATAATAAACCGACTAATAATGGATGTTCTGGATACAATGCTCTTGAATATCCTAAACAGGGAGATACAGGGATATAAGGAAACTCTGAATGTTCTTCTTGGGTCATGGCTAGCATTTCATCTATTTCGAACTGAAATCGATTATCTATTACTTTAACCTCTACTTGCTTTTCGTTATCTAGAGGGAAAACTTTACTCTGTTGAGACATGAAATAACTCCTTTATTTGCTCGTATGCGTCCATTCACGACTAAATTTTTTTCTTTTTATATGTGCATAAACTTGATCGGCAGCATAATCTTGATTTGTATAAACTGTAATATCATAGAAAACTTGATTTTCTTCAAAAGGTTCATTTAAGTATAAATCTTTTAAATGATCGAATAAGGACTGCATTTGTTCTCTTGTCAAACTCGTATATTCTCTTAAAGTCTTTTTTATGAGTTGAGAATCAGAATCAAATGCACTTTGCACCACAATAACAAAGCGTTCATCTTGTTTAAGTACATCATCAAATAAATTAGTTTGTCCAGTCATTGTTTCACCTTCTTAATGAGTTATTAATTATTTATGTTTATTATACTATATATAATGGAATAAGAAAAAGTTACAATTGTTTTTGTATAAAAAAATACTACCAACAATGTATTTGTATTGTTGGTAGTATTAACTCATTATTTATCATAGTTGTGTTTTGATAAATCGATATCTTCTAATTTAATAACTTTAGTTTTTGTTATGAATTTATGGATGAAATAAACAACAACGCCAAGTATGATAGGTAAGAATGATTCAATTAAAATTGGGATATTTAAATTGATGATACTATCAAATGATTGTCCAATTAGTAAGAATGCAATAACTGAAATAACAATAATAGGGCCTAAAGGATATAAAGGTGCTTTATATTCTAAAGTTTCAGTTTCTGATTTACCTTGTTTTCGTATAGCCATTCTTAAACGAATGTGACTGATGATGCTCATTAACCAAACTAATGTAACAAGTGCACCAAGCATATTTAATAATCTATAGTAACCGTCAGCATTTAAAGTTGCATATACGATTGATAAGAATATTAAAACGATTGTGACACATAGTGATACAAATGGCATGTTATGTTTATTTAATTTACTAAATACTTTTGGTGCTTGTTTATGTTTTGATAAAGAATAAAGCAAACGACTTGTAGCATATAATCCTGAATTACCAGCTGATATTAAAGCAGTTAGTATGACAGCATTAATAATAGAAGCGGCAAATGCGATACCAACTCTATCAAATACAATTGTAAAAGGACTTTGTGTTACTGTATTATCTTTGTTTAATAACAATGGATCTGTATAAGGTATTATTGCTGCTATTACTGCAATTGCTAGAATATAGAATAATAATATTCTCCAGAACACTTGTCTAATAGCTTTAGGCATAGATTCTTTAGGATTTTCAGACTCACCAGCAGTAACTGCAACAACTTCAGTACCACCAAAGCTGAATCCAGCAACAAGTAATACGCCTAAGAAACCAGATATACCATTAACAAAAGGTGCTTCTTTGTATGTGTAGTTCGTTAAACCTAAAGGCTCATTACCACCTAAAATACCAAAGATGATTAGCACACCGACAATTAAGAAGATGACTATTGTTGCAACTTTGATAAAACTTAACCAATATTCAGCTTCACCAAATGCTTTAACAGTAAATATATTTAATAAGAACAATATAACTATAAAAATCATACTCCATACAAATGGATCAATACTGTCAAATATATTCCAATATGTAATAATTTTAGCAGCTGTTAATATATCCACACTAGACACTAGTGCCCAAATAATCCAATATAACCAACCAACTGTAAAACCTGCAGAAGGGTCTATGAATCTACTAGAATAAGCACTAAACGATCCTGAAACTGGATAAAATGTAGCAAGCTCCCCAATAGCAGTCATTAAGAAATATAGCATCACACCTATAATTGCATATGCTATTAACGCACCGGCAGGACCAGCTTGTGTAATGACAGCACCACTAGCCATAAATAGACCTGTACCGATAGAACCACCGATAGCTATCATTGAAATGTGTCTAGTCTTTAAACCACGTTTCATTTCTTCCATATAAATCACCATACTTTCTACTTCACTATTAACTTATTTTAAATATAAGTAATATTTTATTATCTATTCAGAAAATAAGCAATGAAAATTTTATTACATAAATGCTTTAAAGCATTAAATTAAAGAAATAATAAAAAAGTCACTCCAAATTAATGAAGTGACTTTTAATGTCGTATATCTTATTATAAATAAGAAATTATTTTGTTTCGCGATGTAAAGTATGACGACCTAATCTTGGACTATATTTTTTTAATTCAATACGTTCTGGATTTGTACGTTTATTTTTAGTAGAAATATAGTTTCTGTCGCCTGTTTCAGTACATGCTAACGTGATATTTACACGCATGTTCATCAGCCTTTCTGTATAGTAATCATTACGTTTTATAATAATATCATAAAATATAATGCTTAGCAATAGAATTACTCTATGAAATAGGGACATCAGATTGTTATAATAAAATAAATATAAATAAGGAGACTTTTATGAAAAATAAATCGAAAATAGCAATAGTATTATGTGTTACTGTCTTATTTCTAGCAGCTTGTGGATCTAAATCAAACAGTAATGATAAATTAAAAATTTATGCGACTAACTTTCCTTACGAGAGTTTTACTAAACAAATAGGTGGAGAATATGTAGATGTTGAGTCTATCTATCCAAGTGGTACTGATTTACATAATTACGAACCCACTCAAAAAGAAATGTTAAATATCGCAAAAAGTGATTTATTTGTATATTCTTCAGATGAGTTGGATCCAGTAGCTAAAAAAATTAGCTCTACAATAAAACAAGGCGACCACAAATTACAAACTATTCCTAATTTAGAGGAAAGTGAAATATTAGAACACCATCATGAAGATGGAGAAGAACATGAGCATGAACATGATGCAACACATAATGAAGAAAATGAACATGACCCGCATATATGGCTTGATCCAATTGCCAATAAAGAAGCGGCTAAATCTATTAAAGATAAATTAGTTAAAATAGATGCATCGCACAAAGAAACTTATGAAAAGAATTACAAGAAGCTAATAACAGATATCGATAAAATCGATAAAGAAATGAAAGAAATCACAAAAGATACGAAGCGAGATACTGTATTTATTTCTCATGACTCTCTTGGATATTTAGCAAATCGTTATCATTTTAAACAAACAGGTGTAACTGGAATGAATAATGAAGAACCTAGTCAAAAAGAACTTCTAAATATCATAAAAGAGATTAATAAATCAAAATCTCCATATATATTATATGAACAAAATGTAAGTTCTAAAGTAACAGATATTATAAAGAAAGATACTGATAGTAAACCACTTAAGTTTCATAATTTAGAAGTATTAACTAAAGAAGAAGCAAAAAATAAAAACATCACATATCAATCTTTAATGGAAGAAAATATCAAGAATTTAGATAAAGCTCTTAATAATTAATAAATATAATCTTATTTCGTTTACTTTTTCATGTTAACCATGTATAGTAACTAATGGATTATTATTAATAGTTTTGAAAGAGGTCATTGATATGAAAATTTTTGATTATGAAGACGTACAATTAATACCAAACAAATGTATAGTAGAAAGTCGCTCTGAATGTGATACTACTGTTAAATTTGGGCCGAAAACATTTAAATTACCAGTTGTACCTGCTAATATGCAAACAGTGATGAATGAAGAACTAGCTGAATGGTTTGCTAGTAATGATTATTTTTATATCATGCATCGCTTTGATGAAAAAGCACGTATTCCATTTATTAAAAAAATGCAAAGTAAAAACTTATTTGCATCTATCTCAGTAGGTGTTAAAAAAGATGAGTATGATTTTATAGAAGAATTAGCAAATGAAAATTTAATTCCTGAATATATGACAATAGATATTGCACACGGTCACTCTGAGCAAGTTATTAGAATGATTAAGCACATTAAACAACATATTCCAGAAACATTTGTAATTGCTGGTAATGTTGGAACGCCAGAAGGTGTTCGTGAACTAGAAAATGCTGGAGCAGATGCAACTAAAGTTGGTATCGGGCCTGGTAGAGTCTGTATAACAAAAATTAAAACTGGATTTGGAACTGGTGGCTGGCAATTAGCTGCTATTAACCATTGTAGTAAAGCTGCAAGAAAACCAATTATTGCTGATGGTGGAATCAGAACAAATGGTGATATTGCAAAATCAATTAGATTTGGTGCTAGTATGGTTATGGTAGGTTCACTATTTGCTGCACACGAAGAATCTCCAGGTGAAACTGTTGAACTTGAAGGTAAATTATACAAAGAATACTTTGGAAGTGCTTCAGAATTCCAAAAAGGTGAGCGTAAAAATGTAGAAGGTAAAAAAATGTTTGTCGAGCATAAAGGATCATTAAAAGATACTTTAATTGAAATCGAACAAGATTTACAAAGTTCTATCTCGTATGCAGGTGGCAAAGACTTACAATCTATCGCTAAAGTAGACTATGTGATTGTACGAAATTCAATATTCAACGGTGACCGCGACTAAAAATAGGCGAGGTGGACTACTTGAAAAAAGTATTTTACTTATTCATATTGTTATTGATTATAACCTTAATCAAGCCAGTCCCTGAATCAGATTTATCAAAACAAATTCAACAAAAAGTGATGAATGTTCAACAAGGACTTGAAGATGAACAAACTACTAAGAAAGTTGAACTAAAGACGCCGAAAGAACAAGAATTTGCGATTAATAATATTCAAATCAATCAAACGAAAAGCGAAGTTGAAAAGAAACTTGGCAAACCAAAACGGGTAACCGTTAATGAATATAATGAGAAATGGCATGCATATCATGACCAATACAATGGATTTGTGATGGTCAGTTATGACGATGACAAAGTAACAGGATTATATACAAACCAAGACTTAATAACATCTCAAAAAGGTATAACGAGTAAAATGAAAAAGAATAAAGTTCGTTCAATTCTCGGTGAACCTTTAGATGAGATTCAAAAAGATAAAGTTAAGTTAGTTCAAAATGATCCTGATTATGATGTTTTCAAATTTGATAACATTTATACGACCATATTTTATGATAAGCATCAAGACAATCAAATTAAAGGAATTATGCAAGTAGCTTCGTCAACTGAAGATAAGCGTACAAATCAGTACCATACTGCTTCAGATGAATATAAGCGTGCATTAGAACTTCAAAATTTTGATATAGTCAATGCAGAGCGCGTTCAATTTGATTTACCGACATTATCTTATAATGAAAATGTAAGTCATACTGCTCGTAAGCATAGTACAGATATGGTGGATAACGACTATTTTGATCATACGAATAAACAAGGTTTATCTCCATTTGATAGATTAGACAATGATGGTTTTGATTATGTAACTGCAGGTGAAAACTTAGCATATGGTCAAATAAGCAGTGTTTATGCCCATCATGGACTAATGAACTCATTGGGACACAGAAAGAACATTTTAAATAAAGATTATAAAGAGTTAGGAGTAGGTGTCGATATTGGCGAAGATTTACAGCCTTATTGGACTGAAAACTATATTACTCAACAGTAGAAAATAGATAAGCAAAGTGCATTGTCTAAACAACTTTGATATAATAACGATATAAAAATTATTTCATATTTCCTTAAATGTTTTACACATGTTGTTTCTAATAATTTGATTGGTGGAATAACATATAAAGGGGAAGTTTAACATGGAAAATAAAGAAATAAATAATAAAGATATTGACGTTTTAGATCGTGTCAAAGAATTATTAAATAAAAAAGATGTTTCATAAAAAGATTTTTATAATAAAAATAAAAGCTCAAATAATCAAATAAAGGGAATATGATATAAAAAAAGCTGTGATGCACTTGCATCACAGCTTTTTTACATTTCTCTAAACAATCCTACTACTTTACCTAAGACACTTACATTGTCTAAGTAAATTGGTTCCATTGTACTGTTCTCAGGTTGAAGTCTATAACGTGATTCTTCTTTGTAGAAGCGTTTAACGGTAGCTTCATCATCTTCAGTCATCGCGACGATGATATCCCCATTCTCAGCAATTGTTTGGCTTCGCACGATTACTTTATCTCCATCAAGAATACCTGCTTCTATCATACTGTCTCCAATAACATCTAATATAAAGATATTGCTATTATGTGTTGATGTAAAGTGAGCAGGTAGCGGGAAATATTCTTCAACGTTCTCAACTGCTGTAATAGGTATACCAGCAGTTACTTTACCTATGACGGGAACATGAATGGTGTTCTCTTGGTTAATGTTCTCTCCTACAGTCTCGGTAATCTCGATTGCACGAGGTTTAGTAGGGTCACGTTTTATATATCCCTTTTCTTCTAATCTAGATAAATGGCCATGTACAGTGGAACTTGAAGCAAGTCCGACAGCTAAACCAATTTCACGAACACTAGGCGGGTAACCTTTTGTTTGTACTATATGTTTAATGAATTGATATATTTCAGATTGACGTTTAGTTAATTCTTTCATAGTCGCACGCTCCTAATATTGATTTAAATTTATTATAGCACATACGTTTCCTTCGAACAAACATTTGTTCGTATTTTCATTGACTACGAACAGTTGTTCTGTTATTATAAAAATACAAACAAACGTTCTAGGAGGAAGTAGTTATGACAGTAACAATTAAGAAGACAGTTTTAGTATATTTAGCAGTGTTCTTGATGACTCTATTAATAGGATATTTATACTTAGCTCAGTCTAATGCTGTTTATTCAACAGAACAGACGTACGAAATGACTGATCACAAAATCAAACAACAAGATAACCAACAACCAAATAATATAGATGCAGAACCAAATCATATAAGTAAATCTAAAGCTATGGTAGGTTCGATAGATTAATCGTTAAAATATGAGCAAATCCATTTGGATTTGCTCGTTTTTTTTGTTATCTTTTAATTAAATGGAAAGTGGTGATAAAATGTTAAGTAAAGAAAAGATTGAAAGAATTAATGAGCTAGCAAATAAAAAGAAAACAAGTGGACTTTCTGAACAAGAAGCAAAAGAACAAACAAAACTTCGTGCAGAATATTTACAAGCTTTTAGAGGTAACTTTAAAGATACGATTGAAAGCACAAAAGTTATCGATCCAGAAGGTAAAGATGTAACACCTGAAAAATTAAAAGAAATCCAAAAGAAAAATAATATAAGAAATTAGTTAAAATGAGTAATAATAATTAATATTCCGAATATTATGATGTATAATGATAATGGATAACAGAATAAAGGAGACTATAATATATGTTTAATGAAAAAGATCAACTAGCAGTAGATTCAATCCGTGCATTAAGTATCGATGCTATCGAAGCAGCTAACTCAGGACATCCTGGCTTACCAATGGGTGCTGCACCAATGGCATATACTTTATGGACAAAGCATTTAAACTTTAATCCACAATCAAAAAACTATTTTAATAGAGACCGCTTTGTATTATCAGCAGGTCACGGTTCAGCGTTACTATATAGTTTATTACATCTTTCTGGTAGCTTAGAACTTGAAGAAGTAAAAAACTTTAGACAATGGGATTCAAAAACACCTGGACACCCAGAGTTTAATCATACAGATGGTGTAGAAGTTACAACTGGACCTCTTGGACAAGGATTTGCAATGAGTGTTGGTATGGCTATGGCTGAAAAACACTTAGCAGGCAAATTCAACCAAGATAATTATGAAGTTGTTGATCACTACACATATGTTTTAGCTAGTGATGGTGACTTAATGGAGGGTATCTCTCACGAGGCAGCTTCATTAGCAGGTCATTTAAACCTTGATAAATTAATCACTTTATACGACTCTAACGATATTTCATTAGATGGTGATTTAGATAAAGCTTTCTCAGAAAATGTTAAAAATAGATTCGAATCTTACGGTTGGAGTTACATCTTAGTTGAAGACGGTAATGACTTAGAAGCTATTGATAAAGCTATAACTGAGGCTAAATCATTAGAAGGTCCTACGTTAATTGAAGTAAAAACTGTAATCGGTTACGGAGCTCCTAACAAAGCAGGTACAAACGGTGCTCACGGTGCGCCACTTGGTGAAGAAGAACGTGAATTGGCATTGAAAGCATACGGTTTAGATTCATCTAAACGTTTCAACGTACCTCAAGAAGTATATGATATTTTCAGCAATACAATGTTAACTCGTGCAAATGAGCATGAAACAAAATGGAATGAATTAGTTGAAGAGTATGCTAAAGCTAACCCAGAATTAGGCGAAGCATTCAAACAAGCAATTTCTAATGAACTTCCAGAAGACTATGCTAAAGACTTACCTGTATATGAAGCTGGAAACAGTAGTGCTACACGTGCTGATTCAGGTGATATCATTCAAGCATTAAGTAAATCTGTACCAGCATTCTTTGGTGGTTCAGCAGATTTAGCGTCATCTAACAAATCAAACGTTAAAGATGAGCCAGACTTTAATGATGAAACACCAGAAGGACGTAACATTTGGTTTGGTGTTCGTGAATTCGGTATGGCAGCAGCAGTAAATGGTATGGCAGCGCATGGCGGTGTTAAACCTTATGGTGCGACATTCTTCGTATTCAGTGACTACTTAAAACCAGCACTTCGTCTATCAGCTATCATGGGTGTTCCTTCAACATTTGTATTTACGCATGATTCAATTGCTGTTGGGGAAGATGGTCCTACACATGAACCAGTTGAACAATTATCAGGTTTAAGAGCTATTCCAAACTTAAATGTTATTCGTCCAGCAGATGGAAATGAAACAAGAGTTGCTTGGAAAATTGCTTTAGAATCTAAATCAACACCTACAGCATTAGTATTAACGCGTCAAAACTTAACAGCTTTAGATGTTAAAGAAGCTGAAGTAGAAGAAGGCGTTCGTAAAGGTGGATATATTGTTTACCGTTCTGAAATAGAACCTGAATATCTATTATTAGCTTCTGGTTCTGAAGTATCTCTAGCAGTAGATGCAGCTAAAGATATTGAAGCTCAAGGTAAAGGCGTTCAAGTTGTATCATTACCAAACTGGCATGCATTTGATCAACAAGACCCTGAATATAAAGCTACTGTTTTACCTCCAACATTAAGAAAACGTGTTGCAATCGAAATGGCATCATCATTAGGTTGGCACAAATATGTTGGCATAGAAGGTAAAGTAATTAGTATTGATAGATTCGGTGCTAGTGCGCCTGGAGACTTAGTAGTTGAAAAATACGGTTTCACTAAAGAAAACGTATTAAACACAGTATTAAGTTTCTAATTTAAACTGAACAGTCCGAGACATATATAAATGTCTTGGACTGTTTTATTCCTAGTCATCTTTGCCGGGGTGGGCTGTGAAATCTTTTTAGCAAAATGAGATTTCTGTCCCGCTCCCTTTTTAATTTTGAAACATTAAGTTTCATCTTGATAAAATCTTTTTAATTTAGTAAACTTTTAGAGGATACAGAAAGTGGGTGAAATAATGGCAACATGGTTAGCAATACTTTTAATCATCGTGGCATTAATCGGTGGGATTGCTCTAGGATTCTTCCTTGCGCGTAAATATATGATGGATTACTTGAAAAAGAATCCACCTATCAATGAGGAAATGTTACGAATGATGATGATGCAAATGGGTCAAAAACCATCTCAAAAGAAAATAAACCAAATGATGACAATGATGAACAAAAACATGGATCAAAAAATCAAGTAGTTTATATACATTGATGTTAAAGGGATTGCGACACTTCTTGAAAGTGATGTGGTCCCTTTTTATTTGTTAAACTTAGTATAATTAAACCTTAGTTTTAATAACTTTTCACTTATTGTTCAAAATAAATCGTTTTAATGACGCATAAATTTGATAAAATGGAAATAATAGTGAGGGGGGATATAATGGAATTAACAGTTTTTGTTGCTTTTGGTGCAGGTATATTAAGTTTTGTTTCTCCTTGCGTTCTACCTATATATCCTGCTTTTGTGTCATACATTACAGGTATGAGTTACGATGATTTAAAAAATAAAGGGCTAAGTCGTAATGCAATATTACATACTATTATCTTTTTGTTAGGGTTTAGTTTGATCTATATGATTTTAGGTATGGGCATAGGATACATATCTGGCTTGTTTATAAATTATCAAACATTAATAAGACAAGTAGGAGCAATCATCATTATTGTGTTTGGATTAATCATTTTAGGTGTATTCCAGCCACAATTTTTAATGAAAGATAGAAAAATTAATTTTAAAGCAAAGCCTTCAGGTTTTATTGGTACGTTTTTAATTGGTATGGCTTTTGCAGCTGGGTGGACGCCGTGTAACGGGCCGATTATAGCTGCGATTGGAACGTTAGCAGCAACAAATTCATCCCAAGCGATGTTATATATGCTACTGTATGTACTTGGATTTAGCATTCCATTTTTCGTATTAACTTTCTTTATAACAAAATTACAAATAATTAGGAAGTACAATGTTGCTATCATGAAGTTTGGTGGTATAATTATGATAATTATGGGAATTTTATTGTTCTTTGATTTATTAACTGACATAACAATATTTTTCCAATCTTTGGGTTTGGAATAAACACAAATGATATTTAGAACTTAAAGGGGTTTTAATCATGTATTTGCTTTTTTCAGTATTTATAGCAGCTTTAATGAGCTTAGCCGTTATAGTTGTAAGAATGAAAGCACAAAATTATCCAACAAATACTAGAAAGATTATATTACCACCATTTTTTATGGCTACTGGAGCACTTATGTACGTAGTGCCTTATTTCAGACTAACAGGTGCTGAAATAATTGAATCGATCATTGTAGGTCTTTTCTTTTCATTATTTCTTATATTCACATCCAACTTTGAAATTAAACGTTCTGAAATATATATGAAACGTTCAAAATTATTTCCAGTAATTCTTATTTCTTTATTGATTATAAGAACTGTAGGTAAGTTTGTATTGAGTGATTCAATCGATCCGGGCCAATTAGCTGGTATGTTTTTCTTATTGGCATTTAGTATGATTGTTCCTTGGAGAATATCTATGTACTTTAAATATAAGAAATTACGTAATCAAATAAGTGTTGTAAAATAAAAACAACGCACTACTCATTTATTGAGTGTGCGTTGTTTTTGCATTTGAAATTTCTTCTGCATGATCAAATATAGAAAACTTGTTTTTTTCATCGTCTGCTAATTCGAACAATGGCAAATATGGTGTATAATCGATATTAAGTTCTGTTAGCTTTTTCTTCATAAATTTGTGATCTCGTTTAGGTGTAGCAACGATATATCCCCTCATGATATGATCGAGTTCAATCGAAGTAGCATGTTCTTCTAGCGCGATTTTAGATACACGTCCACCGATTTTCTCTTTAGCAACGTCTCTAAAAAGATCTGGTACTGGAGACACTAATTCGTTTAATAATGATCTTGCTTCATCATTCCATAAAGGCAAGGCTTTGTGGATATAGTAATCTTGCCAATCGAGTTCACTCATGCCATCATCTTTAGGCATGCGCTTTAAGAATTTTCGAAACATAAAGAATCCGCCAATAGCAAGTAACGAAATAAAAACTATGCACCATAGGACAATAAAGAATATAAATACGTTACTCAATGAAATCACTCCTTATGACTAGTATAAATGAAGCAAATAAACCTGTCTAACAAATATTTTGAAAGGTGATAGAATATGAAAATTTTACATACAGCTGATTGGCATATAGGAAAAACTATAAACGGCCAGTCATTATTAGAAGACCAAAAATATGTATTAGAACAATTATACGAAGCAGTAAAAGAACATAAACCGGATATTGTAATCATAAGTGGGGATTTATATGATTTACATTATCCAAGTAAAGATGCAATGGTCGTGTTGGAAGATGCGTTATCTAAGATTAATTTAGAATTAAATACGTCAATAATCGCTATAAGTGGTAACCATGATGGGAAAGAAAGATTGAATTACGGTGAAAAATGGTTTGCTAAGTCAGGATTAAAGATTATGACAGATTATCATGACATGTTTAAACCAGTAGAAATGAATGATATCCATATATACGTTATGCCGTATTTCACGCCTGCTGATATAAGGCAAGCATTTGGCAATAAAGACATACATACACACCAAGAAGCTACTGATTATATCGTTAAACATATGGAAGAAGTGATGGATGACAGTAAAACGAATATACTCGTAGGACATTTATTCGTAGCTGGAGGAGAATCAAGTGATTCTGAAAGACCACTATCAATAGGGACGATTGAAACAGTTAGCGCTCAAACTTTTAAGTCTTTTGATACTGTTATGCTAGGACATTTGCATCATCCATTTGCGATTCAATCAGATTATATATTTTATTCAGGCTCGTTAATGCAATATTCATTCTCTGAACAGAACCAAGCTAAAGGCTATAGGTTGTTTGAATATAGCGAGAGTAGTTTTGAGCAAAACTTTATACCACTAACACCTAAACGTTCTTTTCATGTTGTTCAAGCGTCTTATGAAGATGTTATACATGAAAATATTACAATTCAAAATCAGGAAGACTATTTTCATTTTAAATTGACGAATATGGATCATGTAACGGATCCACTTATGAAGATACGTGCTATATATCCAAATACATTACAAATATCTAGACAAGATTATGAAGTGAAAGAAGATGAAATTCAATTAGATGTTCATGCTTTAAGTGATATAGAAATCATAAAGTCATTTTATAGTCATGTAACAGATGAGGAGTTATCTGGTATTAAAGAAGAAAAGGTTGTTCAATTACTTGAAAAAGCAATCAATAAAGGAGTTGATGAATAATGAGACCCCTTACTTTAAACATGCAATACTTTGGACCGTTTATTAATGAAACGATAGAGTTTAACCATTTATCAAAATCTCAACTCTTTTTAATAAGTGGTAAAACAGGTTCTGGGAAAACGATGATATTTGATGCTATGGTATATGCTTTGTATGGAGAGACATCTACCCATTCAAGAGATAAAGTGGATTTAAGAAGTCACTTTGCAGATCCTAAATTACCGAGTAAAGTGCAATTTGAATTTAAAATTAAAAATGAATCATATTTAGTGGTTAGAACAATTAAATATATAAAAGAAGGAAATAAGAATCCAACAAATTCTACTGTGGAAGTGTATAAAGAAGTAGACGGCGAATGGTCTTTACAGACGAGTACGATAAATGAAAGTAATCAATATTTGAATGATATATTGCATATGAACGTTAAACAATTTAGACAAATTTTAATATTACCTCAAGGGGAGTTTAAGCAATTTTTAATTTCAAATAGTACAGAGAAGAGAAGTATCTTAAGAACATTATTTGATAGTGATCGTTTCGAAGCATTGCAAGAACAATTAGGAGAAGAGATGAAGAAAGAAATTGCTTTAATAGAAAGTCATTATCAGCAAATTTCTCAATGCTTATCAGATTTACATGACTTCGATCACGAAACATTAAAAGAACTAAAAGATATAGAAGGCCATCGCTATAAGAAAGTGGAAAATGCATTAGTACAGTATGAAGAAATAGGTAAAGAAAAATTAGACTATCAGTTGAAAGAATTAAAAGAACAAGAAACAATCGTTAAAAATTTAGAAAAGAAATATGAAGATAAGAAGGTCATTAAACAAAACTTTGATACATTACAAGAAAAACAACATGAGTTAAATATGCTTAACGAACAAGTTGAGCATATTAATAACTTAAGAGAACAATTAAGGTATTTAAAAACAGTACAAAATATTACGCATCAGTATAATCAATTAAAAGAGAAACAAATTAACAAGAAAGAAACTGAGAAGCAACACGAAGAATTAAAAACAGAAAAGCAAGAAGTTCACAGTCAATTTGAATTTTATAACAACAAGTTAAGTAAAAAGTTTGAAAGCCAAGAGGACATTAATAAGCAAAGAGCATTTATTAATAAGACAAATCATATCTATACAAGCATAGAACAGTATTATGATAGTAAAGAACATTTACCTGAAGCGAAAAAACAACTAGAGAAGTTAAAAGAAGAGATAACTCAGAAGACAAATTCGATTACAACATTGCAAGAATCTTTAAAAAATATAGATGCAGATGATGAAGCAGAACAAAATAAATTAAAACAGCAAGAATCTTTAAAACTTGAATTACAGCAATTAGAAAATACACAAAATCAATTTCAAGAAAAGGAAACACTTATTTCAACTCAGAAAGAGATTGAATCAAAACTAGGTGAGTTAGAACAACAACAAAAGAATATTGAACAAAGCATGAAAGAGTCAGATGCATTTGAAGTATTAACAGTAGAAGATGAAATACTGAAAATTCAAAAGCATGTGCATGAAGGTGATGCTTGTCCTATATGTGGTTCCAACATAGAGAACTTAAACGGTGATATAGATTTTGATTCATTAAGAAAAGAAAAAGAAGAACAGCATGAAATTAAACTAATGCATCAAAAAATTTCTAATGATATTGTCGTATATAAGGAAAGACAAAACAATACAGAATCACAGCTTAAGAAATTAAATGATATTGAATCAGTTTCGGATAAAATACAATCTGTAAACGATGATTTAGGAAAAATACAAAAAGAAATTGCGGACTTGAGAGATAGTAGACAACGTAGCCAAAAAATGAAACAAGAAATGCACGATTTAGAAAAAGGCTTATCTCAAGATGAAATAAATAGTAATAGTATTCAAAATGAAATCAAGAATTATGAACATAACATGGATTATTTTAATAAAGAAACTCAATTTGAATCTATAGAAGACTTTAGTAAACAATTTAAATCGTTTGAAAATGAAATTAAAAGTTATGATCAAGAATTAGAAACATTACAGTCTCGAGTAAATGAATATAAAGAGAAGTTGTACCAAATAGAGTACAAACTAAGTTCTATTAGCGAAAGAAGGCAAATGCTTGAAGAACAAGTAGCGTCTATTAAGTCATATTTAGAAAGTGAAATGGATAAGCAACAAATAGAGTCATACGAACAATTAGATAAACTTATATTAAGTGTGAATAAAATTGATGAGTATGAAGTTGAAGTAACAGAATTTGATAAGAAATATATTAAGTTAGAAGCGGATGTAAAAGAATTAACTGAAAAAGTTAAAGATTGTGATGTACCAAATTTAGAAGACATCATTTCTCAATTAAATGCTGCTAAAGAATTAGAAGCAGAAATGACGAAATTAAACACACAATTACAATTAAAAGTTGATCAAAATAAAGACAAACGAGACGCTATTCAAAAGATAATAGCCAAAATAGAACGAGATTTACAAGAACAAGAAGAAATGATTGAACTATCTAGAGTGATGAACGGTAAGAATAGTGAGAAATTGTCATTAGAAAACTACGTACTCATTTACTATTTAAACCATATATTAGATAGCGCAAATCAACAATTTGTTAAAATGACCAACAATCGTTATCAACTTGTACGTAAAAAAGAAAAGTCTATGGGGTTAAGCGGATTAGAAATAGAAGTGTTCGATAGATTTTCTAATAGAACGAGACATATAACGTCGTTATCAGGTGGAGAAACGTTCCAAGCGTCACTATCTTTAGCGATAGGATTATCTAATATAGTGCAGCAAGAAGCGGGTGCTGTGCACTTAGAATCAATGTTTATAGATGAAGGATTTGGAACGTTAGATGCAGAAACATTAGAAACAGCGCTGGATACACTCGTCAATATACAAATGTCTGGAAGGTTAGTAGGCATCATTTCCCACGTTTCAGAATTAAAAACTAGAATCCCAACTATTTTAAATGTAAATAAAAATGGATTTTTAAGCACAACCTCTTTTACGGTTAACTAAAAGACACAGCAAAGACATAAATTAATGAAAATATGTGTTTAAGTTGTAATTTTAATTTGATATATTTTAATTAATAGCAAATTTTGGGAGTGTTTAGATGAAAAAGGGAATATTTATTGGCTTACTCGCTACCATAATTTTGATAGTTAGTGCTTGTAGTAACAATGCAATAGAACCCGAGAGTCAGTATGGCAACAAATTGCAATCTTTTAACGTCACTGATCAAAATGGCGATAAATTTTCACAAAAAGATATGAAAGGTAAAGTATACATAGCCGATTTTATATTTACTGATTGTGAAACAGTTTGTCCACCAATGACATATAATATGAGTACAGTAATTGACCAATTAGAAAAAGATGGTGTGAAAGATTATGGCGTAATCAGTTTTAGTGTAGATCCTGATAAAGATACACCTAAAAAATTAAAAGATTATATTAAACAATATAATGTACCTGATGGAAAATGGACGCTAGTAACGAATTATGACTTTAAATTTATTAAGCAATATGCAGAAGATAATTTTAAATCAATTGTAGCGCCACCACCAAAAGGTAGTAACCAAGTAACACACGGTACAAGTTTCTATTTAGTTGATCAGAATGGAAAAATTATTAAAACATATAGTGGTCAAGATGCTGGGGATAAGAAATTCCCTAAATCAGAAATCGTAGCTGATGTTAAGACATTAGTTGAAGAAGGCCCAATTGAAGATTAAAATTCATATTTAAATAAACCTCTAAATCGTTAGTAATATTAAGATTTAGGGGTTTTTATTTTTGGAATCTATAAATTGAAGGATAACGTTATTGACACGTTTTGAGAGAAGTGACAACAAGGATAGCGTTATTGACACGTTTTGAGAGAAATGACAACAAGAGTAGTGTTATTGACACGTTTTGAGAGAAATGACAACAAGGATAGCGTTATTGACACGTTTTGAGAGAAATGACAACAAGGATAGCGTTATTGACACGTTTGAAGAGAAGTGACAACAAGAGTAGTGTTATTGACACGTTTTGTAAGAAAAGGAAATAAAGAAGAGGCTGAGACACAATAAAAATGGTCTCAGCCTCAAATGGTATATGTAAAACTTACTTTTCACGTAAAGCGTCGCGAATTTCTGTAAGTAATACAGTTTGTTCGTCGATTTCTTCCTCTTCTTCACCTTTTCTCATAACAGTATTTGCAATTTTAATAAAGATGAATAAAGCGAATGCCACGATTATAAAATCAATAATCGATTGAATAAATAAACCGTACTTAATACCCATTAATGACCATTTTTCAGCGAAGTCTACTTCACCAAAAATAAGACCAATTAATGGCATGATTACGTTCTCTACTAAAGATGTAACAATTTTGTTAAAGGCTGCACCAATAACAACGGCGATTGCTAAATCTAAAACATTACCTTGTAAAGCAAAATCTTTAAATTCTTTTAATAATGACATATTAAACACCTCCTCGTCGTCATAATAATACCTTAAACACGCAAAAATTGAAATAGTGAATTTGATTTAAAACTTGATATTTGGTAAAGTATTGAAGTTGCTGTTTTGTTAAAATTATTTTTTAAATTTATTAGGTTAAAAATAATTTAAACGGGAATAAACAATTATGAGTTTGTATTTGAAAGGAGTAGTGCGATGTCGAACGTACATAAATATCCAAATGGTAGAAAAATATCAAATGTGTTTACATTTAGTGCAATAGTAGTAGGAATTATCGTAGCACTCGGTGCTATTTTTCCAACTCAATTTGGCGGTATAACTGCTGATATCAGTGCTTGGATATCTAAATACTTTGGTTGGTATTATATGATTATTACTATATTGATGGTATTTTTCTGTGTATTTATTATTTTTAGCCCAATAGGTAAACTGAAATTAGGTAAACCACAAGATAAACCTGAATTTAATACAATTTCATGGTTTGCTATGTTATTTAGTGCTGGTATGGGTATCGGTTTAGTATTCTATGGTGCTGCTGAACCTATGTCACACTTTATCTCACCACCAACAGCTAGTCCGGAAAGTAAAGCTGCAATGACAGAATCAATGAGATCTACATTTTTACATTGGGGCTTTCATGCGTGGGCAATTTACGGAGTAGTAGCATTAGCGTTAGCTTATGCTCAGTTTAGAAAAGGTGAGCCAGGTCTATTATCTAAAACGCTTAGACCTTTATTAGGTGACAAAGTAGATGGGCCAATTGGAACATTTATCGATGTGTTATCAGTATTCGCTACAGTAGTAGGGGTTGCTGTTTCACTAGGTATGGGTGCTCTACAAATCAATGGTGGTTTAGAATACTTATTCGGTGTTCCGAATAATATCGTAGTTCAAGGTATTATCATTGTTATTGTAACTGTCTTATTCCTTGCAAGTGCATGGAGTGGTCTAAGTAAAGGTATTCAATATTTAAGTAATTTAAACCTTATTTTAGCAAGTATATTACTTATTGTTACTTTAATTATCGGTCCTACTATTTTAATTTTAAATATGTTTACATCATCAACTGGAGCTCTATTTGATAGTTTCTTATTTAATGGTTTCGATATTGCACCATTAAATGAGCAAAAGAGTGCGTGGTTAAATGATTGGACACTTTATTATTGGGGCTGGTGGATGAGTTGGAGTCCATTCGTAGGTATATTCATAGCACGTGTATCTCGTGGACGTTCAATTCGTGAATTTATTTTAGGCGTTATGTTAGTACCAACAATCGTCAGCTTCATTTGGTTCAGTGTATTTGGAGTTACAGGTATTGAAGTTGGTAAGAAAACACCTGAAATATTTAAAATGACAACTGAAACACAATTGTTTGGAGTATTTAATGAATTGCCTATGGGCATGCTTTTATCGCTTGTTTCCTTGGCATTAATTTGTATATTCTTTATTACTTCAGCCGATTCAGCTACATTCGTTTTAGGTATGCAAACAACTTATGGTTCATTAGAGCCAGCTGGTAGAATTAAAATTGTTTGGGGTGTAGCTCAATCATTAATCGCATTTGTGTTGCTATTCTCTGGTGGTGACACTGGGTTAGGCGCATTGCAATCAGCCGCCATAATATCCGCGTTTCCATTTAGTTTCATCATAATTATGATGATTATAGCGTTTTACAAAGATGCTAACCAAGAACGTAAATACCTTGGTTTATCTATTACACCAAATAAACATCGTATGAAAGAATACGTTGAAAAATCAAAACGTGAATACGAACAAGAATTAAAAGAACAAAGAAGATTAGAAAGAGAATTAGAAGACTAATCAATTAAAAACGCCTATCAAATTTCACATTAGTGATTATTTGATAGGTGTTTTTTTATTATAAAAATTATATTATTTCTAAAATAAATTTCGTAAAGAGTTGATAATCATTCTCATTTAATAACTAATTTTTATGTATAAACTATTATGCATAAGTAAAACTTATGGTTGCGTATCAAAAACTTGAATGGTAAATATAATGATTTTTAGGGTGAAAGTGTTGTTTTACCTAAGTTTTGATTATACAATTGTATATGAAGCATTTTGATGTACAAATTAAAGGGGGAACAAAAAATGAGCTCAAGTTTAAAAGAACAAGCTAAAAAGTCTTTTGAATTGAACGGTAAAAATTATACGTTCTACAGCTTAAATACATTAGATGAATTAGGTCTTACTAATGTTGATAATTTACCATATTCTATCCGTGTATTATTAGAATCAGTTTTAAGACAGTATGACGGACATG
Organism: Mammaliicoccus sp. J-M40; assembly: GCF_022386395.1. Classification (NCBI taxonomy): domain Bacteria; kingdom Bacillati; phylum Bacillota; class Bacilli; order Caryophanales; family Staphylococcaceae; genus Mammaliicoccus; species Mammaliicoccus sp. J-M40. The sequence goes on from NZ_JAJNIQ010000009.1 coordinate 35,904, forward strand.
TTATTAAAGAAGAACACATTATGAATTTAGCTAAATGGGGTAAATCAAATGATGCAGATGCTGAAGTACCATTCAAACCATCACGTGTAATTCTTCAAGATTTCACTGGTGTTCCAGCAGTTGTAGATTTAGCTTCTTTACGTAAAGCAATGGATGATGTAGGTGGAGATGTATCTAAAATTAACCCAGAAGTTCCTGTTGATTTAGTTATTGACCACTCAGTTCAAGTTGATAGTTACGCTTTACCATCTTCTTTAGAAATGAACATGAAATTAGAATTTGAACGTAACATTGAACGTTACCAATTCTTACATTGGGCTACTAAATCGTTCGATAACTATCGTGCTGTACCACCTGCAACAGGTATTGTTCACCAAGTAAACTTGGAGTACTTAGCAAGCGTCGTGCACATTAGAGAAGAAGAAAATGAATTAGTGACTTACCCAGATACTTTAGTTGGTACTGACTCTCATACAACTATGATCAATGGTATAGGTGTTCTAGGTTGGGGTGTTGGTGGTATTGAAGCTGAAGCTGGTATGCTTGGTCAACCATCTTACTTCCCGGTACCTGACGTTATAGGTGTTAAATTAACGAACGAACTTCCACAAGGAACAACTGCAACTGACTTAGCATTACGTGTTACTGAAGAGTTACGTAAAAAAGGCGTTGTAGGTAAATTCGTTGAATTCTTTGGTCCAGGTGTAGAAAAATTACCACTAGCAGATAGAGCTACTATCGCAAACATGGCGCCTGAATATGGTGCGACTTGTGGTTTCTTCCCAGTAGATGAAGAATCTCTAAGCTATTTACGTTTGACTGGCCGTACAGAAGAACAAGTTCAAGTAGTAGAAAAATACTTAAAAGAAAATAATATGTTCTTCAAAGCTGAAAAAGTTGATCCAACATATACTGATGTTGTTGACTTAGACTTAGCTACAGTTGAAGCTTCATTATCAGGACCTAAACGTCCTCAAGACTTAATTAAATTAAGCGATATGAAAAAATCATTCGTAGATTCAGTAACTGCTCCAGCAGGTAACCAAGGTCACGGCTTTGATGAATCTGAATTTGATAAAACTGTAGATATCGAACTAGATGATGGTACGAAGACTACTATGACAACTGGTGATTTAGCTATTGCTGCTATCACTTCTTGTACAAACACTTCAAACCCATACGTAATGTTAGGTGCTGGACTTGTTGCTAAAAAAGCAATCGAAAAAGGGTTAAAAGTTCCTCCATACGTTAAGACATCTCTAGCTCCAGGTTCAAAAGTAGTTACTGGATACTTAAGAGATGCTGGTTTACAAGATTATCTGAACGAATTAGGATTTAATCTAGTTGGTTACGGTTGTACGACTTGTATCGGTAACTCTGGTCCTTTATTACCTGAAATTGAAAAAGCAATTGCAGACGAAGATTTACTTGTTACTTCAGTATTATCTGGTAACCGTAACTTCGAAGGACGTATTCATCCGTTAGTTAAAGCAAACTACTTAGCATCACCACAATTAGTAGTAGCTTATGCTTTAGCAGGTACTGTGAATATCGATTTACAACATGATCCAATCGGTAAAGATAAAGATGGTAAAGATGTTTACTTAGAAGAAATCTGGCCATCAATTGAAGAAGTAAGAGATACTGTACTTTCAGTTGTAACACCTGAATTATTCCGTGAAGAATATAAAACAGTATTTGAATCAAACGAAGTATGGAATCAAATTGAAACAACAGATCAACCATTGTATGATTTCGATCCAGAATCAACATATATCCAAAACCCAACATTCTTCGAAGGTTTATCAACTGTACCAGCTGATATTAAACCTCTAAAAGATTTAAGGGTTATGGCTAAATTTGGTGATTCAGTAACAACTGACCATATTTCTCCAGCAGGCGCAATCGGTAAAGATACACCAGCAGGTAAATACCTTCAAGATCATGGTGTAGCAATTAGAGACTTCAACTCATACGGTTCTCGTCGTGGTAACCACGAAGTAATGATGAGAGGTACATTTGCTAACATTCGTATCAAGAACCAATTAGCTCCAGGTACTGAAGGTGGCTTTACAACATATTGGCCAACAGAAGAAATCATGCCTATCTATGATGCTTCAATGAAATATCAAGAGAATGGTATCGGCTTATGTGTGTTAGCAGGAAACGACTATGGTATGGGTTCATCACGTGACTGGGCTGCTAAAGGTACTAACTTACTAGGCGTTAAAACAGTTATCGCTCAAAGTTATGAACGTATTCACCGTTCAAACTTAGTTATGATGGGTGTATTACCATTACAATTTAAAGAAGGCGAATCAGCTGATAGCTTAGGTTTAACTGGTAGAGAATCTATTTCAGTAGACTTACACGAAGGTGTAAAACCTCGTGATATCCTGAAAGTAACAGCTACTGATGAAGACGGTAAAGTCACTGAATTTGAAGCGTTAGCTCGTTTCGACTCAGAAGTAGAAATTGACTACTATAGACACGGTGGTATTCTACAAATGGTATTAAGAAATAAATTAGCTTAAACTCAGAAAAACGAGTCTGAGACATTCATTTATGTCTCAGACTCGTTTTATATATGTTATGATATTAGGGATAGCGATTTAGAAAGAGGGATTATACAAAATGATTTATAGTGAAACACCAATAGATGTACGTTATGCAGAAACAGACAAAATGGGCGTCGTATATCATGCAAATTACGCAATTTGGTTAGAAGTTGCACGTACAGATTATATTTACAAAGCTGGCTTCAGCTATGCAGATATGGAAGAGGCAGGTATCATCTCACCAGTAGTCGATTTAAATATTAAATATAAAAAATCTATTACATATCCTGAGAGAGTTATCATTAAAACGTGGATATCGCATTATTCACCAATTAGGTCAATTTATTCATACGAAATATTGAATGAAGATGGGGAAATTGTGAGTACAGGTTCAACAACGCATGTTTGTTTGAAAAAAGGTACAAATAGACCAATTAGATTAGATAAAAGCTTCCCAGAATGGCATGAAGCTTACTTAAAAATTAAAGAAGAAACAGAACAAGGTATTGATCGAAAATTATAAAAAATAAAAGCAGATAAATCGCCTTAAAGCGACGTTTATCTGCTTGTTTTATAGTTTATTTTGAAGTTTTAGCTTCGTATTTAATTTCTTCGTTATCATTTAAATCGATAAGTAAATCATTATCTTCAAAGTACCATAAATCTTTTTCGTCAATAAAGAATGGAAGGTTATCTTTTTCGTCTTTAAACCCAACTTCAGATGAATTTAAAGGTTCTACAGTGAATGCAGGTGAAAAACCTTGCTTGAGTTGAAATTCACCGCCATAACGCACGAATATTCTTAACGCTTGGTCTTCATTGAATTCTAATTCATTTTTAAACCATTCAACTGCTTTATCTGTAATTTCTAAATTCATAGTGCATTCTCCTTTACATCCATTTGATTTTTGGTTCATTCCCTTTAAATATGCGCACGATATTTGATCGATGTCTTACAAATAATATGATGAATATCGCGATTGAAATAACTAAAAATGGTATATCGCCTATTATAATTGCACCTATAACACAAAACGTCGCTGCAACCATACTAGATAATGATACATATTTAGTTAGGAATAATATAGCAAAGAATATAATTGCAAGTACGATGAGTAATATCGGATGAACACCCAATACTGCACCAGCACTTGTTGCTACTGCTTTACCACCACGGAATTTCAAGAACACTGGGAATACGTGACCGACAACGGCACACATTCCTATAAAAATACTAGGAATATCTAAATTAAACCATATTGGGAAGAAAACTACAATGAATCCCTTGAAAATATCTAAAAACATTACGATAAATCCAGCTTTTTTACCTAATACTCTAAAAGTATTAGTAGCACCTAAATTGCCACTTCCAAAATTTCTGATATCTTTTTTATAAAATAATTTACCTAACACGAGGCCACTTGGGAAACATCCAATCAAGTAGCTAAGTATAATAACAACAAATGTCATTATAAAACACTCCTTTGTTAGCAGGTACTAATAGTTTACCATAACTAGAAATAGGTTACTATTTAAAATATGATTTTACCATAAGATATAAAGTGAAATTGTACTACTATTAGTGATAGGACTTGCATTTTCCGGAGATTTATAACAAAATAACTAATGTATAGTAAAAAAACGAACGTACGTTTGTAGGAGGAGAAATATTGAATAAACAAGCAAAAGTTCAATATGGTGAAGATTCAATTCAAGTACTCGAAGGTCTTGAAGCTGTTAGAAAAAGACCTGGTATGTACATCGGTTCAACAGATGTTCGCGGACTTCACCATTTAGTTTATGAAATTGTAGATAACTCTGTTGACGAAATTTTAAATGGGTATGGTACTGAAATAGAAGTAACAATACATAAAGATAATAGTATTTCTGTTTCTGATAACGGTAGAGGTATGCCAACAGGATTGCACAAAACCGGCAAACCAACACCTGAAGTTATTTTCACAGTTTTACACGCTGGTGGTAAATTTGGCCAAGGAGGCTATAAGACATCAGGTGGATTACATGGTGTAGGTGCATCTGTAGTGAACGCACTTAGTGAATGGTTAGAAGTAACGATTCACAGAGAAGGCCATACGTATAAACAAAGATTTGAAAAAGGCGGTAGACCAGTTACAACATTAGAGAAAAAGGGGAAGACGAGAAAAACTGGAACAACTGTACATTTCAAACCAGATCCAACAATATTTAAAAATTCTACTCATTATAATTTTGAAACATTGTGTGAAAGACTACAAGAATCTGCGTTTCTATTAAAAGCGCTCAAAATTAAAATAAAAGACTTAAGAGGCGAAGAGCCTAATGAAGTTTTTTATCATTATGAAGATGGTATTAAAGAGTTTGTTAAATATTTGAATGAAGGCAAAGATGTGCTACATGATGTTGCAATGTTTACTGGCACTTCTAATCAAATTGAAGTAGATATTAGTTTTCAGTTTAACGATCAGTATTCAGAAACTATTTTAAGTTTTGTGAATAATGTTCGTACTAAAGATGGTGGAACACATGAAACGGCACTAAAAGCTTCTTTTACAAGAGTATTTAATGAATATGCTCGAAAAATTGGAGAATTAAAAGCAAAAGATAAAAACTTAGATGGTAGCGATATTCGTGAAGGTTTAACAGCTATTATTTCAGTGCGTATTCCAGAGGATTTACTACAATTTGAAGGACAAACTAAATCTAAATTAGGTACGACTGAAGCAAGAGCTGCCGTAGATTCAGTAATATCTGATCAATTACCTTTCTATTTAGAAGAGAAAGGACAATTATCTAAGTCATTATTAAAGAAAGCTGTAAAAGCCTCTCAAGCGCGTGAAGCTGCACGTAAAGCTAGAGAAGAAGCGAGAAATGGTAAGAAGAATAAAAGAAAAGAAACATTGCTCTCAGGTAAGCTAACGCCTGCTCAAAGTAAAAATACTGAGAAAAATGAACTATACTTAGTAGAGGGTGACTCTGCAGGTGGTTCAGCTAAATTAGGAAGAGATCGTAAATTCCAAGCGATCTTACCTTTAAGAGGTAAAGTTATTAATACTGAAAAAGCTAAACTTGAAGATATATTTAAAAATGAAGAAATCAATACGATTATTCATACTATTGGTGCCGGTGTAGGTGCTGACTTTAGTTTAGAAGACAGTAATTACAAAAAAGTTATCATCATGACAGATGCCGATACAGATGGTGCTCACATTCAAGTATTACTTTTAACATTCTTCTTTAAATATATGAGACCTTTATTAGAAGCAGGTCGCGTGTATATTGCATTACCACCTTTATATAAAGTAGAAAAAGGTAAAGGTAAAAAGAAACAAGTTGAATATGCATGGACAGATGAAGATTTAGAAGTATTAATGAAAAAGCTCGGTAAAGGTTTCACACTACAAAGATATAAAGGTTTAGGTGAAATGAATGCTGACCAACTATGGGAAACAACTATGGATCCAGAAACAAGAACATTAATTAGAGTAAGCATAGATGACGAAGTACGTTCACAAAGACGTGTGACAACATTAATGGGTGACAAAGTTGAGCCGCGTAGAGAATGGATTGAAAGACACGTCCAATTTGGTATGCAAGAAGATCAAAGCATACTTGAAAGTGATGATATTCAGCTGCTTGATGATGAAATAGAAACAGAGGGGGAAGTTAATTAATGGTTGAACAAATACAAAACCTTCCTTTAGAAGATGTTATAGGGGATAGATTCGGTCGGTATAGTAAATATATTATCCAAGACCGAGCACTTCCTGATGTACGTGATGGTTTGAAGCCAGTACAACGAAGAATTTTATTTGCAATGTACAAAGATGGTAACACTTATGAGCGAAACTTTAGAAAAAGTGCGAAAACAGTAGGTAACGTAATCGGTAATTACCACCCTCATGGTGACTCATCGGTATATGATGCAATGGTTCGTATGAGCCAAGATTGGAAACTAAGACATGTATTGATTGAAATGCATGGTAACAATGGTAGTATCGATAATGATCCTCCAGCAGCAATGCGTTATACAGAGGCTAAACTTAGTAAATTAGCAGAAATACTGCTTCAAGATATAGATAAAGAAACAGTAGAACATGTTCAAAACTTTGATGATACGGCAATGGAGCCTATGGTTTTACCAGCGAGATATCCGAATTTATTAGTAAATGGTTCTACTGGTATTTCTGCGGGTTATGCGACTGATATTCCACCACATAATTTAGGTGAAGTTATTGATGCGACACTAAAATTAATAGATAAACCGACTACAACAATAGATGAACTTATTAAGTTTATTAAAGGACCTGATTTCCCTACCGGTGGTATTATTCAAGGTTTAGATGGTATTAAAAAGGCTTACAAAACTGGTAAAGGTAAAATAGTTGTAAGAAGTAAAGTAGAAATAGAACAAATACGTGGCGGAAGAGAACAAATTATCGTTTCAGAAGTTCCTTTTGAAGTGAACAAAGGTAGTTTAGTTAAAAAAATTGATGAACTACGAGCTGACAAAAAAATAGAAGGCATCGTTGAAGTTCGTGATGAAACTGATAGAGAAGGTTTAAGAATAGCAATTGAGCTTAAAAAAGATATAAATAGTGAAGGCGTTCTAAATTATTTATATAAAAATACTGATCTACAAGTTTTATATCATTTCAATATGGTTGCAATTAATAAGAGAAGACCAGAGTTATTAGGACTTAAAGAGATTTTAGAGAGCTATATTGAACATCAAAAAGAAGTTGTTACTAAACGTTCTCAATATGAACTCTCTCAAGCTGAAAAGCGTATGCATATCGTTGAAGGTTTGATAAAAGCTTTATCTATACTTGATGAGGTAATAGAAACAATTAGAGCTTCTAACAATAAACGTGATGCTAAAGAAAACTTAATTGCAAAATATAAATTTACTGAAGAACAAGCAGAAGCAATCGTAATGCTACAATTATATCGTTTAACAAATACAGATATTGTATCTCTAGAAGAAGAATTCGATGAATTAAAGAAAACAATAGAGCGTCTGAAAGACATTTTAAATAATGAAAGTTCATTGTTAAAAGTGATTAAATCAGAATTAAGATCTGTGAAAAAAGAATTTAGTGATGAAAGAAAAACAGACATAGAAGAAAAAATCTCTGAAATTAAAATTGAAAAAGAAATTCTTGTTCCAAGTGAAGAAACGATTGTTTCTATGACACGCGATGGATATGTTAAAAGAACTTCAAATAGAAGCTATCAAGCAAGTGGTGTTGAAGAAGTTGGCTTAAAAGATGGAGATTATTTGTTAAAACATCAAAAAGTAAACACACAAGATACGCTAATTGCTTTTACTTCGAAAGGTCATTATTTATTCATTCCTGTACATGAAATAGCCGATTTAAAGTGGAAAGAATTAGGTAAACATGTTTCACAGATGATTCCTATCGGTGACGACGAAAGAATTATAGATATATTCTTTGAAACTGATTTTAAACCAGAATCTAATTATATAATTGCTACGAAAAACGGCATGATTAAGAAATCAACAAATGATAAATTTAAAGCATCTAGAATTACAAGACCGTTAGTTGCAATGAAACTAAAAGATGATGATGAAGTTATTTCAGTATTGAAAATAACAGAAGATGAACTTTTAACAGTGATAACTGAAAAAGGTATGAGCTTAACATATGATACAGATGAACTATCAGACATAGGATTAAAAGCTGCTGGTGTTAAATCCATTAACTTAAAAGATAATGATAATGTGGTCATGACAGAAACTTTACCAAGTAACAAATCAGTATTCATTGTCACAGATCGTGGTTCAGTAAAACATATGAAAGCAGACCAATTTGTTCCCGCGAAAAGATCTCAACGTGGTTTAATGATATTAAAAGAATTAAAATCAAAATCACATAAAATTATAAAAGCTTTAACTCTTTCTGAAAATGAAACTTGTATAATTTCATCTGAAAAAGACGTCATTAAAGTAGACACTAAAGACTTTAATTACAGCGAAAGATATACAAATGGTAGATTTATTATTGATGAAAGTGAGTTTGGTCAAGTCATAGATGCATACTTCGATGAAAAAGCACTTGAATAAAAAAATATAGTCATATACTAATTGTCATGGTAAAATCATGATAATGATTTATTAGACTAATTTTATTTAGAATTGAGGGATTTGTTTGAAAGACTTTGATAGTTATATCCCAAGTTGGTTTCATGACTTTGTTCAATGGGGTAATGATTTAATTTGGACGCAAAACTTAATTTTCTTACTTTTACTGGCAGGAGTATTCTTCACAATTAGTTCTAGAGTTGTACAACTTAGATGGCTGCCAGAAATGTTTAGAATTATTTTTGAAAAGCCAGAAACACTTGAAGATGGGAAAAAAGGTATATCATCTTTCCAAGCATTTGCAATTAGTGCGGCTTCACGCGTAGGTACTGGTAATATTGCCGGTGTAGCTACAGCTATCGTTCTTGGTGGACCTGGTGCTGTATTCTGGATGTGGGTTATTGCATTTATCGGTGCAGCCAGCGCATTCTTTGAAGCTACTTTAGCTCAAGTATATAAAGTAAAAGATGAAGAGGGCGGTTTTAGAGGCGGCCCAGCATACTACATAGAACGTGGACTTGGTCAAAAATGGCTAGGTGTTATCTTTGCAGTATTAATTACAGTTACTTTTGCATTTGTATTTAATACTGTGCAATCTAATACAATTGCTGCATCTTTAAATGAGCAATATGAATTTTCGAATATTATAACAGGTGTTATTTTAGCTATTATAACTGGGATTGTTATTTTTGGTGGTGTTAGAAGTATTGCAACAGTATCTTCTTTCATCGTTCCAATTATGGCAGTCGGTTACATTATATTAGTAGGCTACATCTTAGCGATGAATGTTGATCAAATTATTCCAATGTTACAAAACATCGTAAAAAGTGCTTTTGGATTACACCCAGCATTTGGTGGTGCAATTGGTTTTGCATTAATGCAAGGTATTAAACGTGGGTTATTCTCAAACGAAGCTGGTATGGGTTCTGCAGCAAACGCCGCAGCAACTGCAGCCGTAAGTCACCCAGTAAAACAAGGTTTAATTCAATCATTAGGTGTATTCTTTGATACATTAATTATTTGTTCAGCTACTGCAATTATGTTATTGCTATATACTGACTTACAATTTGGAGCAGATGCAGAACAAGGTGTAGCAGTTACACAACAAGCTTTAACAACACATGTAGGTGAGTTTGGTGGTATATTCTTAACTATTGCAGTATTTATGTTTGCATTCTCATCTATTATTGGTAACTATTACTATGGACAAGCTAATATTGAATATTTAACGAAAAATAAATTTATAATGTTTATTTTTAGATTATTAGTTGTTGGAATGGTATTCGTTGGTTCAGTTGTACAAGTACAAACTGTTTGGGATACTGCAGATTTATTTATGGGATTAATGGCGGTTATTAATATCGTAGCATTATTCGGTCTAGCTACAGTCGTGTTTGAAGTAGCGAAAGACTATCGAGACCAAAGAAAACGTAAATTAAATCCAGTATTTAAAATAGAAAACTTAAAAGCAAACTTCAGTAATATTGAAGCTTGGGGCAATAACCCATATAGTAGAAATGAAGATACAGCAGTGAAAAAGAAAAATAAGCCAACTGTAGATTCAGAAGAAGAAAATGTTTCAGAAAATAAAGACGAAACTTTAAATGATGATAAGAAAAATCAATAATTATCATTTATAAAAAATGAATGAAAATGTTACTTAGGACTGCCGAGAAAATCGGCAGTCTTTTTTATGTTTTGAATGTAAAAATGAGGCTGAGACATGTATTTATGTCCCAGCCTCATTATTTTGTATATTCACTAAAATTATTTAAATAAATTAGCGATTGAATTAAAGATATCTTTAATTGCGTTGACGATTTTATCCCATAGTCCTTCGTCTTGTAATTTATCTTTAATGTTATTTCCTAAGTCTTCTGCTTTTTTCTTAGCATTTTTGAAATCATCTGACTTAACTATGTCATTAACATAATCTTTAGAGTTCTTAATAAAGTCTTTAGCATTTTCTCCATCGAAAATACCGTCTTTTTGAGCACTATCGATTACATTAACAATTTTGTTAACTTGATTTTCATTAATGATGTTTGTTAATCCGTTATCTTCAATTTTTTGATTTACGATATTTGTAATTTCAGTTACTGAAACATTCCCGGATTTTTCTGCAACTGCTTGTTTAGATTCTGCCACTGTCTTGTTAAGTTGTGATTGAGAGAATCCTTCTTGACCTTTATTCTCTTCAGATATCTCGTTTATTGTAGATAGCTCTTCTTGTGCTACTTGTGTTCTGTTTGAATCTATAGATTCACCTTGTGCTTCGAAGGCTTTATAAACCCCTGCAAGGGCACTTTCTCCTGTAACATCTTCACTTGACGCGATTGTAACGTCAGCATCTTTAATACCAGCTGTCATTAGAGCATTTTTGTAAGTATCTTCTGTAACTTTAGTGATTTGACCTTGATCTTGGTTGATTGTTAAATTCAAGCCACTACCTTTAGAAGTTTTCGTTATACGAATGCTAGATTTGAGTACATCGTTTGATGACTGCATATTCAAGTATTTATTTAAATCTTCAGCATTAACATATGTTGTTTTATCACTGTTTTTTGTACCTAAAAGATTTGAAGTTGTTTCTTTAGCTGAAGGGTTATTCTCTAAAGCTGCTCCATAAACAGTAACTGCGTTATCCCAAGCTTCTTCAGTTACTGCTTGAGCTTGTTGCTTCGGATAAAAAATAGTAGCAATAACTAAAACGGATAGTATAGAAATAATGTATGTTTTTAAGTTTCTCACATGACTCACGTCCTATAAATTTATTGATATATTATATCTATCATTATATTAGCATCAATTGTATAATATGTAATAGGTCTTCAGAATGAGGTTTTTATATGGGAAAATATATTATCGAAAAAACACTCAATAATAATGTGTTAGTTGCTAACTATTATCAAAAAGAAGTAATTTTAATAGGCAAGGGGATTAGTTTTGGTAAAAAACAAGGTGAAGAAATTGATACAGATTTAATAGAGAAAGTTTACTTATTAGAATCTGAGAGAGATAAAGATAGATATACACAGTTATTAAACGGAACGAGTGAACACGTATTTAATACAATATTAGAAGTAGTAAATGGAATTGATAAACAGTTGGGCGGTAGTGTAAGTGAAAAAACGCTCATTTCATTAACTGATCATATTGTATTTGCAATAAAGCGAATAGAAGAAGGCATTCATGTTCATAATCCATTTTTAAAAGAGACAGAAGTGCTTTATCCAAGGGAATATCAAATTGCTGAAAACGCTGTTAAAGCTTTAAATGAAAAGTTAGATTTACAGTTTATTGAGTCAGAAGCTGGATTTATAGCATTACATATCCATTCAGCTGAAGAAAATCATTCACTTAACGACATAAATAATATAAAACAAATTATACAGAAGTCAATTATTATAATAGAAGAGGGCCTTGAAGTTAATATAGATAAGAATAGTATTAATTATAGTCGTTTTGTAAGACATTTACATTTTGCGATTCAAAGAGTCTTAGCAGATGAAAGAATTCCGGATGCAACTGATATTGAATTGTTATTGAAAGCGCAATATCCACTGTGCTATAATATTGCTGTAAAGATAGTGAAGATGATGCAAACACAGTTAAAGAGGCCAGTTTATGAATCTGAATTAGCATATTTAACAATGCACATCCAACGCTTTAATAATAACTTATAAATTGCGTGTTACTGTTTCGTCAGGCATGAGCAAATAAACATTACCTTATGGTAGGTTTCTTGCTCATGCCTTTTTTTGTGCTGTAATTTATTGAGTTAAACAATGGGAGGGTTTTACAATGTTTAAGAAATTTTTTGGTCAATTACAACGTATTGGGAAAGCTTTAATGTTACCAGTTGCAATATTACCAGCAGCGGGAATTTTACTTGCGTTTGGTAACGCAATGAAAAACGCTCAATTTATTGAAATTGCACCTGGGTTAAAAACAGATATTATTGTAATGATTGCATCTGTTATGGAGTCTTCAGGTCAAATTATATTTGATAATTTACCTTTACTCTTTGCTATTGGTACTGCTTTAGGTTTAGCTGGAGGAGATGGCGTAGCAGGTTTAGCAGCGTTAGTAGGTTATCTTATTATGAATACTACAATGGGTGTTATAAAAGGCATTACAATAGATAACATATACTCTTATAGTAAAGGGGCTGAAACACTTAGCCAAGCTGCTAGAGAGCCATCACATGCATTAGTTCTAGGTATACCAACACTACAAACAGGGGTATTTGGTGGTATTATAATGGGAGCTTTAGCAGCCTGGTGCTATAACAAATATTTCAACATAAATTTACCACCATTTTTAGGGTTTTTCGCAGGTAAACGATTTGTTCCAATTATTACATCTGTAGTAGCCATCGTTACAGGTATTGTTTTGTCATTTGCTTGGCCACCGATACAAGAAGCTTTAAATAACTTATCTACATTTTTATTAGGTAAAAATTTAGCTTTAACGACATTTATATTTGGAATTATTGAGAGATCTTTAATTCCATTTGGACTACATCATATTTTTTATTCGCCGTTTTGGTTTGAATTCGGAAGTTATGTAAATAAAGCTGGGGAATTAGTACGTGGAGATCAGAGTATATTTATGGCACAAGTTAAAGATAAAGTACCATTTACAGCTGGGGCATTTACTACTGGTAAATATCCATTTATGATGTTTGGTTTACCAGCGGCTGCATATGCTATATATCGTCAAGCTCGTCCAGAACGCAAAAAAGTTGTCGGTGGATTAATGTTGTCTGCAGGGCTTACTTCATTCTTAACGGGTATTACAGAGCCATTAGAATTCTCATTCCTATTCGTTGCACCAGTTTTATATGGAATACATGTTATATTAGCAGGTACTTCATTTTTAGTGATGCATTTATTACATATTCAAATAGGTATGACGTTCTCTGGTGGATTTATTGATTACGTGTTATATGGATTATTAAACTGGGATCGTACAAATGCACTATTAGTTATTCCAGTAGGTATCATTTATGCATTAGTTTATTATTTCTTATTTACGTTCGCAATTAAGAAATTCAATTTGAAAACACCCGGAAGAGAAGATAAAGAAACAGAATCACGTAATAGTTCAGTATCAGAATTACCATTTGATGTGTTAGAAGCAATGGGTGGTCAAAATAACATCAAACATTTAGATGCTTGTATTACAAGATTACGTGTAGAAGTTTTAGATAAAACGAAAGTTGATAAATCAGAACTTAGAAGTTTAGGCGCTTCAGGTGTACTTGAAGTAGGTAATAATATTCAAGCGATATTTGGGCCTAAATCTGATCAAATAAAACATGATATGGGACGTATTATTTCAGGTGAAATTACGAAACCTAGTGAAACGACAGTTACGGAAGAAGGAGATAAAGAAAGTTTAGCTATTTTAGCTGAAGGCGGTGCAACAATTTATTCTCCTATTAAAGGTGAAATCATAGATATTAGTGAAGTGCCAGATAAAGTGTTTTCCGAGAAAATGATGGGTGATGGCATAGCAATTATTCCAGAAACAGGTGAAGTTGTAGCACCATTTGACGGTAAACTAAAAATGGCATTCCCTACTAAACACGCTATTGGACTAGAATCAAAAGAAGGTATTGAGCTGTTAATTCATTTTGGTCTAGAAACTGTTCAGTTAGAAGGTCAAGGATTTGAAATATTAGCAGAAGCTGATACTGATATTATTAAAGGCCAACCTCTAATGAAAGTTGATTTAGATTATATTAAAAACCATGCAGATAGCACAGTCACACCAATTGTCGTGACAAATTTAGAAGGTTCAACGTTGGAGATATTAACTAATGGACACATTGACCAAGGAGATAAAATATTTTTAGTGAAATAAAAAGGGATAAAGAAATTTGTCTCAGGAGCCCATACTTTGTTACACGTATTTTCATAAAAAATATTATTGAAAGCGTAATCTTATCGTGCTATAATGAGTCGGTAGATAAAGTGTAGAAAAAATATTCAACACTTAAATAATAACTTATAAATTGCGTGTTACTAATACGATTAGGCATGAGCAAATAAAATATACCCAAGGGTATGTTTATTTGCTCATGCCTTTTTTAGTGCGATAATTTATAAAGTTCAAAATACAGGAGGGTTTTATAATGTTCAAGAAGTTCTTTGGTCAGTTGCAACGTATTGGTAAAGCATTAATGTTACCAGTTGCGATTTTACCAGCAGCAGGGCTGTTGTTAGCTTTCGGGTCAGCTATGCAAACGCCTAACTTAGTTGAAATCATGCCGTTCTTAACAAATGATACGGTTGTTATGATTTCTGATTTAATGCAGAGTGCTGGTAGTATTATATTTGATAATCTACCTATGCTATTCGCTATGGGTGTAGCAATTGGTTTAGCAGGTGGAGACGGTGTTGCAGCTATAGCAGCATTCGTAGGTTACTTAGTTTTAAATATGACTATGGGTCAATATTTAGGTATCACAGCTGATGATATTAATGCTGAGAACCCTGGTAATGCTTTAGTACTTGGTATCCCAACGTTACAAACAGGTGTATTCGGCGGTATCATCATTGGTGCTTTAGCAGCATGGTGTTATAACAAGTTCTATAACATTACGTTACCATCATACTTAGGTTTCTTTGCTGGTAAGCGTTTCGTACCAATCGTGATGGCTGCATCATCATTCCTATTAGCGTTTTTAATGGCTTGGATTTGGCCACACGTTCAATATGGATTAAACGAATTCTCATCTAGTTTAATCGATGCAAATACAGGATTAGCAGTATTCTTATTCGGATTTATTAAACGTCTGTTAATTCCATTCGGTTTACATCATATTTTCCATGCGCCATTCTGGTTTGAGTTTGGGTCATATACTACAGCAGCAGGGAAAGTTGTACACGGAGATTTATCAATTTTCCAAGCGCAAATTGCTGATAATGTAAGTTTAACTGCTGGTAAATTTATGCAAGGTGAGTTCCCAGTTATGATGTTCGGGTTACCTGCAGCGGCATTAGCGATTTACCATACAGCTAAACCTGAAAACAAAAAAGTAGTTGCTGGTTTAATGGGTTCAGCAGCACTTACATCATTCTTAACAGGTATTACGGAACCATTAGAATTCTCATTCTTATTCGTAGCACCATTATTATTCTTTATTCACGCAATATTAGACGGATTATCATTCTTAATTTTATATTTATTAGATTTACATCTAGGTTATACATTCTCAGGTGGATTCATTGATTTCTTCACATTTGGAATCTTGCAAGGTAAAACAGCATGGTGGCTAGTAATCCCAGTTGGTTTAGTATACGCAGTTATTTACTACTTTGTGTTTAGATTCTTTATTTCAAAATTCAATTACAAAACACCTGGTCGAGATGATGCAGAACAAAAAACAACAACTGTATCTAATAGTGAATTACCGTTCTCAGTTTTAGAAGCAATGGGTGGTCAAGATAACATTAAACATTTAGATGCTTGTATTACGAGATTACGTGTAGAAGTTCAAGATAAAGACCAAGTTGATAAATCTGAACTGAAAAGTTTAGGTGCTTCAGGTGTACTTGAAGTAGGTAATAATATTCAAGCGATATTTGGACCTAAATCAGATCAAATTAAACATGACATGGCACGTATTATTTCAGGTGAAATTACGAAACCAAGCGAAACAACAGTCACAGAAGAAGGAAATCAAGAAAATGCTGAAATTCTAGCTGAAGGAGATGCAACAATTTATTCTCCTATTAAAGGTGAAATCATTGATATTAGTGAAGTACCAGATAAAGTTTTCTCTGAAAAAATGATGGGTGACGGCATAGCTATCATTCCAGAAACAGGCGAAGTTGTAGCACCATTTGACGGTAAACTAAAAATGACATTCCCTACAAAGCACGCTATTGGTTTAGAATCAACTGAAGGTGTGGAATTACTAATTCATTTCGGTTTAGAAACTGTTAAATTAGAAGGTCAAGGATTTGAAATATTAGCAGAAGCAGAAACTGATATTATTAAAGGACAACCTTTAATGAAAGTAGATTTAGACTATATTAAAGAGCATGCAGATAGCACAGTAACACCGATTGTTGTAACAAACCTTAATGATTCTAAGTTAGAAACATTAGTTAAAGGAAAAGTAGAACAAGGCGATAAAATCTTTATTGTTAAATAGAGTATATAAAGAGAAGGATCTTCAAATAGATTCTTCTCTTTTTTATTTTTATTATGATAAATCATAAAATTATTATGTAAACTATTGATGTAAAATTTTACTGTTAAACTTCGTCGATTAGGGTATAATAGACTATAAATTAATACAAGGAGGGCTATTCTTGGAAAAAGAATCACGAGGTCGAGGTTCGAACGGTAAAGAAACAAGATTTATGAGATTTTTTGGTGGCCGAGATATTTATTTTATTTTAGGTCTGCTTATACTCATTGGTTTAACGGTATTTATATTCCAAAAAGTTTCATTTATTTTCGAACCATTAATCACAGTAACGACAACTTTAATTGGCCCAATTATCGTTGCGTTTATAGCATTTTATTTATTTAATCCAATAGTAAACTTTATGGAAAGGATGAATATTTCACGATTATGGGGAATCCTTATTTTACTACTTATTATCATTGCAGGTATTACGTTTATAGTTACTTTATTGATTCCAGTCGTACAGCATCAAATAGAAAGCTTTTCAAAAAACTTACCTACATATATAGATGAGTTTAGCGATAAAATTAAACAGTTATCCAAAAATTCGTTTATAGCGGATTATTACACTCAAGCTCAAAATTGGTTACAACAAAACTTTAGTGATATTCCTAAAAAAATATCAAATTCAGTAGGTAGTTTCGGAGACAAATTCCAATCATTTGTTTCTACTATTACGCATGTCGTTGTTATTATTGCGACATTCCCATTTGTGTTATTTTTCTTATTGAAAGATGGAGAAAAATTTAGAAACTATTTCATTAGTTTAATGCCTCCTAAATTTAGAAGAGATACACATGATTTAATTGATAAAATGAACCTTCAAGTTGGTTCATATATTCAAGGACAAATGATTGTAGCATTCTGTATTGGTGTATTACTATTTATTGGCTATTCAATCATTGGACTTGATTACGCATTAACATTAGCAAGTATTGCTGCTGTGACAAGTGTAGTGCCTTATTTAGGGCCTATGATAGCTATTTCACCAGCAATCGTATTGGCAGCGATTGATTCACCATTTATGCTACTTAAACTTGCAATCGTTTGGGCAGCAGTACAATTTTTAGAAGGGCATTTCATTTCGCCAAATATTATGGGTAAAACGATGAAAATTCATCCACTTACAATTATATTTGTATTGTTATGTGCAGGTAATTTAGCTGGCATAATAGGTGTTATTCTAGGAATTCCAGCATATGCTATTATTAAAGTAGCTGTAACACACGTATTTACTTTATTTAAACGCAGATATAATAAATATTATAAAGATGATTCAGGACCATATGAAATAGAAGATAATAAGGTAATAAAAGAAAATTAATGATCTTCTACCATAAATTTAATTAAGAATAAATAAGACTAGCAGTGAAGAATTCTAATACAATAGAATTCTTCACTGCTTTTTTATATGTAATAGCTTTCAATCTATATATAAATACAAATTTATTGAATTTTATGGTATTATTTGGTAGAAGAAATGATTAAGAGGTCGAAATATGAAATTATTAAATAGTAAGAGCATTATTTCGTTTTTAAAAATTCCATTTATATGTCTAGTGTTTATAGTTGTCATTTATATTCTACATAATGAAATATCTAAAATTAACTTTAAAAAGACATTTGTGTTATTTAGAGAAATGGATACATTTATATTTGTCGGTATTGTTATTTTAGGTGTACTATCTGTCCTAATATTATCTTTATATGACGTGATGTTAAAGCAATCATTAAAAATTAAACTACCGCTACATAAAATTTTATCAATTAGTTTCATCATTAATACTTTTAATAGCATTTTAGGATTTGGCGGATTAATAGGTGCTGGAATTAGAATTTATTCATATAGAAATGAAGTCCAAGATAGAAAGGTGCTCATCAAGAGTGTGTCTTTATTATTACTTTCTATGTTAAGTGGGCTGAGTTTATTATGTTTATTAATTGTTCTGCATTTATTTAAAGTCGATACATTATTAGATAATATTTCATGGGCTAAAATTGTTTTATATATCGGCAGTGCTTTTTTACCGATATTTATAATCTTTTCAATTTTAAAGCCTTCCACAGAGCAAGATAGATTATTAGGTGTTAAGTTCACAATAGTTTCAGCTTTCGAATGGTTAGCAGCGAGCTTTTTACTATATGTTATTTTACAGGCTCTAAATGTTCATGTAGATTATTCACATTTAGTAGGTATATTCGTTATTGCAGCTTTATCAGGACTAATGAGTATGATTCCAGGTGGATTTGGTGCTTTTGATTTAGTAATATTATTAGGCATTAAATCGTTAGGCGTACCAGAAGAACAAGTTCTATTGGCTTTATTACTGTATAGAATTGTTTATTATTTCTTTCCATTTATTATTGCTCTTGGACTGTCTACATTCGAGTTTGGGAGTATTATTAGAAAGTATATCGAAGAAAGCAAATTCTATACGCCTGCAATGGATACAACTTCATTTATTAAAGCTATTCAGAGAGATTTATTGACGAAAATTCCTTCTATCGCATTAGGATTATTAGTCGGAATAACTGGGTTTGTTTTATATTTTAATCATGTATTTATTTTATATGATGCCATATATTCTCATCATTATACGTTTTATTCTATTTTACTAGCTTTACATACCGCTGCGACACTGCTTTTACTTATTTGTTCTAAAGGTGTAATGTCCGGGACAATGCGATCCACATTAATGAGTATTATATCAACGCTAGTATTAATGTTTGTCTCGATTTTAACGAACGGTACAATTATTGCATTTTTATGGTTAGCAATATTATTAATATTGTTATTTATAGGTTATAAGAATGCAAATGTCGTTAAAAAAATCGTTACACCTATAAAAATTTTGCTAAGTGGCTTACTCATTCTTGTCATGTTTATTTTCAACAGAATTATCACAGTGAATTATTTAAATTTATATCCACATGAAGTTACAAAATTTGATAAATATGCCGTATTTAGTCTGTTTATAGTTGTACTCGTACTATTATTACTTCTAGGAACAGTCATAACATTTATACTTTCTAAAAATAATCAAAGAAATTTAACTAAAGATTTTAATTTTGAAACGATTGAAAATATCATTCAAAAATATGAAGGTTCTTACGTGAGTCATCTAGCGTTTACAGGCGATAAACAATTTTTTGTAAACGAAGATGAAGATGTATTTATCATGTATCGTCAAACAATGAATGCCGTCATTGTATTAGGTGATCCTATCGGAAATGAAGATAAATTTTCTGAAGTGTTAACTAAATTTTATGATCAAATGTATTTTTTAGGTAGAGACATCATTTTTTATCAAGTACAAACTAAATTACTTTCTTTATACCATGAATATGGAAATGTATTCTTTAAACTTGGTGAAGAAGCGCTCATTAACCTAGATACATTTACCTTATCTGGAAAAAAGAAAAGAGGTATGCGCGCAACATATAATAAACTTGAAACTGAAGGTTATCTATTTGAAATTTTAGAGGCACCATATAGTGAAGAAGATATTCAAATGATGAAAACTATAAGTGATAATTGGTTAAATGGTAAAAAAGAAATGAACTTTTCAGTAGGCGCTTTTAATTTAAATTATTTAAATAAAGCTCCAATTGCTGTTATACGTCATGAAGCATATGGTATCGTAGGATTTTGTTCATTAATGTATACAAATTATAAT
Source organism: Mammaliicoccus sp. J-M40 (assembly GCF_022386395.1). Lineage (NCBI taxonomy): Bacteria > Bacillati > Bacillota > Bacilli > Caryophanales > Staphylococcaceae > Mammaliicoccus > Mammaliicoccus sp. J-M40. Next base: position 56,451 of record NZ_JAJNIQ010000009.1, read on the forward strand.
CAGTCGATATCGATTGATTTAATTAGATGGAATAAAGATATTGATATAGCAGTGATGGATGCACTATATATTCACATGTTGCTTTGGGCTAAAGAACAAGGCTATAAACAATTTAATATGGGTATGGCTACATTATCAAATGTAGGTTATAACAAATATGCATACTTAAGAGAGAAATTTGCTGCTAAAGTTTTTGAAAATATGAACGGTATATATAGCTTCCAAGGTTTAAGAAACTACAAACAAAAATACCACCCAGATTGGGAACCAAGATTTCTAGTCTATAAAAAGTATAGTTCATTATTATGGAATTTAATAAGAGTGAGTTTAACGATAAATTATAAACAAAAATAATACAATAATTTTACTAAGAAAGGTCCAGTGTTGAACACATTATGTGTTCTCTATTTGGACTTTTTTTCTATTTTTCAGGGAGTAAACTATAAGTGTAATAGAAAACGCTTTCAATAGGAGGATGACAATGAGTAAAGTACAAGACATAACAAGAGAACAATGGGTGTTAAATACATTCCCAGAGTGGGGTACTTGGTTAAATGAAGAAATTGAAGAAACCAAGGTGGAAGAAGGAACATTTTCTATGTGGTGGCTAGGCTGTACAGGTATTTGGTTAAAAACTTATGAAGACACGAATATTTTATGCGATTTATGGTGCGGTACTGGTAAGCGTACAAAAGCTGTTAAGAAAATGAAAAAAGGTCATCAAATGCAAAGAATGAGTGGTTGTCAAAACTTACAACCAAATTTAAGAACTCAACCATTCGTTATTGACCCATTCGCAATCAAAACAGCTGATGCATTAGTTGTTACACATATTCATTCAGATCATTTAGACGTTAATACAGCTGCAGCAGTACTACAAAATTGTAAAGATGATGTACCGTTTATTGGACCAAAGGCAGTTGTAGAAATTTGGAAATCTTGGGGAGTACCTGAAGAAAGATGTATCACGGTTAAACCAGGACAAAAAATAACAGTAGGTAGCGTGGAAATCATTGTATTAGAAGCATTTGACAGAACAGCACTTGTAACAACAAGTGAAGACCAAGTATTAAAAGGAAACTTACCGATAGATATGGATGATATTGCAGTGAATTACATATTCAAAACTTCAGGAGGTTCCTTATATCACGCTGGTGACTCTCATTATGCTAATAGATTCGCTAAACACGGAAATGAAAATGATGTAAATGTCGTGATAGGAGCATATGGAGAAAATCCAAGAGGAATTACTGACAAAGTTACTTCTGTTGATATGTTAAGAATGGCTGAGAGTTTAAAGGCAGATGTTGTTATACCTGTACATTATGATATTTGGTCTAATTTCCAAGCTGATCCTAAAGAATTATTGCTTTTATGGGAGAACAAGCACAAAAGATTACAATATCAATTTAAACCATATATTTGGCAAGTCGGAGGTAAATTCACTTTCCCTGAAGATAAAGATAAGTTTGAATATCATTATCCTAGAGGTTTTGATGATGTATTCTCAACTGATGATGATTTACCATTCCCATCATTTTTATAACAGTCAAGTAGAGGAGGACAAGTGATGGATATTTTTATTAAAAGTTTTGAATGGTTTAGTAATAACATATTATCGAAACCAGAATTTTTTATAGGTATTATCGTATTTGTTGGCTATGCATTACTCAAGAAGAAAATTTATGAATGTTTTGCAGGATTTATTAAAGCAACAGTTGGTTATATGATTTTGATGGTTGGAGCAGGCGGGCTTGTAACAACTTTTAGACCTATTCTTGCAGGTTTAGGTGAACGCTTTGGCTTAAAAGCAGCAGTTATAGATCCGTATTTCGGTTTAAATGCCGTTGATGGTGCGTTAAAGTCCATCGGTTTAACTACATCTTATACGATGATGGCTTTATTAGTTGGATTTTTACTTAATATTTTACTTGTTTTATTCAAAAAGTTCACTAAAATCAGAACGTTATTTATTACAGGTCATATTATGGTACAACAAGCTTCAACTGTTACATGGCTCGTATTCTTTGCTTTCCCAGAATTTCGTGATGTAAGTGGCGCAATAATGGTCGGGGTTATTGTAGGTTTATACTGGGCAGTAGGCTCGAATTTAACTGTGGGACCAACACAAAGATTAACGAATAATTCAGGATTTGCAATTGGTCATCAACAAATGTTTGCGATTTGGTTAGTTGATAAAATTGCACCTAAATTAGGAAATAAAGATAAAAATTTAGAAAATATAAAATTACCAAAATGGTTATCAATATTTCACGATAACATTGTTGCAACAGGTACATTGATGCTTATATTCTACGGAACAATTTTATTGATTTTAGGAGAAGATTTCTTAAGAACTATGGATCCAAAGAAGTTTCCAGAAACATTATCGTTCTTTACATATATATTATCCAGTTCATTATCTTTCGCAGTATATTTAGCTATTTTAATGATGGGTGTACGTATGTTCGTTTCAGAATTAACAAATTCGTTCCAAGGTATATCAAATAAAATACTACCAGGTTCATTACCAGCAGTTGATTGCGCTGCTTCTTATAATTTTACTCCACAAAATGCAATTCTATTTGGATTTATTTGTGGTTCAATCGGACAGTTTATTACGATTATCGGGTTACTCGTTTTCAAGTCGCCGATACTCATTATAACTGGTTTCGTTCCAGTATTTTTTGATAACGCAACGATAGCTGTATTTGCAAATAAAGTAGGTGGCACAAGAGCAGCATTAATTTGTTCATTCTTATGTGGTGTTTTACAAGTTACAATTGGTGCCATTGCAGTTATGATATTTGATTTATATAAATTCGGTGGTTGGCATGGCAATATTGACTTTGAATTAGTATGGCCAGGATTTGGATTACTTATGAATCATTTAGGCGTCTTCGGATATGCATTGATTATTGCAATATTAATTGCAATTCCACAATTACAATATTTGAGAGCTAAAGATAAAGCTTCATATGAGGCAGGATTAGAATAATTTAGAAAAGAGGTAATAAAAATGTTAAAAATTTTAGCAGCGTGTGGAAATGGTATGGGAAGTTCTATGGTTATTAAGATGAAAATAGAAAAAAGTTTACGTGAATTAAACGTTTCAGACTTTGTTGTAGATTCATGTAGTGTAGGTGAAGCGAAATCACAGCAATCATCTTATGACGTTGTGTTTGCTAGCAAACATTTGATTCATGAATTAGAAGGTCGTAGCTCAGCTAAATTATTAGGATTAGAAAATTTAATGGATGATGCAGAAATTAAAAAGAATTTAGAAACGATTATATAAGGTGATCATATGGTGTCTTTTAAAGAATCTTTAATTAAAGAACAATCAATATTATTGAATCAAGAAGCAAGTACATGGGAAGAAGCAGTACGTATTGCTGCAAATCCACTCGTTAATAGTGGCGCAATTCAAGAGCGATATGTAGATGCAATTATAGAAAGTACCAAAAGATATGGACCGTATTATGTATTGATGGAAGGCATGGCTATGCCTCATGCAAGGCCAGAAGACGGAGTGTATCGAAATGCTTTTAGTTTACTGACATTTAAAGAAGGTGTTCCTTTTTCGGATGGTAAATTAGCTAGTGTATTTGTTGTATTAGCTGCTACATCTTCAGAAATTCATACAAGTATTGCAATTCCACAAATAGTTGCAGTATTTGATACACCTGACATTATTGCAAAACTTATGAATGTTACATGTGAACAAGAAGTATTAGAAATTATCAATCAATCAGACCCTAGTGTCTATCTAAATTAAAGGAGTGAGTTTATGACTCTACCAAAGTTACAAGTTGCATTAGATAACAATACAATTCCAAGTGCGATTAAATCTATCAAAGCATTAGGGGATATAGTAGATATTATCGAAGTGGGCACAATTTTATGTTTAGCAGAGGGTAGTGAAGCTATAAAGGTGATGCGTGCTCTATACCCGGATAAAATCATTTTAGCAGATACAAAATGTGCAGATGCAGGTAAAACAGTAGCCCAAAACTGTCGAGATGCAGGAGCAAACTGGATGACAGTTATATGTTCAGCTAGCATTGAAACAATGATTGCTGCTAACAATGTTGTTGAAGAGTTACAAGTTGAATTATACGGAGATTGGACATTTGAACAAGCAGCATTATGGTATCAATCAAATATTAAGCAAGTGGTCTACCATCAAAGTAGAGATGCTTTATTATCGGGTAAATCTTGGGATGATAGTGATTTAGAAAAAATAAAACGACTAATCGAAATGGGGTTCAGAGTATCTGTAACAGGAGGATTAGACGTTAATACAATCAAATTATTTAAGGGATTAGATGTCGAGGCATTTATCGCTGGTAGAAGTTTAAGAGATGCAGAAGATCCTAAACAAGCTGCAATTGAATTTAAACAAGAAATACAGAGGGTGTTTTCATGATTGAACGTTTAGGCATCTATGAAAAAGCACTTCCAAAACACTTATCTATTACTGAAAAATTAAAGCTTGCTAAACGTTTAGGCTTTTCATTTATCGAAATGTCTATTGATGAAACTGATGAGAGACTTGCAAGACTAAATTGGAAAGCTTCAGACATCGAAGATATATTAAACACTCAATTAGAACATGATATTAGAATTCAAAGCATCTGTTTAAGTGGCCACCGTAGATTTCCTTTTGGTTCACAAAATGATGAAAATAGAAAACAAGCAGAAAGCATTATGATTAAAGCAATCGATTTAGCTGAAAAACTTGGTGTACGTGTGATTCAATTAGCTGGTTACGATGTCTATTATGAAGAAAAAAGTGATTTAACACATAAACGTTTCATAGAAGGATTAAGAAATGCTTTATCATATGCTCATAAAAAGCAAATTCTTCTTGCGATAGAAATTATGGATGATAAGTATATGAACTCTATAACTAAATATTTAAAAATTAAATCGCAAATTAATCATCCTATGTTACAATTTTATCCTGATATCGGTAATCTTTCAGCATGGCCAGAGAATAATGTGAAGAGTGAATTAGCAAAAGGTATTAGTGATATTGCTGCTATACATTTGAAAGATACTAAATCTGTAACTGAAGATTATCCAGGAAAGTTTAAAGAAGTAACTTTTGGCGATGGATGTGTAGATTTTGTTGAAGCGTTTAAAACATTGGATAAATTAGATTATACAGGCCCATATTTAATTGAAATGTGGTCTGAAAATAGCAAGCTTGCTATTGAAGAAATTAAAGAAGCAGTGCAATTTATAGAAAAACAATATCAATTGAGTAAGGTGTAAGAAAATGATAATAAATGAAATGAAACAGAAAGTATTTGAAGGAAACTTAGCTTTACCACGTCATCAATTAGTTAGATTAACTTGGGGAAATGTGAGTTTAATCAATCGTGAAGAAGGTATAATCTGTATTAAACCAAGTGGCGTTCCTTATGACAATATGAAGCCTGAAGATATGGTTATAACGAATTTAGATGGTCGACCTTTTGAGAATCAATTAAAGCCATCATCAGATCTTGATACACATATAGTATTATATAAGCACTATAAAACCGTTAATAGTATCGTACATACACATTCATTACACGCGGTTGTTTACGCTCAAGCCGGTAAGGAAATACCTCCTTTAGGTACAACACATGCTGATACTTTTTACGGAGCAATCCCGTGTACAAGAGATTTAACTGCAGAAGAAGTGGATAGTTGTTACGAGCGTTCAACGGGTAAAGTCATAATCGAAAAATTTAAAGAATTGAATGTGACACCAAAAGAAATACCTGCTATTAATACGAGACACCATGGACCATTTATATTTGGTGAAACAGTTGATAAAGCGATTGAACACACAATTATACTTGAAGAAGTGGCTGAAATGGCATTAAAAACTGAATTATTAAACCCTGAGATAAAAAGAATTCATCAATATTTATTGGATAAACATTATTATAGAAAGCACGGCAAACACGCATACTATGGACAAGGATAAGAACATGTTTTCAGAGTATTGCACTTTATAATGAGTAAGAACAATGATGTCAAAATCAATTGATTTTGTATATTATTGTTCTTATTTTCGCATATTGGGTTATCATATTTTACTTAGTAAATAATTTTAAACTAATAGTAGATTAAGTTATATTTCTCATTTTATTACTATAAATTATAATTAAATAAAAATTGAATTCAGCTATTATATCAACATGAAAGTTGTGATTGAAATGTATGCTTTTGATAAAAATTTTATAGTTTTTATTGAATATTATAAAGTACATAAAAGTATTCCAAGTATTACTCAAGTAGCAAAGTCATTAGGATTATCAAGAAGAGTTATTTATTATTATATTCAAAAATCAAATGACATTTTAACAAAATATGATCGAACATTAAGTTCTGAATTTCAGAATAACCAATATCAATTAAATGATGAACAAATATTATTAATTGAAGAACATATAAATAAAAATACTTTATATGTACTATCACAAAAAGAGCGTATTTTATTTATCATTGCGGCAGTTATTTTTAAAACTAAGAAATTACAGATTAAGTTATTAACCGAACATTTGAAAGTAAGTAAAAATACGATTCTGAGTGATTTGAAATCAGTTAAAGCATATTTTGCTATTTATAATTTAACATTAAAAAATTCTAAACAATATGGTTATTATATTGAATGTACAAATTGTTTTCGTAGAAATCTATTATTTGAAATAATTGATATTACTGAAAAGAATGAGTTTTATGTTTTACAGGAAAATATTTTTGAATTTAATATTGATGATTTTGATATCACGACATTAGATGAAAAAATAAATACTTTTATCGATGCACTAAATATGTCGGAAACACTCTTGAATAAAAAAATTGCTTATCAAAATAAACTCATTTTAGGCAAATCTTTTTTTATCATGAAATACTTTAAGCATGAATTATCAATGGAGTATAATCTAAATATTGTAAAAAAACGTATAGAATATAAAGTTGCTCAACATATTTATGAAATATTAAATCCTAAAATAAAAATAGAGCACCAAGAAGTGATTTATTTAGCAACTCAATTACTTTGTATAGATAAAGATGAAGATCATTATTATAAGAGTCATACATTTACACATTTATTTGAGTTGAGTGAATTATTTATTGATACATTTGAAAGCATTTCTAGTATATGTATAAAAAACAGAGAGAAATTTATAGAGCTAATACAAACTCAATTTAAGGTTTTCTTCTTTAGACAACAATTTAACTATGCAAATCAATATATACAAAACGAAATAACGGATAAAGAACTACAATTACTTATTAGAATTACAGAATGTGTATTCAATCATATTTATCCAACACAGGTTTACAAAGCGCAATTTAAGAGACAGTTTCATCATCGCGATATTTACGATTGTGCGATAGCTATTCAAGCACTATATAACGAAGAAATGTTAGAAAAACAAGTTAATAATATTATTGTCGTTACATCTTTACCTCAATCTGAAAGTAAAATATTTTTATTGAAATTAAAAAGATTTTTGAAAACACCATACTTACTTAAGCATATGCCCATTGAAGAAGCGATTAATTATATTAACCATGCAGATTATTGTATAACGACTGCACAACGTTATAATCACCCTAATGCCCAGACTATACACGTTAGTAAATTTCTAACAAATAAAGATATACATCAATTATCAATTTTGAATCAAAATAAATTATCTTCATTAGATTATAACCGTCATGTATTAAAAATACTTGACTACGATGGTTTAACTAATAAAGAAAAGGCTAAAAAAATTCACGAAATATATAATCAGCTGAATGATAATGAAGAAGTTATGGCTATTACATTACAAGAAGCTTGCCCTAAGCATTTTAAGTATGTATTTACAGAGGGAGAAAAGTTTATAGATATTATTAATAAAATGAAAGAAAATATTATTACTAGTGGTTATGCAAGTAGGTCAATATTAGAACAATTAGTATTAAACGAAGATAACAAAAATAATTATTCTTTCATTTATCCAGGTGTATTACTCATGTATACAAATCAACATTTTGCGAACAGTAAATGTAGTGTTTCAATAGCTAAAATTGATTATCCTTGTTACATAAAGATTGCGAATGAATCTAGAATTGTAAAAAACGTTATTTTATTAACACTAGATAATACTGTTAAACATTTATCCGTATTACTTGAAATTGATGATTTATGCAAGACAGGTAAATTAAATAAATATATATTAGACAATTTATAACAATATCTTATATGAGCATACACTTTCAAAATAAAATATATAATAAAAAACGCCTAATCCTAAATGATGTACACCTTTACAGGTGAAATTCAAAGGATTAGGCGTTTATATACAAAATATTTTTAATCTGCACGTGTTTCTTTTATACGTTTAAACCAACGATATAGAACATATAATACAATAATCGCAATAATGATGATAAATAATTTAGAATATATACCTGCGAATTCAATTATTTTATGCCAATGACTTCCTAATGTCATGCCTAATACAATCAGTAGTATATTCCACATACCAGTACCGATTGCTGTTAATACAATGAATAAAGGTATATTCATTTTTGTGATTCCTGCAGGTAAAGATATCAAAGTTCTTACTATAGGAATAAATCTTCCGATAAATATAGCCCAATTTCCGTACTTATTTAGCCAAGTAATTGTTTTATCTAAATCTTTAGTTTTAATTCCTATATACTTACCATGCTTATGTATTAAACGATATATACGTTCTTCGCCAATCCAAGCACCGATGCCGTATAATACTAACGCACCAAGCACCGCTCCAACAACTGCTAATATACATACGACGACAATACTTAAATTAGATTGTGTTGTCATAAATCCTGCAAATGTTAATACAATTTCAGAAGGGAAGGGATGTATAATATATTCTAAAAACACGAGTATAAAGATACCTACGTATCCATATTGGGTCATAAAATCAGTAATCCATTGTTCCATAATTAACTCCTTATGTAATGATTCATGTCAAAAATATAATTAACTTTAAACAGAAAAATAACAGTACAGTACACTATTGTACATACTTTACTGCTATTTAACTAAAGGTATATTTATTTTTTAAAACGACTTCTTTCTAATTGCTCTTCTTTATATCTTTCAGGATTTTTCTTATAAAAATCTTGATGATGATCTTCTGCTTCATAAAATGTTTGATATGGTAATAATTTTGTTACAACTGTTTGATTTTCAGGTAATTTATCGTTTAACTGTGTGATATATTCTTCAGCTAATTTCTTTTGGTCATCATTTGTATAAAAGATAGCTGTTTGATATTGGGAGCCACGATCTTGAAATTGCCCATGAGCATCAGTAGGATCTATAATTGCAAAAAATATTTCTAATAATCTATTGTATGAGAATAATGCAACATCGTATTGGATTTCAACAACTTCGAGATGCCCTGTTTCTCCTGTCTTTACTTCTTCATAAGTTGGATTTTCTGTTGTTCCACCCATGTAACCTGAAGTGACTTTATCAATACCTTCATACTCATCGAATGGTTTAACCATGCACCAAAAGCATCCACCTGCGAAATACGCTTTATTCATATTCATTATAATTTTACCATCCTTTATTCAGTCTCAAGTCTTATTTTCCGATAGTTTCACAATTTTTTCTTGATTTTTAAACCATAAATTGGTTAACTTAGTGTATGATATTAATTATAATATAATTAATATCAATTTTGAAGATAAAAGGTTGGTAACAATGACTTCGCAAAATCAATCAGAAACAGATGACAATCGTCAAACAGATATACCACGAAGAACGAAAAAGCGTAGAATTAAAAAAGGGCCTTTTATTCTTTTAGGTATCATTTTGCTATTAATCGGGTTAGTATTCTATATAACTGCTTCATATAAGTCTGGCTTGAAGGTTTCAACTGAGAATGGTAAGGACCATCAATTACATAAGTTCCATAGTTCTACCAGAAATGATGGTAAGGTTAATGTGCTTGTGTTAGGGGAAGATCGTAAAGTTGATAACTCACAGCCTAGAACCGATTCAATTATGGTTGTTCAATATGATTACTTAAAGAAAGATTTAAAAATCGTTTCGGTCATGAGAGATATTTATTCTGAAATACCTGGTGGTTATCGAAATTACAAAATCAATACTGCATACTCACTTGGTGGACCAGAATTATTGCGTAAAACATTGAAGAAAAACCTTGGTCTTGATCCAGAGTACTATGCCATCATAGACTTTGATGGATTCGAGCAGATGGTTGATGAAATTGCACCAGACGGTGTTCCAATCAATGTTGAAAAGGACATGTCTGAAAAAATTGGTGTTTCTCTGAAAAAAGGTCAACATAACTTAAACGGGAAAGAATTATTAGGTTATGCGCGTTATAGAAATGACGAAGAAGGCGACTTTGGACGAGTAAGAAGACAACAACAAGTTATGACAGGACTGAAATCAGAACTATTAAGTGTAAATTCAGTTCTGAAAGCACCTAAAATTGCAGGTATTGCAAGAGGTTATGTTAATACAAATTTAGATGATCAAACAATTTATAAAACGGGAGCTAGCTTTATAGCTAGAGGCGATAAAGATATTAAGACTTTAACAGTGCCAGTAAAAGGCTCTTATACAAATGAAAATGATATTGAAAATGGTGCTGTTTTAAGTATTGATAAAGAACAGAATAAAAAAGCAATAAAAGAATTTCTTGATGAATAGTAGATGAGTATGGCATATTATCCGTATTGAAAGTGAGAGGGAGCGAGACAGAAATCTTATTTTTAAAGATTTCATAGTCTCGCTCCCTTTTTTTAATATATTTAAAAATTAAGAATCTGATTTACGAACGCCTGCTACACCATAGTGTTCAGGTTTCATTTCTTCAATGATAACGTGTATATTTTCTTTTGGAGCTTTAGCATTCTTATGTACTGCTTCGGTAACATCATTAACTAGACCTCTTAACTGTTCATCTGATCTACCTTCAATTAATTTAACATTTACGATTGGCATTATTGTCTCTCCTCATTATATTGTATATTTGCTGAAGGACCTGTATCACCGCGCCAGTCTTGCTGGCCATCATCTTCAATGAATTCGATATTAACATCCTCAACATGTGATAAGTCTAACAACTTTAATATAATCCGTTTTCTGATATCTGACAACTCTTTTAACGTAAAGTTCTTGTTTAACTCTAATAATGCTTCAATATGCAATGCTTCTCCTTCTTTAATGACAGCTAATCGTTTAATATCGGATACAGCTTTTTCATCTAGAATGATACGTGAAGCATGTATTTCTGATTCGTGATCAGCGATACCAAGAACACCTTGGGCATTTTCAACAAATATAATACCGACAATAATAAACATCATGATACCGATTATGACTGAAGCAATACCTTCAAGCATACCTAAGCCAGTTAATCGAGCAATGATAATGGATAATACAGCGATTATACCGCCACCAGCTGCTACTGTATCTTCCATAAATACAAGTTTTGTAGCGGGCTTTGCTTTGCTGATATTTAAATAACTTTTAGTGAAAGGTGTTAATAAACCTTTGCTAGATTCTCCAGCTTCTTCTAAAATTTCTTTGCCAGCTTTTCTTAACACTGTACCTTCTAAAACAATACCGATAACGAGTACGCCGATATTAATCCAGAAAAATAAAAGTCGGCCATCAGTATCATTAGGATGAATAATATGGTGAAAACCTTCTTTTACTGTTTCGTATGATAGAATCCCAACAATTATAACTGCTATTAAACATACTAGATTAATAAGTCGACCATATCCAAGTGGGAACTTCTCATTAGGACTACGTTTTGAAAAAGCAGAACCGAGAAACACGAATAATTGATTAGCTGCATCCCCAAAGGAATGCATCATTTCAGCAAACATAGCGATGTTGCCTGTAAAAATAAAAGCGAAGAGCTTTAAAAAACCAAGAATGAAGTTAACGATAGCAGCAGATAAAGAAGACATGCTACCTTTTTTAAGTAAATTGAAAAATCTGCTCATAACAAGCTCCTTTGCATATTAAATTTTTATAATGATAACATCTTAATTCCCATAATTTAATATTGCTAATCATTTTAGATACTTATAATTTTATTATGTAAACTATAAGTGTTGTTTGAAATTTCTTAAGACCATTAGCTAGGAATGTGTTATACTATAAATGTATAATATCTAAATATGTCATACTATTTGATTACTATATTAATGTAGCTTAATACATTAAATGTCTTATTACACCTTATCTATGAGTTGACACTTTTTTAATATAGATATTAGGTTTATAATAGAGTTAATACATAAAATTATGTAAACAAATTTAATAACTGAAATTCTGTATATTTGTTATGGGCATATATAGATGAGTAAATTAATATTGAAAGGGGCTCTGTAGTTAATTATGAATTCAATACATAAGAAAACAGATGTAATATTAATTGGTGGTGGCATAATGAGTGCGACTTTAGGCACAATGCTTAAAGAATTATCACCAAACTTAGAAATTAAATTATTCGAAAAATTATCTAAACCAGCTGAAGAGAGTTCTAATGAATGGAACAACGCAGGTACAGGACATTCTGCTTTATGTGAATTGAATTACACTAAAGAAGAGGCGGATGGTTCCGTTAATATTGATAAAGCAATCCAAATCAATGAACAGTTTCAGTTATCAAAACAATTTTGGACTTATCTTGTAAATCAAGGTAAGTTAGCTGATCCAAGATCATTTATTCGTCCTGTTCCACATATGAGTTTTGTTTATGGAAAGAAAAACATAGAATTTTTGAGAAAACGTTGTGATGCTTTATCGAATAATCCTTTATTCACAGGTATGACATTTACTGATGATTTTGAAACATTAAAACATTGGATGCCATTAATGATGGAGGGACGTCCGACTACTGAAGAAATTGCAGCAACTAAAATAGAATCTGGTACAGATGTAAACTTCGGTAATTTAACACGTTCACTTTTAAGTAATTTAAAAGATGAAGGTGTAGAGTTATATTACAATCATTCTGTTCAGAATATTCGAAGAAATCAAGATAACACATGGCAATTAAAAATTTATAATAGTGAAACGAAGAAAACTGAATATCACAACACTAAATTTGTATTTATTGGTGCTGGTGGCGGCAGTTTACCGCTGTTACAGAAGACAGGTATTAAAGAATCTACAAATATAGGTGGCTTCCCAGTTAGTGGTTTATTCATGGTATGTAATAATGAAGACGTTATTGCTAAACATGAAGCCAAAGTTTATGGTAAAGCTAAAGTCGGCGCGCCACCAATGTCAGTACCACATTTAGACACAAGATACATTGAAGGTAAACGAACATTATTATTTGGACCTTTTGCTGGATTTTCACCTAAGTTCTTGAAAACAGGTTCAAATTTAGATTTAATTGAATCTGTTAAACCTAATAATGTTTTAACAATGCTATCTGCTGGATTAAAAGAAATGGGATTAACGAAATATTTAGTGGAGCAAGTACTTTTATCTGATGAAAAACGATTAGAAGAGTTAAAAGAATTTATTCCAACTGCAAAATTAGAAGATTGGGACATTGTAATTGCTGGCCAACGTGTGCAAGTAATTAAAGACACAGATGAAGGCGGGAAAGGGACACTTCAATTTGGTACTGAGCTTGTCACAAGTGAAGACGGTTCAATATCAGCTTTACTAGGTGCTTCTCCAGGTGCTTCTACAGCAGTACATGTTATGTTGCAGTTATTAGAAAAAAGTTTCCCAGAACAATTCCCAGAATGGAAACAAAGAATTAAACAAATGATACCTTCATATGAAGTACAATTGTCTGAAAATCCTGAAGTATTTGATGAAATTAATACATCAACTTCAAAAGCATTAGGATTATATAAATAATAGAACTATAAAATTTTGATACGCTTCTTTCAAAGCACACTCTAAAAAAGTGAAATCTTTGAAGGGAGCTTTTTTTGGTAATATAATGTGAAAGTATCGAAATACATGCACATTAGCGTATAATTTTCATGTATTTATAATCTGTATATTTAATCGTATGTAACAAATTTACAAATTTCTTTAACTCTAAAATAAAAATTGATTTTATTCTCTTTAACTTTTAACCCAATCGCGTTAAACTATTCTTAATGAAGATTAAGGGGGGTTCACTCTATGTTTGAAAAATTACTAACTTCTATTGGTATCGGTAATTTAAAAATTGATACGAGACTAGAAAAATTAACTTTTAATGAAGAAGAACCAATTAAAGGTAAAGTGATTTTTTATGGTGGTTCATGTGACATTAAAGTAGAATATATTATGTTATCTTTAATTGAAAGAGTTAACAACAAAGATGAAGATAGTGATTTTGCTGAATTTGATAATGTATTGCATAAATACAAAGTTAATAAATCTTTCGTTATTAAAAAAGGTGCACAACAAGAATATGAATTTGAATTCAAATTAGAACAGATTGATTTTAAAGGTGAACCTGAAGAAATCTTCTTAAAAACACATGTTCATATTGATCAATCTGTAGGTGCAGATGACGAAGAGAGATTAATTATAGTAAGATAGTGTTCGATAATAACTTTCAAAAATATTATTATTTTAGTATTGTAATGTTTATGTTGAAACTCATAAAAACACACCACAAAAGTAGGGTATTCCTTAGCTTTTGTGGTGTGTTTTATTTTTATATTGGAATAGCTGGAATTAATGAATGAAACTTTCTTTTAAATATCAACACATATAACATTTTTGTTGATTAAAAACGTTATTTACAAGAAATAAGCATATTAACATTGAAATAGAACATATGTTCGTATATAATAAAAATATATTCAGTCGATTGAGGGAAGGTGAAGTTATGTATGATTATCATTTATGTGAGGACCGAGATATCTTATGTATAGATCAGAAAAGCTTCTTTGCGAGTGTGTCGTGTATTATGAAAGGGCTGGATCCGTTAACAACAAAATTAGCAGTTATAGCAGATACTAAACGACAAGGTTCTATCGTGTTAGCAGCTACGGAGCCCTTGAAAAAATTAGGCGTAAAAACTGGTTCAAGATTGTTTGAAATACCTCATAGAAATGACATTTACATTATTAATCCAAGTATGAAACGCTATTTAGAATATTCCGTAGCAATTACTAAGATAGCTTTACGTTACGTCGCACCTGAAGATTTTCATCAATATAGTATTGATGAATTTTTTATAGATATTACGGATAGTTACAAACAGTTTAGTTCTACACCAAGAGCATTTGCTCAACGTTTAATGAGAGAAATCAAAGAAGAAACCCAAATACAGTGCGCAATTGGCATAGGCTCTAATATGTTATTGAGTAAAGTTTCATTGGATATGGAGTCAAAGACAAATGAAGATTTCATTGCTGAGTGGAGATATCAAGATGTACCGACAAAGTTATGGCCCATAAATCCACTTAGTAAATTTTGGGGGATTAATCATAGAACTGAGAAGAAATTAAATGCTAAAGGTATTTTCACAATTGGAGATTTAGCGCACTATCCACAGCAATATTTAAAGAGAGAGTATGGTGTAATTGGCACGGATTTACATTTGCATGCAAATGGTATAGATTTAAGCAAAATTAAAGAAAAACATCGTATTATGAATCCGACGATATGTAAGAGCCAAATACTGATGAGAGATTACTACTATCATGAAACGAAAGTTGTATTATTAGAATTAGTAGAAGAAGTTGCGATGCGTTTAAGATCAAGAGATTTATTAGTTAAGACCATATCTTTTTCAATGGGATATAGTGGAGAAGGCGGCGTTAATAAACAATATACTTTAAAAGATGGCACGAATTTAACTATGGATATATTTAGAGTGATTTGGAGCTTTGCAGAACAATTGTGCGATAAACAAGCAAAATATCGAACATTAAGCGTCACTTTAAATAACTTTGTGCCAGAAAGAGCAAGACAACTTAATTTATTTATTGATGAATTTGAAAGACAACGAGATGAAGCACTTGAGAAGACAATCGATAAACTTAAAAGAAAATACGGTCCTAATGTTGTATCTAGAGCTGTGTCATATACACCAGCAGCTACAGCAAGAGAAAGAGCAGGACTCATAGCAGGACATAAAAAGTAATTTATATAATAAATCTATAAACATAATATAAATGTGTGTAAAAATATAATATTTGACAAACTATACACACATTTATATACTTAATTTTGACCGATAATCAAATATGGGGAGTGGTGCATGTGATTAAACAAGTTACACCTTATCTTTACTTTAACGGAACTTGCGAAGAAGCATTGGCATTTTATAGTGAAGCGCTAGACGGAAGTGTAAGAGAATCACAAACATATGGAGATGCTGGCATAATAGCAGAAGATCCTAAGAGAATTTTGCATGCACAATTAGAGGTAAATGGTCATATATTAATGTTTTCAGATGTTCCTAATAATGACGAGTCTCTCAATAAGAACCATAATATATATGTTGTTTTAGATTTTGAACAAGAAGAGCAAATTAAAGAAGTTTATGAAATATTTAAAAAAGAAGGTCAAGTACAAGTAGAACTTGATAAAATGTTTTGGGGTCAAACCTATGCTAAAGTTATTGATAAATTTGGAGTAGGTTGGGATTTTTCATATACCCATCAAGAATAAATAATATAAAAAAGCACATCGGCTATAAAGTCGGTGTGCTTTTTTATTGTCCAAAAAATTAAACAAAGTTACAATTTTAATTATTTTATGTATCATAAGGTATAAAGTGAATATAAATGAGGTGCAAAAATGAAAGTTTTAATTTCACCCGATTCTTTTAAGGGAAGTATTGATGCTTTAAATGCTGCTAAAGCAATTGAGTCGGGTATTCATAAAGTTGATTCTACAGTAGAAACTGAATTACTACCTATGGCTGATGGTGGAGAAGGTACTATGATAAACCTTGTGCAAGCAACAAATGGCACAATAAAGACTATTAATAGTAGAGATCCCTTGAATAGAGAAATGAAAGCTGATTATGGTATTACAGGTGATGGGCAAACGGCGATAATTGAATTAGCGACAAGTTCTGGTATTGATTTGCTGTCGGCTGATGAATTAAATCCTTATGTGACAACGACTTACGGTACAGGATTACTCATTAAAGATGCTCTTGAAAAAGGAATAAAGCACTTTATCATATGTTTAGGTGGAAGTGCTACGAATGATGCAGGCGTGGGGATATTACAAGCATTAGGTTATCGATTTTTAGATAAAAACAAACAAGAAATTAAATTTGGAGGCATACATTTAAAAGATATTGAATCGATAGATGAGTCTCAAGTATTAACAAATTTAAAAGATGCACATTTTGATATTGCTTGTGATGTAACGAATGTTTTTGTCGGTAAACAAGGTGCAAGCCATATTTTTGGACCGCAAAAAGGTGCTACATACGAACAAGTAATTGAATTAGATCATGCTTTGAATCATTTTGCTCATATCATTGAAAAAGATAGAAATATTTTTATTAAAGAAATAGAAGGTGCTGGTGCAGCTGGAGGAACAGCTGGTGGATTAATGGCTTTCTTGAATACAAATATTGAAAGAGGTATCGAACTTGTAATAGATTTTGTGAATTTTCACGACCTTATAAGAACGCAAAACTTTGACTATATATTTACAGGAGAAGGTAAAATTGACGGTCAAACAGCAGGAGGAAAAGTTATTTCAGGTATTTGTAAAGTAGCCTCTGATTATAATATTCCAGTTATTGCAATAGGAGGTTCTGTAGAAAGTGATTTATCAGAATTACATAATCAAGGTTTAACAGCAGCATTCAGTATTACTTCAAAACCAGTTAGTTTAGAATATGCTATTAAAAATGCACAAAGTTTAATAGAACAACAGTCAGAACAAATATTCCGACTGATTTATCGTAAGTAATAAAATGAAAATGTTAAATATAAGGATAGTAATAGTTTTTTATTGTAGTTGGATTAACGAGTAAGAAAATCCAATAAGAGTATGGTTAGTTGGATTAATGAGTTAGAAAATCCAATAAGAGTATGGTTAGTTGGATTAATGAAGTAGAAAATCCAATAAGAGTGTGGTTAGTTGGATTAATGAAGTAGAAAATCCAATAAGAGTATGGTTAGTTGGATTAACGAGTAAGAAAATCCAATAAGAAGGTGTGTAGTTGGATTAATGAGTAAGAAAATCCAATAAGAGTGTGGTTAGTTGGATTAATGAGTTAGTAGAAAATCCAATAAGAGTGTGGTTAGTTGGATTAACGAAGTAGAAAATCCAATAAAAGTATGGTTAGTTGGATTAATGAGTTAGAAAATCCAATAAGAGTGTAGTTAGTTGGATTAATGAGTTAGAAAATCCAATAAAAGTATGGTTAGTTGGATTAATGAGGAAGAAAATCCAATAAGAGTTGAAAGGGTGAGACATCTTTATGTCTCATCCTCTTTCCTACGATTAGTCAAGTGCTTAAGTTTAAAATAGTCATCACTTAATAAGACCGTCCAATTTTATTTTTTTGAATAAGGTGTTAGACTATATGTGATTATACGATTTAATGTGGGGACATTTCGTAATCGTATAGTTTATGTTTCATTATTAAATAATGAAATGTTTTTAATAGTCGATTAATACATGCGACAACAGCAGTCTTATGAGATTTCTCATTAGGCTGCTTTCTTAATTTATAGTAATAATCTACAATATGATTATTATAACGATGTTGTCCACGAATAATATTCATTATTACCAAAAATAATAAGCGTCTCGCCTTTTTATTACCACGTTTATTGATGGTATCTCTATAATGTGTCCCACCAGATTGATATCGTTTGATATCAATTCCTACAAAAGCATTTAACTGTTTATTTGATTTGAATCGAGATATATCTCCAAGCTCACCGATTATCATGGCTGCAGTTAGATCTCCAATTCCTGGTATAGAATAAATAATTTCAAAGCAGTCAAGTTCTTGAGCTAATTGAATCATTTCTTTATCTAATTGTGATAATTGTCCAATGGACTTTTTCAATTTTTGAATTAATAATTGTGCTTTTTTAACTAGGAACGAAGATGAATTGACGTTAGGGTAACTATCATTCGCTAAATTAAAAAGTGTTTCTCCATAACTTTCTGCTTTTCGTTGAGATAATCCTTTATCTGTAGATTTTAAAATTGTAGAAATGATACTTTCCATATCATTCTGTTGAACAAAATCAGGATGAGTAAATATTTCAGCGATATTTAAGGCAATCATTGAATAACGATTTTTAAATAGTTTTTCTAAGCCAGGAAATGTTTGATGAAGTATCTCAATAATTTCAACTTTCAATCGATTTTGTTCATTTTCGGATTCTAGATGAAATCGAGCACGCTCACGTAATTCAAAGTAAATATCATCATTTGTATTATTTAAACTATCGGAATCATTTAAAAAAGGTGCTATTTGGGCTAACTTATGTGCGTCTGATTGATCTGTTTTCCAAGACCTTAAAGAGCTTGTTTTGAACTTTGCTTCTAAAGGATTCAACTCAATATAATTAATTTGGTTAACTCGACAGAACCGAACCATAGCTCTTGAATATATACCTGTGGATTCAAAAATTAATTTGGGCTGATTTACACGATTCAAATAATTTAATAAATAATTATAACCATTTTTGTTATTTTGAATAGTAAATTCCTTTTGGAATTTTTCATCGATATAGTGTGCAATCACACTATCTCTTTTACTAATATCAATGCCTAAGTAATCGATAAATAAAACCTCCTTAATAAATTTGAGAAGTTGTAACTTTACTGAACCTTTCTCATTTCACTTTCCTATACACGGTTTCGAGAACCTAACATACTACAATCGAATTTCAAAAGGCGAGAGTAAAGCTGACTAGTTTTTTTTACGGATTTCAAACCCAAGAGATCGCACAGTCTACTTCTCTCTATAACTATAAAAAATAGCTATGAAAAAATCTATCGTCATAGATTTCTTCATAGCTAATCTTAGTATGTTTTTGTATATAAAAGTGGTCATTTTGACTAATATACTTGTCAAAATGACTATAATAATGTATATTAGATGTCGTAGGTAGGTGGTTTAATGAAGAATAGAGTAAAAGAATTAAGAGCACGTGAGGGTTATAACCAGACGGAGCTTGCTAAAAAAGCAGGTATTTCTAGACAAACTGTTTCATTAATAGAACGTAATAATTTTATGCCATCAATACTGACTGCTGTGAGAATAGCTAGAATACTGAAAGAAAACGTTGAAGAAGTTTTCATATTCGAGGAGGAAGAACTATGAAAAAGAGTAAAATCATGTTATTTGGTAACTTGTTATTATATTTAATAATAGGCGGTATTATAGGTGGATTAACATCGGTTGTACTAAGCAATAATTATGAACTGTTTGAATTTAAATTATCAAAAACGCAAACAGATATAACAAGTGTAGTGTTGGCTATTATATATATTATTCTAGTAATCGCTCTACTTAATGTATATAAAAAAGCACAAAGATTAAGAGAGACAGAAACAAATATTGATAATGAAGATGAAATAGAAATGCAGATTGAGCGAACGTTAATTTTAGCTCCAGTCATTTTAGGTATTAATACTGCAATTGCTTTATCTATTTTAAATATAACGATAAATATGGCAGAAGAAGTAAGTATTTTATCTACGTTAATGGTAGTAGTAACACTATTTGTAACAGCACCATTAACATATATGCACATGTCTGCCATGAGAAAATTATATCCAGAACGTAATTATCCAAAGCCAGGCGATAAAAAGTTAAACGAAAAACTTATAAATATGATGGATAGTGGTGAACAGTATATTACATTGCTAGCATTACAAAAAACATATTCACTGAATCAACAAATCATCATTGCGATTATCGCTTTAGCATCTATATATTCATTGGCTTCACATGATAATCAATTTTTCTCAGTAACACTTATGATTCTGCTGTATCTTGTTAATACAATGTATTACACTAAACAAGTTTCACAAACTTTGTAGTGAATAAGAAGAGGACAGATACTCTAACGAGCAAGAAATTTCAAACAAGCTCGTTACATTGTCTAACGAGCTAGTGGTAGTAAACAAGCCCGTTAGCGCTATTAAAAGCTTTGATTTTTATTAATTTGTCTTAAATTTTATATGATATCAACGGCTAACGTGCAAGAAATTTCAAACAAGCTCGTTACATTTTCTAGCGAGCTAGTGGTAGTAAACAAGCCCGTTAGCGCTATTAAAAGCTTTGATTTTTATTAATTTGCCTTAAATTTTATATGATATCAACGGCTAACGTGCAAGAAATTTCAAACAAGCTCGTTACATTTTCTAATGAGCAAGTGATTATAAACAAGCACGTTAGCGCGATATTTTCTACGATTTTGTAAAGTGCTGACGCCTGAGGGAATAGTATGAGTGAGAGACTACAGGCTCGAACTATACCCTAGGCAAGCATGCACGAACAAAATCGTAGATTATATAAAAAAATAAGCATATCACTTTCAAACTGAAATAATCAGTTAAGTGATATGCTTATTTATTTTGAGTTAAGATTTGTGTTTTTATTCATAAGTACTCTTCTTCTATATTTAATCGTTCTTCTTTAATACCTTCTTTACTAAGTGGTTCTAAGTGACCGTGAATATATGTTTGATAGTCATATTGTTCTACTGTTTTAATATAATGATAGTATTTTTCTTTGTCGTATCCACCGTCTAATAAATAGAAATCACCGGTATCAGCATCTCCAGCGAACAATATTTTGTCTTCTTGAACATAAGCAACTACACCGTCTTCTGAATGGGGATTTACAATGCGTTGTACTTCTAGCGTTACATTACCTAAATCAAATGAACAATGATCTTCGAATGTCATATCTGCATTGACAACTTTAATTTCTGAAATATCATCATACTCGATTTTAATATGTGTATCACAGAATTCACATTCTTCACCAGAGTTTAAGCGTTTTGCCATTGTTTCGGGTGTCCATTGCCATTGTTTTAATTTAGTTAATGTTAAATCTGTTTCTTTTTCTGCAATTGTTATACCATTAAATGCATGCATAGCAAAAGTATGGTCCCAATGCCAATGCGTAATTAATGCTACTTTCGGTTGAGGTAAATTAAGTTTTTCTATTTCATTTAGCATTTCTGTCAAATGTGCAGGCGAATTACCTGTATCTATTAACATGCTATATTTTTCTCCATGTATATATCCTAAATTAGGTCTATCTCTATGACTATCAAAAGGTAATATATATACATTCTTACTGATTTGTTTAAGTTTCACAGTCATCTTCCCTTTCAATACAATAGTGATATTATATCATCAAAATTTAATATCGCACATTACAAAGTATATGTATCGAAAGTATTCAAAGCTTCTATAGCTCTATCACGATCATTATTTGATTTAAAACTAAGTCGCAATGCACCCATGATATCTTCTCTAATTTCTAAAATTCTAATGTTCGTAATGGAAATATGCTGTTGACCTAAAATTCTCGTAACTTCACTGATCATACCTGGTTTATCTGGGATATCTACGTATAAATCAAAAGTAGAAGTCAAGGCACCTTGTTCTTTAACAGGCAAGTTGTCACGATATTCTTTTGCAGATTGGAAAAAGTCACGAATTAAACTTGGATTTCCTTCTTCGATAACTTCTTTCGTCTGTTCCATTTGTTCAATCCAATTATTCATTAACGTTACAAGATGGTCTTTATTTTCTAAAGTAATATCTCTCCACATATCCGCATTGCTACTCGCTATGCGAGTAATATCACGAAAACCTCCAGCAGCTAGCGTTTTTACATATTCTGAAACTTGTGTATTTTCTTCATTCATATGAATAAGGCTAGAAGCGATAATATGAGGGAAATGACTAACTACACCGGTAACATAATCATGCTCTTTTGCAGACATCTTAATAAATTTTGCTTTAGTTGGTTCTAATAAATGTTTAACTTCACTATGAGCCGCTTCATTCTCAACTTGGTCATATATCAAGACATAATAAGCATTTTCAAATAGGTGTTTCTTAGCATTTACAACACCAGATTTATGACTACCTGCCATAGGATGTCCTCCAATTAAATGAACATCTTTATTTAATAATTTTGATTCAAGTGTACTTAAACCAAGTTTTGTACTGCCTGTATCTGTGACGATAAGGCCAGGTTTCGTATCAATGTTTAATAATCTTTTACTGTACTCTATTGATTGTTGAACGGGTGTTGCCAAAATAATTAAGTCAGCTTCACTTGCAGCTGAATCAAAATCATGTGCAACTTCGTCAATGATGCCCATAGAGTAGGCAATCTCTGAAAATTTATCAAAACAGTCAAAACCTGTTATATGTATGTGTGGATGATGAAATTTAATATTTTGTATTAAACTTCCTCCAATTAAACCTAGTCCTACTATAAATATACGTTGCATAAAATCCCTCCAATACTTTAATAGTTTAAAGCAAGTTAGTGTATGAAAGCAAGTGTTATTGATTTATTTCTATAAAAGTTTAAAATATTAATTAATATGAAATAAGTAGGGAGTGGAGAAAATGACAATCAATGTAAATGATACAATCGTAACAATTAAAGAACTTGTTAATATTAATAGTCCATCAGGTTTTGCAGATCCAGCAATTGAATATTGCCAAAAATTCGCTGAAGCACTTAATTATGAAACAAGTTTAACACATAAAGGTGGATTATTAATTAATGTACCTGGTAAAAATGATGATAAACAACGTGTTATTACTGCACATGTTGATACACTCGGTGCGATTGTAAAAGATATAAAAGAAGACGGCCGATTAAAATTAGATTTAATAGGTGGATTTAGTTGGAATGCTATCGAAGGGGAATATTGTACAATTACGACACAAAGTGGATTAGAAATATCAGGCACAATATGTTTACATGAAACAAGCGTTCACGTTTATAAAAATAATACTGAAATCCTTCGAGATGCTGAACATATGGAAGTACGAATAGATGAAAAAGTATTTTCAGCAGAAGACACTAGAAATTTAGGAATTGAGATTGGTGATTCTGTTAGCTTTGAACCTCGCTTTGAACATACTGCTTCAGGATTTGTTAAATCTAGACACCTTGATGACAAAGCAAGCGTCGCGATGATTATTCAATTTTTAAAATATTTAAAAGAAGAAAATGTCGAATTACCACATACGACTCAATTTTATATTTCAAATAACGAAGAAATAGGCTATGGTGCAAACTCAAATATTTCTGATAAAGTCGTTGAATTAATAGCATTTGATATGGGTGCTCTAGGAGATGGACAAGCTTCAGATGAATATACAGTATCCATTTGTGTAAAAGATGGTTCTGGGCCATATCATGTTGGATTAAGAAATCATTTTGTTGATTTATGCAAAGAAAATGATATTAAATATAAATTAGATATTTATCCATATTATGCATCAGATGCATCAGCAGCTTTACGTGCTGGAGCAGATATTCGTCACGGGTTATTTGGCCCTGGAATAGAGTCTTCTCACGCTTTAGAACGTACACACGAAGATTCTATTTTAGAAAGTGAAAAGTTATTAAGAGCTTATTGCTTATCCGAAATTAACAGTTAATTTAAATATTAAGGGTTGACTTTAAAAAAATTATCTCGTATAGTGTATTTAAATTAATCCGATAAGCAATTGTCGGAATTTGAAAGATAAGTATCTCGTGATGTTAGTAGCAATCAGAAAGCTAATGGTTGATGTAAATTAGCACTGCACACAGTGAGAGAATTGGGCTTTCAAATTATAAAATTTAATGTAACTTTTAAAGTGAACATGATAATGAATGTTAACTAAGGTGGCACCACGGTAACGCGTCCTTACAGAATGCGTTACTGTGGTGTCTTTTTTGTATAGAAAAATATCAGTGGTCATAAGTATAAATTTAAGAATGTAGTTAAAGAAAGTTAGTGGTTGATGGAAACTAACACACTTAAATTTAGAATTGGGGATCATGTAGTTAAAGCTAAATATAGAATGAGTGAATAAGTGTTAACTTATTAATGAAGGTGGTACCGCGCAAAAGCGTCCTGTTGTATAGGATGTTGTTGCGCGGTTTTTTTATTTAGGAGGTAAAGAGGATGAACATAAAATATAAAAGATTAAATGCTGATGTTACACCAGAAACATTAGGACAAATTGATAAGAAGAAAATGATATTAGAAAGTGCAAGTACGAATCAAATGAAAGGTAGATTTTCAATTGTAGCTTTTGATGCAATCGGTAAAGTGAACCTTTTTGATGAGTATTTTCAAATAAATATAAACGGACAAGAATCGGTTACACATGATGGACCTTATGAAGCATTAGAACAATTTATTAATGAAATGAAAGCAGATAATATTCCAGAACCACTTAAGCATTTACCATTTGTTTCAGGAATGATCGGTTATTGTAGCTTCGACTTAATTAGATATCAAAATAAAATTTTAAAAAGTATAGAAGTTTCATCTGAATATCCAGACGCTTCATTTAACCTAGTTGAATCAGTATATGTATTTGATCATTTTAAAGAAGATTTATTTGTTATAACGAGTAATCTTTTCAGTAATAGAGATGAACAAGCATTGAATCAAGAATTAGACAACATGATAGAAGAGCTTCAAAATATTAAACTTTTTGAAAACAAAATTAATCATCATAAAAAAGGTGATTTAGAAACGAATATTTCTGAAGAAGCTTTTATGGAAGAAGTTTCATATTACAAAGATTTAATTAGTAAAGGCGATATGTTTCAAGTTGTTCCTTCTCGTATCTATAAATATAAACACTTTTTTGAAAATGAAAATAAAAACACTTTGAAATTACAGATGTATAAAAATTTAAAACGACAAAATCCAAGTCCTTATATGTATTACATCGATGATGAAGAAAGAACGATTATAGGTTCTTCACCAGAAAGTTTCATAAAAAAAGAAGGAAAAATTATTACAACAAATCCTATTGCAGGCACTAACAAAAGAGGAAAGACGGAAGAAGAAGATTTAGCAAATGAACAAGCTTTAATCAACGATGAAAAAGAATTATCAGAACACCGTATGCTTGTTGATTTAGGTAGAAATGATTTAAACATAATAGCAAAAACTGGTTCAGTCCATATGCCGAAACTTATGACAGTTGAAAGATTTGAGCATGTCATGCACATTGTGTCAATAGTTGAAGGAGAAATTAAGCCGGAAGTAACGCCGCTTCAAATGATTACAGCTTTACTCCCAGCTGGTACAGTTTCAGGTGCACCGAAGACGCGAGCTATAACGCGTATATACGAAACGAGAAAACAAAAAAGAGGTATATACGCTGGTGGCGTTGGTTATATAAATTGTAATCATGATTTAGACTTTGCTTTAACAATTCGAACGATGGTTGTTGATTCAGAGTATATCAATGTAGAAGCAGGATGCGGTGTAGTTTATGATTCTGTACCACAAAAAG
Organism: Mammaliicoccus sp. J-M40; assembly: GCF_022386395.1. NCBI lineage: Bacteria > Bacillati > Bacillota > Bacilli > Caryophanales > Staphylococcaceae > Mammaliicoccus > Mammaliicoccus sp. J-M40. Next base: position 82,975 of record NZ_JAJNIQ010000009.1, read on the forward strand.
AATTACAAGAAACGAAGATAAAAGCTAAAAGTTTATTGGAGGTATCGCCATGATATTAGTGATAGATAATTATGATTCATTTACTTATAACTTAGTCAATTTAATAAAGCAATATGATGAAGTTATCATTCATCATCCGGATGAAGCACCATTAGATCTGGAAATAGACGGTTTAGTAATATCACCGGGTCCTGGTCATCCGTTAGATACAGACCATTTAAATAAAATTATTAAAGCATATCATGACGTACCAATACTAGGTATTTGTTTAGGCGCACAAGCATTAACTTGTTACTACGATGGGGAAGTAATTGTAGGAGAAAAAGTAAAACATGGCAAAGTAGACCAAATTGATTTTGTAGAATCATCCAAACTGTATCAAGGATGTGAAACTGGTTTTAATATTATGAGATATCATTCGCTCATAAGTGATGAAAAATCTTTTCCTAATTGCTTAAAAATAACAGGGAGAACACCCGATGCAATACAGTCGTTTGAACATCAAATTAACCCGCATTTCGGAATACAATATCATCCAGAATCATTTGCATCAGATAATGGAGATAAAATAATTAATACATTTGTAAATATAACAAAGGAAGGTGCACAAAATGAACACATTAAAACAACTCATCCAATATCGTAATTTAGATCAACAAGAAATGAAATCATTTGTGCAATTAATGATGAATGAAACAGAAGATGTTTCATTGAAAGTTGCTCACTTAGTTGCGCTAAGCATGAAAGGAGAAACATCTGATGAATTATCTTATTTAACAGAAAACCTTATAGCGACAACTTATAAAAATAGACCATATATAGAAGATAGTATTTGTGTTTGTGGCACAGGTGGTGATCATTCAGGTAGTTTCAATATATCGACTACCGCTTCATTTGTTGTAGCTGCAGCTGGATTGAAAGTATTGAAGCATGGTAATAAAAGTATCACATCTAAAACGGGTAGCATTGATATATTATCTGCGTTAAATATTCAAACGACACCAATTAATGAAGCAACTAAAAGAGTTAATGAAACAAACTTAGCTTTTTTAAGTGCTACTGAAACATATCCGATTATGAAAACTGTGCAACCAGTAAGAAAAACAATCACAACACCAACTACTTTTAATTTAATTGGTCCAATGATTCATCCTTACAAATTAGATTATCAAGTGATGGGTGTATATGATGAATCAAAATTATCTACTATTGCAGAAGCACTATATAAATTAGGTCGCAAACGTGCAATTGTACTACATGGTGCTGGTGGAATGGATGAAGCAACTTTATCTGGAGATAATATTATTTATGAAATTTCACAAGAAGAAGGCATCAAAAATTATACGATAAACGCAGAAGACTTTGGTTTACAAGCTGCATCAAATGATTCTTTAAAAGGTGGAACAGCTGAAGAAAATAAGCATATCACGTTGAATATCTTATCAGGACAAGACAATGGTCCTAAAAGAGATGTAGTCGTATTAAACGCTGCACTTGCATTATATATTGGTGGAGTAGTTGAAACGATTGAAGAAGGTATAGAAAAATCTCAAAGTATTATCGATAACAAAGAAGCGCTAGCTATACTAGATCAAGTAGGAGGACAAGTATATGACAATATTGGATGAAATCGTTGAATATAAAAAATCATTACTAGCTACAAATTATTATGAAACAAAGATGGAAGAATTAGAAAAAGTAGACGTACAACATAAAACAACATTTTTAAATCGTGTAAAAACAGACGATAGATTGAATATCATTGCAGAATTAAAAGCAAAAAGTCCAACAGTTTCAGACATACCTAAAAGAGATATGGCTACACAAATTAAATTGTATGAACAATATGGTGCTTCAGCAATTTCTATTTTGACAGATGAAAAGTACTTTGATGGCAGTTATGAACGTTTACAAAGCTTAACAACTAAAACAACATTACCAGTATTGTGTAAAGATTTTATAATCGATAAAAGACAAATAGACTTAGCTCATCAAGTAGGCGCTTCTATTATCTTACTAATCGTTAATATATTAACAGAAACACAATTGAAAGATTTATATGAATATGCGACACAAAAAGGTTTAGAAGTATTAGTAGAAGTACATGATAAAGAAGAATTAGCAATTGCTCATAAAACAAATGCCGAGTTAATCGGTGTGAACAATAGAGATTTAAAACGTTTTGTAACGGATGTTAAACATACAAATGAAATATTAACTACGAAGAAACAAGGTGTAACGTATATCTCTGAAAGTGGTATACGCACTGAAGAAGATATAGTAGAAATTACAAAGAGTGGTGTAGACGGCGCACTTATCGGCGAAACTTTAATGAAACATCCAGATTTAGAAACATTTCTACCAAGTATTCGAGTGTTAAAAAGGGGTGAACAGGATGTACATTAAATGTTGTGGCTTTAAAGAGAAATCGGACATCGAAACAGCTGTTAAATATCAAGCTGATGCAATAGGTTTTATCACTTTTCCTAAAAGTAAACGCTATGTAACGGTGGAAGAAATCAGCACTTTAAGTAAAGATATCGATGATAAAGTCGATAAAGTCGCAATTGTTGTAAATCCAACAATTAAAGATATAGAAGCATTAGTAGAAAGTACTTCCATAAACACAATACAATTTCATGGTGATGAAACAGTTGATTTCATTGAAAAAGTGAAAATAAAATATCCAAATATAAAAATTTTTAAAGCATTGCCAGCCAATGATTCTTTAGAAGACAATATTCAATTATTTAAAGGACAAGTTGATTTATTTTTAATTGATACACCTTCGAAAGATTATGGTGGGACAGGAAAATCTTATGATTGGTCTATATTGGAGCATATAGAAGATGTGCCATATTTAATAGCTGGTGGTTTAGATTTAGAAAAGATACAACAAATTGAAAAACGTGAATTATCTAATATAGGGTATGACATATCTAGCGGCATTGAAACAGAAGGTAAAAAAGACAACTCAAAAATTAAAACATTATTAACACAATTGAAGGGATGATAAAAATGGCTGATGAAATACAATTAGAAGCTGACGATTTAGGATTTTTTGGTGAATTTGGTGGGCAATATGTACCAGAAACACTAATGCCAGCAATTCAAGAATTAAATGAAACTTATCAAAAATTAAAAAATGATCCAGAATTTCATAAAACATTGAATGCTTATTTAAAAGATTATGTAGGTCGAGAAACACCTTTAACTTATGCAAAAAGATATACAGAAGCATTAGGTGGCGCAAAAATTTATTTAAAAAGAGAAGATTTAAACCATACTGGTGCTCATAAAATTAATAACGCATTAGGACAAGCTTTAATCGCTCAAAAAATGGGCAAAAGAAAATTAGTTGCAGAAACAGGTGCAGGACAACACGGTGTGGCAAGCGCAACAATCGCTGCTTTGTTTGACATGGAACTTATAGTATTTATGGGTGAAGAAGATATTGAACGCCAAGCGTTAAACGTATTTAGAATGGAACTACTAGGCGCTAAAGTGGTACCTGTTACTGATGGTCAAGGTACTTTATCAGATGCTGTTAACAAAGCTTTACAATATTGGGTTTCAAACGTTGAGGATACACATTATTTACTTGGCTCAGCATTAGGACCACATCCATTTCCTACTATAGTAAGAGACTTACAAAGCGTTATTGGTAAAGAGATTAAAACGCAAATTTTAGAGAAAGAATCTCGTTTACCTGATGCAGTTGTAGCTTGTATAGGGGGAGGTTCAAATGCAATTGGAACATTCTATCCGTTCGTTAATGACGAAGAAGTTAAATTGTATGGTGTAGAAGCTGCAGGTAAAGGTGTCGATACTAAGAAACACGCACTTGCAATCAACAAAGGTAAGCCTGGTGTACTACATGGCTCAAGAATGTATCTCGTACAAGATGAAAATGGACAAATAGAATTAGCGCACTCTATTTCAGCAGGGCTTGATTACCCTGGTGTAGGACCAGAGCATAGTTATTATAACAATATTGGTCGAGTAGAATATCCGAATGCAAGTGATAAAGAAGCGATGGACTCATTGATTAAATTTACTCAACTTGAAGGCATTATTCCAGCGATCGAAAGTGCTCACGCGTTAAGTTACGTGGAAAAACTAGCTCCAACTATGGATAAAGATGAAATTATTGTTGTTACAGTTTCAGGACGTGGTGATAAAGATATGGAAACGATTAGAAAATATATGCAAAATCAAAAGGGTGAACAAAATGAGTAAATTATTTATACCATATATAATGGCTAACAAAGATTTTATTGGAAATGTGAAATTAATGGATAAGTATGGAGCTAACTACATTGAAATAGGATTGCCATTTTCTGATCCTGTAGCAGATGGACCAACAATTATGAAAGCTGGCCAAGAGGCAATTAAACAAGGTATGAATGTAAATAAAATCATCGATGAATTAATCGAACATAAAAACGACATACATACACCATATCTATTTATGACTTATTATAATTTAATTGATGCTTATGGTGTAGAACGTTTCATCGAGCGTATAGATGAAGCTAATGTATATGGATTAATTATTCCAGACTTACCATTTGAATTGGGTCAACGATTCAAAGAAAAATTAGCAAAAACAAATGTGAAATTAATACCTTTAATTGCGATGACATCAAGTGATGAACGAATTAAACAAATTGCAGAACATGCAGAAGGTTTTATTTACACAGTTACGATGAACGCAACTACAGGTGATGGTAGAGGATTCCATGAATCACTTAAAGATAAAATAAAATTTATACAACAACATTCTCAAGTACCTGTTGTTTGTGGATTTGGTATTAAAACAGAGGAACATGTTAAAGAAATTAAATCGTTTAGCGATGGGGTTGTTATAGGTAGTGAAATCGTAAAAAGGTTAGAACAAGATCCAACTACGGACACAATCGAATATATAAAGTCTATTAGAAATGCTTTAGACGAAAAATAAAGTTTACAAACCCTTCAAACAAGAAATAGAAGTTAACATCATGTATAATCGGATGTAACAAAAGAAAAGGAGTGTTTCTAATGAGCAAAAAATTACTTATGGTTGTAACAAATACATCTCAATTTAAAGATGGTAAACCAACTGGATTATGGCTAGAAGAAGCAGCAATTCCTTACAAAGTTTTCATCAAAAATGGAATAGAAGTGGACATCGCATCAGTTAGTGGTGGTAGTGTGCCAATCGATCCAAACTCAACACAAAATGATGAAACGAAAGAATATCATGATGTTTTAGAAAAACTTCAACAAACTTACGGAATTAAAGATATCGTATTTGAAAATTATGATGGCATATTCTTACCAGGTGGTCACGGGACAGTATTTGATTTCCCTAACAATCCTGATTTAGAGAATATGTTAGCTTATTATAAAGAGAAAAATAAGGTGATTGGTTCAGTTTGTCATGGACCAAGCGCATTTATTGGTGCCAAACTACCTAGTGGCGATTATTTAGTTAATGACGTTAAATTAACATCGTTCACAGATAGTGAAGAACAATCAATGGGATTAGAAAAAGACGTTCCATTCTTATTACAAACTGAACTAGAAAAACAAGGTGCAAGATTCGTCAAAGGTAGTGATTTCGACTCACATACAGTAGTAGATCGTAATTTTGTAACCGGACAAAATCCTAATTCAAGTGAAGAAGTAGCAGAAAAAATTGTAAATGTTTTAAAATAATAAAGTGATGGAAAAAGCAGGCTGGGACATACATAAATGTCTCAGCTCTGTTTGTTTTAGAAGATCTCTAACGTGTAAATGTATAAAGTTAAGTTCTATTCCTTTTTATTCATAACCAATTAGTTATACATTTGTGTCATAAAACTCTATAGTGCGAAGTAAAATAATGGTATAGTAATGAGTATTGTTTTAGAATAAAGGTAAAATAATGTATAATTGTATTAAATACATAAATATTAGATTGGGAGTATTGTATAAATGAAATTTACAAATTTAACGACTGGTGAATTTGAAACATTTACTAATAACATGCCATATGCTCATTTTACTCAGACAGTGGGTAACTATGAACTAAAGACATCAGAGGGCACTTCAACACATTTAGTTGGTGTAAAGAATGACCAAGATGAGGTGTTGGCTGCATGTTTGCTTACAAGTGTGCCAGTAATGAAAAAGTTTAATTATTTTTATTCGAATCGAGGGCCAGTAATGGACTTTGATAATAAAGAACTTGTTGACTTCTTTTTTAAAAAAATCGTACCGTATTTAAAAAAGAACAAAGCATTATTCTTTAGAATTGATCCTTATTTACCATATCAATTAAGAGATCATGACGGTAACGTTCTAAAGAGCTTTGAACGTGATAATTTAATTCAGCAATTTGAATCTTTAGGATATGAACATCAAGGTTTTACAACTGGTTTCCACCCAATACATCAAATTAGATGGCATTCTGTACTGGACTTAGAAGGTATGGACGAAAAGTCATTAATTAAAAACATGGATAACTTGAGAAAACGTAACACTAAAAAAGTTCAAAAAAATGGTGTTAAAGTTCGCTTTTTAACTAAAGATGAAATGCCTATATTTAGAAGGTTTATGGAAGATACAACAGAGAAGAAAGATTTCGACGACCGTGGTGACGACTTCTACTACAACAGATTAAAATACTTTGATAATGTTAAAATACCGTTAGCATATATAGATTTCGAAACGTATATACCTCAATTAGAAAAAGACTTTGAGGAACATAATAAAGAAATTGAAAAAGCTGAAAAAGAATTAGAAAAGAAACCAGACAACCAAAAAGCAATCAATAAAATTAATAACTTGAAACAGCAAAGAGAAGCTAACGAAGCTAAATTAGACGAAGCTAAACAATTACAGGCAGAGTACGGTGATACTTTACCAATCGCAGCAGGATTCTTCATCATTAATCCATTCGAAGTTGTTTACTATGCAGGCGGTTCATCAAATGAATATCGTCATTTTGCAGGAAGTTATGCAATACAATGGGAAATGATTAAATACGCATTAGAACACAATATTAATCGCTACAACTTCTATGGAATTAGTGGAGATTTCTCTGAAGATGCACCAGATGCTGGCGTTATTAAATTTAAAAAGGGTTATAATGCAGATGTTTATGAATACATTGGTGACTTTGTGAAACCAATTAATAAACCAGCATATACCGCTTATAAAGTGTTAAAAAAAGTATTAAAAAAATAAACGATTTTCAGTAAGAGAGGAATTTAGATAATATGAAATTTACAGAATTAACCGTTACTGAATACGACGATTTTGTATCTGATAGTCAATATGAAAGTCATTATTTCCAAGTGAAAGAAAATATCAAAACAAGAGAAAATGATGGCTTCCAAGTCGTATTATTAGGTGTTAAAGATGAGAGCAACCAAGTTGTTGCAGCAAGTTTGTTCTCTAAAATACCAACATTAGGCAGTTATGTTTATTATTCAAACCGTGGTCCAGTGATGGATTACAGTGATTTACAATTAGTAGAATACTATTTTAAATCGCTTGAAAAATATTTAAAACAACATCAATGTTTATATGTTAAAGTAGACCCTTACTGGATTTATAACATCTATGATAAAGACCTTAATCCAATAAAAGAAGATGGCCCGAACGACCAAATTGTCGACTTAATAAAATCATTAGGATATCAACACCATGGTTTTACTACACAATATGATCCATCAAGCCAAGTAAGATGGATGGGCGTACTAAACTTAAAAGACAAGACTTTAGCAGAAGTTAAAAAAGGGTTCGATAGCCAGAGAAAACGTAACGTTAATAAAGCTCATAACTACGTTGTGAAAGTTCGATTTCTAGAAGAAGACGAATTAGATATATTCTTCAAATTATATAGAGAGACTGAAGAGAGAGCAGGCTTTATATCTAAAACAGACGAATACTTTATGAACTTTATCAATACATACGGTTCTAAAGCATTAGTACCATTAGCGTATATAGATTTAAATGAATATATACAATCTACTCAAGAAAACTTAACTGAATTAGAAACGAAACGCGATCAAATGATGGCTAAAGAAAATAAATCAGAAAAGCAACTTAAGAAAATCGCTGAAACCGATAGACAGATTGACCATGCTCAAAAAGAATTACTAGAAACAAGTGAGTTAATGAAGACAGATGGAGAAGTATTAAATCTCTCTGCAGGTGTATTCTTTGAAAACGCATATGAAATCAACTATTTCTCAGGTGGTTCAAGCGAAAAATACAATCACTTCATGGGCCCATATATGATGCATTGGTATATGATTAACTATTGTTTCGATAATGGCTTCGATAGATATAACTTCTACGGTTTATCAGGAGACTTTACTGAAAACAGTGAAGACTACGGTGTATATCGATTCAAACGAGGATTTAATGTACAAATCGAAGAACTTATAGGTGATTTCTACAAACCAATCAATAAGAAAAAGTATTTCTTATACAATACATTACAAAAAGTGCGCTCAAAAATTAAAAGATAGAAAATATATAGAAGCTGGGACATAAATACATGTCTCAGCTTCTTTCATTATAGGTGTAATGTCCTTATTGTCACAACTTGTAAAACGTGTCAACAAGAGTAGTCATATTGTCACAACTTGCGAAACGTGTCAATAAGGATAGCTATATTGTCATAACTAGTAAAACGTGTCAACAAGAGTAGTCATATTGTCACAACTCGTAAAGCGTGTCAACAAGGATATCTATATTGTCACAACTTGTAATTTGTCTGAATGTTGCAAGACGAGGTGCACGTGCGACATTCATAGCCTCAATTATATAAAAAACAGGTTGAGGCATAAATAAATGTCTCAACCTGTTTCAATTCTATTTAATAATGTCTATTAATTCTTTTTTCGATGCTGAGCGTGCTGGTATCCAACCGAATACTATTCCGATTAATGTTGATACGCCAACTGCTAAAATTACAGATCCTAGACTGACAACACTTTGTACCATATCAGGTGTTACTGCTTCTACTAGTTTTGATATTAATATACCGAGTATCAATCCTATAATTCCGCCTATGAGACATAATACAATACTTTCAACTAAGAATTGTACTTCTATATCTCTTCCTTTGGCACCAAATGCTCTTCTAATTGCGATTTCTTCTGTTCGTTCTGCTACTGAAATATACATCACATTCATTACACCGATACCTGCAATGAATAGGGAGATACCAGCTACTGCAGCTACGAAGTACGTAATGGCATCGAATACTTGTGTAATGCTTTTCATAACTTCTTCTAAGTCTGTATATTCGTAATTGCCATCGCTACTACCAGAACCGCTTTTATTTAATTGTTTAGCAGCTTTATTCGCTATTTCTTTCTTTTCGCTATCATCGTTTACTTTAATCTCAAGTTCTGGAAACTTTTGATTTAAGTTACCCATGTATTTACTAAATGTTTGGCTAGGCATATGCACTGCTGAATCATTCATTTCATCATTAGCAATGCCGACTATTTTAAAGCCTTGATCATCAATGAATAATGTTTGTCCTATAGCGTCATTATTAAATACTTCTTTCGCTATTGTTTTATCTACCGTGACAACTTTTTCATTTAATTCATTATCTGTTTTCGAAAATCCATGACCTTCTGTTGTATTTGAAAACTGTTCTTTTTTAATAATGTTAACGTTTTGTTGTTTTTGAGCATTTGTTAATTTCGCTGAATAACTTTGATTTTTGTCTTCTTTAATTTTCACGCTTTTAACGCCTTTAATTTGACTTACCATATCCATATCTTCTTTATCAAAAGGATTTTTAGTGGCGTTATCTGGATTACTAGGCATATAGCTTATCACTGCTTGACCTTTACTTGCACCAGTATCTTCGAATTCTTCTGAAGCTGTCTTTTTAAAGCCATTACCTAATGACATGATTGTTATTACTGCAGCGATACCAATAATGATACCAATCATCGTGAAGATATTCCGACGTTTATTTTTCATAATCGATTTAAGAGATATTGATATAATGTTAGGTAAGTTTTTCATTCAACCACCTCTTCTCGTTGAACACGACCATCTAAAATGTGTATGATCCGATCTGCTTGTTCTGCAACTTTGCGGTCATGTGTGACGATAATCATAGTTGTGTTTTTATCACGATTTAACCGTACGAATAAATCCATAATATCTTTAGATGTTTGAGAATCTAGTGCGCCGGTAGGTTCATCGGCAATAATAAATTTCGGTTGGTTTACAATCGAACGTGCTATAGCAACACGTTGTTGTTGTCCACCTGATAATTTACTAGGTACTAAATTCTTTTTATCTTCAATGCCAACTTCTCTTAAAACGGATTCTACATGACGCTTTCTTTCTTTTGTGGACATACCTGAATAAAGTAGGGGGATGCTCACATTTTCTAATATCGTATTATTTTGTATTAATTTAAAGTTTTGAAAGACAAATCCGACTGTTTTATTTCTTACAGCAGCAAGCTTATTATCCGAAACATTTTGGTAGTTTTCTTGATTAAATAAATATTCACCAGTATAGCCTCGATCTATAAAGCCTAAAATATTAATCAATGTACTTTTTCCTGAACCAGAAGGTCCCATTATTGCAATAAACTCACCAGTATCAATCGAAATATTAATATCTTTCAAAATATGGTTTGTTTCTTCGCCATTCTTAAAGTGTCGATTAACATTTACTAAATTAATCATGAGGATACCTCAACTTTATCACCATTATTTAATGATTTTTTAGGTGAAACAATCAGTTTCTCTCCTTTTTTAAGACCTTTTTTAACAAATATTTCACCATTTTGACGTTCGATATTAAGATGACGTTTTTCAACTTTATTATCTTTTTTTAATACGAAAACATCATTATTTCTAGTTAATACACTTTTAGGTAGTTTAATAGCATCTATAGGGATTTCTGCTTCTGTAGAAAAACCACTGCGAATAGGTAAGTCGATTTTTCCTATTGTGACTTGGTATTTTGAGTTGTCCTTATTTAAAGTAGGGTTATTGGACACAGGATTTGAAGCCTGGGAACTTCCTTCTTCGCTATCGCCTTGACTCATACCAGCACCAGTAGCACCTTTTTCTTCATAGTTACTAGGTAGTTCAGATATTTTCGTGATTTTACCATGACCTTTTTCGCCAGTACTATTAACCTTGATGTTAACTGAATCTCCGAGTTTTATTTTGTTCACATCGAATTCAGAAACAGAAGATTTAATTTGAGTTTCATTTGCTATCAATTTTAATATAGATTCTCCGCTTGCAGCATCTGTATCATTGTCCATTTCAATTACACCGTCAAATGATGCATAAGTACTATCATTAATTTGTTTAGTATACTGAGATAGTTCTTTTTGTGCTTCATTCAATGCGTTTAAATCTTGATTTAACTTCTTTTGTAAATCGTTGTTGTTCGGTTGCTGATTAATATTTTGATAGTCTTGATTAACTACATTTTGCGCGTCGTTAACCTTACTTGATAAGTCCTGTCTTTTTTGATCGTTGATATTGTAGTTGATTAAAGTATCGCCTTGCTTTACTTTTTCTCCGTCTTCAACCAAAGTACTCACTAAATCACCTAACTGATCATTGTTATTATATGTTTTTATTTTAGATGGGGAAGCTTTCCCAGAAATGTTTAAAGGCGATTCTTCCTTAACTTGATATGTATCATAACCGTCACTTTTCTTGTCATTATCATTACTAGTCTGTTTTACAATATATGCAGTCAAGACTAATAAGAGAATAACGATGATACCGATTATCCAAATGAGTTTCTTTTTCAAAATTTTTCACTCCTATATTAAAAATGTCTACCCCAAAATAATAACATATATTGTAAAAAAATATATGGAATTCGAGGCAAATGGTGATATTATATAAATATAAATTTATTTAAATAGGGGATCTTAGCTGAAAATTTTTATAAATTTAGAGAAAAACCAAAGTGGCTAGTAAACATGATATTATGTATTGTATTAGAATTAATCATAGTATGGATATTGATGTCGACAACATCAGAATCAGGCACATTAACTGAAGAACAAGGTATAAGTAATCCAAATAATGAAATGTTAACAAATTTTGTTAAAGTACTAGAATACATAATTCCGGGATTAAGCGTTATTTTAGGCATTGTAATGTCATCCATTATATTTTTAATCATTTCTAAATTAATGAAATCAGATGTAAAAGTATCAAGCTTGTTTGCAGCGACAACATTTATCACATTGATCTTTACAATCATTGATTTAATTGTAGTAAGCATACAAGCATTATTCAAGCTGGATCCGGAACAATATTCAATAACGAGCTTAGCAGTATTTGACCAAGACAACATTTATCTAGGCGTATTTGATCTCGGAATATTAATAGAAGGATATTTAATAGCAATCTTGTTATATGAAACAAGCAGATTATCAGGAAAAGCATCAATAATTTGGAGTGTCGTAATGGTTGTAATTTCTATAATCATAAGTTTAATAATTGCATGAGTTAAATGAATGAGAATTGATAATATTAAGTATCGAGTTAAAACTATATAAAAACGTAATAAACACAGATATTCGTGTTAACTATATATTTTCTACATATTAGTTTACATAATATATATTATAGGAAGTTATGTATATTGTGATTAGGGGACCCTTTTCTATTCGTTTAACGACATACTTATATGTTTAACGTTGTTATATTTATCTATGCTATATAAATCTGGATTTTTTAATGCTTTCCATTCTTCAAATCCAATCTCGTGATTAAAATGATTTAATAGCAATGTCATTATATTACCGTGTGTAACGATTAAGCTGTTATATGATTGATTAATGGATTCATATACGCTTAAAATTCTTTTTTGAGCTTCTGAACTTGATTCGCCATTATGTATACGATAATCAAAGTCTTCAAATGTGTATTTAAGCTCATTTAACCAATTATCTAATGATATGTCGCTTAATTGACGTTCATTGAGCCTTGAATCTGTAATAACATTTACTTGATATTTACTTATATATGGTTTGATTGTTTCATATGTACGCTTCATATTACTAATGTATATTTGATCAATATTAAGGTTTGCTAATACTTGTACTAATTGTTCTGCACATAATTGGCCATCTTCAGTTAAATTTGCATGTTTATCTTGACCGATAGCTTTGCAATGTCTAAGTATGTATATCATTATGATTCTCCTTAAAATTTAATATTAAGCTACAATAACATAAACATAATATAAAACACCAATGAGTTTAAATCGTAATTATTCAGATTTAAATCATTGGTGTTTTTCTTATTGATGATTTTCTACATATATATTAATAGCTTCATGCATAAATTGTGCTAATCCATCACCAAATCGGTTTATATTTTTAGTAAAACGTTCGTCAGCTACATACATTTCACCTAAACCTTTAAATATTTCTAATGAATACTCATAATTGATGTTATCATTTAAGAAATCATACCAATTTTGAATAAGTTGTTGTGCTTCTTCTGATGCTGGTGATTTTTCTTTATCATTAACTGAAGCTAGTTCTCTAAATATAGTGTTCATTTCATCTTCTTTTTCGAATCTTTCTTGCTTAGGCATAATTGCTAATTGTTCATTAGCTTTATCAACTGTCTTTTCGCCCCACTTTTCTTTAGCTTCTTGTTCATAAGGATTTTGACTAAAATCAAAACCTTCGAATCTTTCTTCTTTTGTCATATTAATCTCTCCTTTTAAATGTAGATTTGTTTTATCAATGGTTTCTATCATTTTGTCTATACGCAATCTTTTTTCTAAAAGCATTTCTTTGTGTAACCTTAATGCTTCTTTTGTATCGAATGATGGATCATTGAGAATTTCTTTTATTTTTTTGAGAGGAAAATCTAGTTCTTTAAAAAATAGAATTTGCTGTAATTTTTCGAGACTTTTATCGTTATATAACCTGTACCCAGCTTCAGTTGTATTATCTGGTTTTAATAAGTTTATTGAGTCGTAATGATGGAGCGTGCGCACGCTTATTCCTACTAAATCTGCAACTTCTTTTACAGTCATTTCCATTTCTCTGACCTCCTCCTACTTATTACTATAAAGTCTAACGTAACGTAAGGGTCAACAACAAATATTAAAAAATATTATTTTTGGTCATATAGATAATGTTATAGTTGATATACTATAGAAATAAGAAAAATTGAATCAGATAGGAGCATTATTATGAGTCACAACATAAAATTTGATTTAAAGCTAGAAACTGATCGTTTATTTTTACTAGCTGGAGAACGTGTTTATACATATAAAGATACTATTAAACAAGGCATGCTTAATTCGGTTGATCGCTTAAAAGAATGGGTTTCCTTTTTTAATCATAATTTTGACGATTTTAAAGTTACAGATTTTATTAATAAAACTACTGATATAAACTTAAATAAACAATTTTTAAGATATTTTATTTTCGATAAAGAAACTGAAGCTTTCGTTGGATCAATCGTTTTACAAGATATTAATTTAAGATTACCCTCATGTGAAATTGGCTATTGGATGGTTAATTCTGGTTTAGGAAAAGGATTTGCTACTGAAGCTATAAAATATGTTACAAAATATTTAGTTGAAGAACATGGCTTTGTTAGAATTGAAGCTTATATAGATGTTCAAAACACTAAAAGTATAGAAACTATCGAGCGTTGTGGATATGAATTAGAAGGAACATTAAAGAATTCAGATTTAAGTTCAGATGGTAGTAAGCTAATAAATGAAGTATTATATGCTGTAGCTACACCAGTTTATTTTAAATAATAAAATAAAACATCGACTTGAAATGTAAATTCAGGTCGATGTTTTATTCTATATTATGTTGTTTATCATTATTTTTCTCGTCTTTTTAATTTTTCAAATTGATGCCCGCTATCTATACCTTCTTTTTCGCTTAACTTTTCTAGTCTTCTTTGTCTATTCTTTTTGACTAAATACCATGTTAAAAGACTGAAGCATAAACTAATAATGGCCATAAAGGCAGCGTAACCTAATAATGGTTCGTATGTAATATCATAAAAATTAGGTAAGATAAAAGCAATAATGCCTAATATTATAAATGTTAATATTGCGCTAATAACATATTTTTTTAATATTAATGAAGACAATATTGAGAAAACGACGACAATCACAAATGATATCCATAAGTAATTTGGGAAATCAAATATATTCAAACTATTACGCCTCCTTTACAACTATATCTAATATTATACCCGATTATTAATATATTAATTAAGTTTTGCAGTATTTTTATAAAAATAATTGAATTTAACAAATGTTTTATAACCTAGCAAATTTGTACTCTAAAATGATTAATATTATAATGAAAATGAGCAATTATGTGAACATTGCAAATATTTTAAAAAGGGATGAGACAATGGGACAAAAATTACGTAGTGAAATACCTATTAACGAAACATGGGACTTATCGAGTTTATACGAAAATAACAACGCATTTTATTCAACGTTAACTGACTTAGTTCAAAGAGTGACTGATTTTAATGAAAAGTATCTCAATCAATTAAAGGATGTATCGACTATTGAATCAGCTTTACATGAACAAGCTGATCTTATTATTGATGTAATACATTTAAGTACATATGCAGAACTATTGTATTCTACTGATACGACTGACGCTGATAGTCAAAAAGTAGCAGCACAATTTTCTACTACATACGGGAAGATTGCAGGTTTATTATCATTTTTAGAATCGGAAATCTTACAATTAGAAGAGGAAACATTTAATGCTTTAATTAAACAATCAGAATACCCTAAATATTTATCATTACTAAAACGACAAAAACCACATACGTTACATCCTGAAGTTGAAAAAACTTTAGCGACGTTCTCACCTACTTTTAGTGCACCGTTTGAATTGTATGGAATTACGAAAATGTTAGATATTGAGTTTGGTACGTTTGAAGCAAATAACGAAGAAATTGCATTAGATTATGTATCATTCGAAGGAGATTTTGAAGTTCACTCAAATACTGAAGTGAGAAGAAATGCGTTTAAGAAATTCAGCGAAGCATTGCGTCGCTATGAAAATACGACTGCTGCAACATACAACGCTCATGTTCAAAAAGAAAAAATAGAATCCGAACTTCGTGGATATGATTCTGTTATAGATTTCTTGCTTGAACCTCAAGATGTTACGAGAGAAATGTACGATAGACAAATAGATGTGATTTCTGAAGAATTAGCACCACATATGAGACGTTATGCTAAATTGCTAAAGCGAACAAATAATTTAGATGAAATACGTTTTGAAGATTTAAGAATTCCGCTAGATCCAACTTATGAACCTGATGTATCAATTGAAGGATCAAAAGAATATATTAAAGACGCATTAAGTGTGCTTGGCGATGATTATATGCAAATGGTAAATGATAGTTATGACAAACGCTGGATTGATTTTCCTCAAAATAAAGGTAAACAAACAGGTGCTTATTGTGCGAGCCCATATGGCGTAAATCCATTTATATTCATTTCATGGACAAGTAAAATGACTGAAGTATTTGTATTAGCCCACGAATTAGGTCATGCTGGTCATTTTAATTTAGCGAATAAATATCAAAATGTATACCAAGCTGATTGTTCTATGTATTTTGTGGAAGCACCATCTACAATGAATGAAATGTTAATGGCAAATAGCTTATTAAAAAAATCAAATGATCCAAAATTCAAACGTTGGGTGATAAGTTCAATTATTTCAAGAACTTATTATCATAATATGGTTACGCACTTATTAGAAGCTAAGTACCAAAGAGAAGTTTATAGAAAAGTAGACGAAGGTGAAGCTTTAACTGCCCCACTGCTTAATGAAATTAAAAAGAAAGTTATTTCAGATTTTTGGGGTGACGAAGTCGAAATAACTGACGGTGCTGAATTAACTTGGATGCGCCAACCTCATTATTATATGGGATTATACCCATATACTTACTCTGCTGGATTAACAATTGGTACAGTAATGAGTCAAAGAATAGAAAATGAAGGACAACCTGCTGTTGATGATTGGTTAAATGTATTGAAATCAGGTGGTTCAAAATCTCCAGTTGAATTAGCAGAGTTAGCTGGAATTGATGTTACTACAGATAAGCCGTTAAAAGAAACAATAGCTTATATCGGTAGTTTGATTGACGAATTAGAAACATTAACAGATGAAATTGAATAATTAAATAAAGGTTCTTTTCGTCATGAATGGCGAAAAGAACCTTTATTGTTAGTGCTCTTAATGACTATTCTTAGCAATCGTGTCAATAACGCTATCCTTGTTGACTATTCTTATTAAACGTGTCAACAACGTTCGCTAATACAAATAATTTTCTTCAAAAAATAAAAGCCGTGTCCCAACTTTTGAAGTGAACCCTGTCAAGTAGACAACTAAATAATAAAAATGTCTTTTTGGTCAAATTCATAGCTAAGCTATGGATTTGGCCATTTTTAAT